>CALWVA010000051.1 GCA_944384875.1 uncultured Clostridia bacterium
CAGGCCCAACAACAGATGGACATATTATGTTCTGAACAGCTCGGAGACACACTGCTTGAAAAAGGCCCAACCGATATTCAGACATCGGAAAAAGGCGTTAAATATATCCAACAATTTATTTGTAAAGAAAATATTTCGAAAGAGGAAAAAATTTTAATAAATCCGTGACAAACGAAAAATAATATGCTATAATAAACACGTATTTTTTGAGCATTATTCACAAAAATTAATTTTTTGTTAAAAATTTATGGACTTTTGTACATTTTTTATGGAAAAGGATTGTTATTGTGGCCGAAAGATTGTTAAACATTTCACATCTATCCAACCCCTCTGCGCTGTTTGGAAATCTGGATCAAAACATTAAAACAGTGGAACGCCAATGCGGCGTACAGGTTGTATATCGGGATTCCGCGTTGAAAATCTCCGGAGATGAACCCAACGCCGGGCTGGCCGAACGAATTCTGGGCAGCATGACAACGCTGGTGGAAAAGGGTGAACCACTGACCGAACAAAACATCCGCTATATTATTTCCCTGGCGGCTGACGGCGAAAACGAAGATCTGACCGCGCTGACCGACAGCGCCTGTATCTGCATCACGCAAAAAGGCAAACCCATCAAGCCCAAAACGCTGGGCCAGAAAAAATATGCCGAGGCAATCAGCAACAATACTGTGATCCTGGGCGTAGGGCCGGCCGGAACCGGCAAAACCTACCTGGCCGTTGCGCAGGCGGTCCGGGCGTTTAAGCAAAAACAGGTCTCGCGGATCATCCTCACCCGCCCGGCGGTAGAGGCCGGAGAAAAACTGGGCTTTTTGCCCGGCGATCTGCAGCAGAAAATAGACCCCTATCTGCGGCCGTTATATGATGCGCTGTTTGATATGCTGGGCGCTGAAAACTTTCAAAAGCAGCAGGAAAAAGGCTGCATTGAAGTTGCGCCGCTGGCTTATATGCGCGGCCGGACACTGGATGACAGCTTCATCATTTTAGACGAGGCACAAAACACCACACGGGAACAAATGAAAATGTTTCTGACCCGGCTGGGCTTTAACTCCAAAATGGTGGTTACCGGCGATATCACGCAAATCGACCTGCCATCCGGGCAGTCCAGCGGCCTGATTGACGCCATGCGGGTATTAAAGTCTGTCGAAGATATTGCAATTGTGCGTTTTTCTGAAAAAGACGTGGTGCGCCATCATCTGGTGCAGGCTATTGTCAAAGCCTATGAAAAAGCCAACGAACGGGCACGGCGTAAAAAATTTGAAAAATAATCGACTGCAAACGGCGTCAGATTATAACGCCGTTTTAGATTCATCCGTCGTCGAACACGGCTTTTAAAAATCGGCAATGCCGCTGGCGGCGCAAGAAAGGAAGGTTTAAAAACATGGATAAAATAAAGGTTACCATTACAGACAAGCAAAACAGCTTTAAGATGCCCACAGGGATTCGGATGTTACTGCGGCGCTGCTGCACTGCAGTGTTAAAAATGGAGCAGTTCGAAGGTTCGGCAGAAGTGAACATCTCATTTGTAGACAATGCGCAGATCGCCAAGCTCAACGACCAGTACCGGCATATCGATGCGCCGACCGATGTGCTGTCTTTCCCGCTGGGAGAAAACGGCGTTTATGATATCAATCCGGAAACCGGCGCTAAAATGCTGGGCGATATCGTGATTTCCGCTGAGCGTGCATATAAGCAGTCGCAGGATTATAACCATTCTTTTCAGCGGGAAATGGCTTATCTGACCGCCCACTCGATGTTGCATCTGCTGGGCTACGACCATGTCAACGGCGGGCTGCAGGCAGTGCGGATGCGGGAAAAGGAAGAGCATGTCATGCGGCTGCTGGGCCTGCCAGAAGACGCAAATTATACCCGCACCGGTATCTGATCATGAAACGGCTGCTGTTGAGTTTTGGCTATGCGTTTCGCGGCCTTGCCGCAGGGGTTCACAAAACCCGAAATCTGCGGATCCATCTTTCCGCGGCGATATACTGTTTTGCGCTGGCGCCATTTTTTATCGACAGCCGTAGCGGCTGGGTAGCACTAATCGTCTTATGTTTTGGCATAGTTGCTGCCGAATTATTCAACACGGCCATCGAAACACTTTGTGATCGGATTACTGCAAATTTTGACCGTCAGATCGGTCTTATTAAAGATCTTGCGGCCGGCGCCGTTCTGATGTTGGCGTTCGGTGCGCTGCTTGTCGCAGGTATTTTATTTTCAGACGGCGCGGGATGGCGCCGTCTGCTGCAGTTTTGCCAGTCACAGCCATGGTATCCGGTTCTTTTAGCGGCAGCGTTGCCTGTTGTAATCCTGTTTATTCGTGGTCGAACCAAAAAAGAATAGCGACGAGACATTTTAGGACTGTTTAAACCCATATGGAAAGGAATATACCGTTTTATGAAGACAACTTGTGGCTTTATCGCTATCGTGGGCCGTCCAAACGTGGGAAAATCCTCCATATTAAATCGTATTTTAGGGCAAAAAGTCGCCATTGTTTCAGACAAACCGCAAACGACCCGCACAAAGATCACCGGTATATATACCAAAGACGAATTACAACTGGTGTTTATCGATACGCCCGGACTGCACAAACCGCATAACGCTCTGGGCATCCAAATGGTCAAAGCGGTCTATGACGGCATGGCGGATGTTGACTGTTGTCTGCTGGTAGCAGAGGCAAATCAAAAAATCGCGCCTGCCGAACGGGAGTTATGTGAAAAATTTAAAAAACGGCGGCTGCCGGCGGTGCTGGCACTGAACAAAATCGACCTGCTGTCGGATAAATCCGCGCTGCTGGCAGTGATACAAGCATACAGCGAACTATATGATTTCGACGCGATTATACCGGTATGTGCCACTACAGGCGATGGGGTGGATGTTTTATTGCAGCAGCTATCCTCTTACGCAGTGGAATCGGTGCATTATTTCGATGACAACGCGCTGACCGACCAGCCGGAACGGGTGTTGGCCGCCGAGATGATCCGGGAAAAGCTGCTGCGGCTGCTGGACAAGGAAGTACCGCATGGTCTGGCCATCGACATCGAACGCTTTTCCGAACGGCCAGACGGAATACTGGATCTGAACGCCGTTATTTATTGTGAACGTGAAAGCCACAAAGGCATTATCATTGGAAAAAAGGGCGCAATGCTCAAACAGGCTGGCAGCCAGGCCCGCCAGGATCTGGAGCGTTTTTTCGGCTGTAAAGTCAATTTACAGCTTTGGGTCAAGGTGAAAGAGGGCTGGCGCAATCGGACAGGCAGTATCCACAATTTCGGGCTGGATTAACCAATTCGGTTTTATTTACCTATAATAAATCAAAGGCTGTTGTGTAAAAATGCAACTGTAGGAGGTCTTTGATTGATGAAAAGCAACCGGCTCTGGGATGTGTTTACCGCATCTGGTAAAATAGAGGATTATCTGAAATTTAAATATATGGAGGCGCAGGAGCATGGCCGCCACCCCCACGATGGGACTGATTATCAAAGAACAGAAGGTGTCGGAAAACGATCGGTTGGTAACTATACTGACTGAACAGCTCGGGCTGATCCGGGCATTTGTACCGGGCGCGCTCAAGCTGCATTCCAAACACCAGAGCGGCACCCAGCTTTTGTGTTATGCCCGGCTTTCGGTTTATAAAGGCCGTGATACATATAAAATCGGAGATGCGCAGCCGGTAGAAGTTTTTTTCAAGCTGCGCCAGAATCTGCGCGCGTTGGCGCTGGCGGGTTATTTTTGCGAACTGCTGACAATGCTTGCTCCACGGGAAGAACCAGCTAAAGACTATTTGCAGTTGACCTTACAAGCGTTGCATCTGCTGTGTGAAGATACACAGCCGCAACCGCTGGTCAAAAGCGTATATGAACTGAAAATTTGCCAGTTTTCCGGCTATATGCCGGATGTTTCCGGTTGCAGCATCTGCCGCCGGGCAGATGTTGTCGCGCCCCGTTTCGACGTATTGCGCGGCACGGTTCAATGCCAAAACTGCGGCGTCAAAACGCCGACCTGTGTGGAAATTACTGCCGGCGTGCTGACTGCAATACGATATATTCTGGAACAGGCGCCGGGCCGGGCCTTTGCATTTCGATTGCGCCAACCCTCTTTAAACCGGCTGGCGGCCGTCTGTGAACAATTTATCTTAACCCAGACCGACCGCAGTTATAAAACCCTGGATTTTTACAAAACCATTTGAATTTTGCGGTTAACCACTATGTTTTACAACAATCCGGAATCCCCGACGCCACATGCACCGGACATTGAAAGGTATGATTGATTATGACAGATCGCAAAGATCTGATAACCTTGGAGCTGGACAAGGTTTTGCAGATGCTGCAAAACCGCTGCGTCAGCGACGCCGCTAAACAGCAGGCGGCCAAACTTACGCCCTGCTCTGATCTCGCCGGCGTGCAGACATTGATCAAAAACACGGAGGATGCTTATATCCTGACCGCCCGGTTCGGCTCGCCATCCTTTGCCGATTTGCAGGAAGTAGACAATGCCCTGTCCCGCGCGGACGCAGGCGGTATGCTGTCGATGAAAGAACTGCTTCAAATCGGCGGCGTATTGCGATGCATCCGGCTGCTGCTGGATTGGTATCATCGTTGCGCCGGGCTGCAAACCTCGCTGGATCAGCGCTTTTGCGCGCTGGTTCCCAACAGCTATCTGGAGGATAAGATTTTCACCAGTATTGTGTCAGAAGAAGCGCTCAGCGATCACGCATCGCCGGACCTGTTCGCAATCCGCCGCAGCATCGTCAACGCCGAAAACAAGGTTCACGACCGGCTGGATCATATCGTGCGCTCCGGCGCTTATCAAAAATATTTACAGGACACTGTCATCACCATTCGCAACGGTCGGTTTGTGGTGCCGGTCAAGGCGGAACACCGCAGCAATGTACCTGGTTTAGTACATGATACCTCCTCTACCGGTTCTACGGTGTTTGTTGAACCCATGGCAGTGGTGGAAGCAAACAATGAAATCAAGGTACTCAAGGCCAAGGAAGCCGCAGAAATAGAGCGCATCCTGTTTTTGTTATCCGGCGAGGCGGCGCAGTTTGCCGACGCAATCCGGCGTTCCTGCACGGTAGCACAGGAGCTGGATCTGATTTTCGGCAAAGCCAAGCTTGCATTTGACATGCATGCATCGGTTCCGGTGTTGAACGATCAAGGCGTGATCAATCTGAAAAAGGCCCGCCATCCCCTGCTGGATCCGAAAAAAGTGGTGCCGGTGGATATCCGGCTGGGCGACACCTATCGGGTGTTGGTCATTACCGGGCCGAACACCGGCGGCAAGACCGTCACACTGAAAGCCGCCGGGCTCTTGTGTTTGATGGCCATGTGCGGTCTGCTGATCCCCGCCGCCGACCATTCCTGCGTGTCGGTATTTGATCGGGTTTTGGCGGATATCGGCGACGAGCAAAGTATCGAACAGTCGCTTTCCACCTTTTCTTCGCACATCACCAACATTATTCATATTTTAAAGCAAACCGATCACCGATCGCTGGTATTGCTGGATGAGCTGTGTTCCGGCACCGATCCGGTAGAAGGCGCCGCGCTTGCCACCGCTATTCTTGAACAGCTAAAAGCAACCGGCGGCGTGATTGCCGCCACTACCCATTATGCCGAACTCAAAGCATATGCGCTGGATACGCCGGGTGTGGAAAACGGCAGCTGTGAATTCGACGTCGAGACACTGGCGCCTACTTACAAGCTGCTGATCGGCGTGCCCGGGCGGTCAAACGCTTTTGCAATTTCGCAAAAGCTGGGCATGGATCCGGTCATTATCAGCCATGCGCAAAAGCTGGTACACGCCGAAGACAGCCGCTTTGAACGGGTATTGTCCGGGCTGGAAGCAACCCGGAAAGAATATGAGCAACAGCAGGAACAGGCGCAGCAGATGGTAAAGCAGGCCGAAGAAAAAATGCAGCAGGCGCAGCAGGCCGCCGACCGACTGCAGCGGGACTATAACCGGCAGATGGAACAGGCCAAAGCCCAGGCGCGTATGCTGATCGACGACGCGAAAGAGCGGGTCAACCGCATTTTAGATGAAATGGAACAGCTAAAAAAAGACCGGTCAGCCGATCTGTCTAAAATGCGGGCCGCAGCACGATCCAGCTTTAAAAAGCTGGATCGCCTGGAGGATGGCAATAAGCAGCCGGACAGTGCCTATAAGCTGCCGCGTCCTTTGCGGGTCGGAGACACCGTGCAGCTCTTCGATATCGGGCGGCAGGCCACTGTTTTAACATTACCCGACGCCGCCGGTAATGTACAGGTGCAGGCCGGCATGATGAAAATGAAAGTGCCGTTGCAAAACCTGCGGCTGGTCGAACATACAAAACAACCACAGCCCAAAACCAGACACCGCTTTCAAGGTTCCGGTGAAAACGGAAAATCTTCAAAACGCGCGACGCTGGAAATCGATGTGCGCGGTCAGAACGTTGAAGAAGCCACGCTGGAGCTGGACCGGTTTATCGATAGTGCGATGATGAACAACATACACAGTTTTACCATTATTCACGGCAAGGGAACCGGCGCGCTGCGGGCAGGTATCCACCGCTATCTCAAAAACAACAAATTTGTCAGCAGCTTCCGGCTGGGCGTATTTGGAGAAGGCGAAGACGGTGTAACCATTGTGGAACTTAAATAACAACTATAAAAACAGATCTGAAAACACCGCCCTTTGCAATACAAAAAGCGTTGCGCAGCATGTAACCAGAAGTCAATATCCTCTGGTTACGGCTTTTTAAACGGTTTTTTCATCCGGTTAAACAGATTGATTTTCAGGAGGTATTCGCATGACAGCGATGCAATATCGAACATTGCCACATGGCGGCGAGCAGATCAGTGTCATTGGCATGGGCATGGGTTCCATCCACGAAGGCAGCGAATCAGAAATCGAACAAACCGTTCGGCTGGCACTGGAACATGGCATAAACTATTTTGACATGGCCGCATCCGAGGGCAAACCATATGCCTGTTATGCCAGGGCTTTTGCAGGCAAGCGGCAACAGATTTATCTGCAAATGCACTTTGGTGCGGTTTATGACAACGGTAAATACGGCTGGACGAGGGATTTGCAAAAAATCAAACAAACATTCGAAAGCCAACTTCAAATTTTACATACTGATTATACGGACATGGGATTTGTACACTGCATCGACGAGCTGGATGATTATCAAAAGATCATGTCCAACGGTATTTGGGACTATATGAAAGCGCTGAAGCAAAACGGCGTTATTCGTCATCTGGGTCTTTCTTCACATGACCCGGACATCATTCGCCGTTTTTTGGACACCGGACTGATCGACATGGTGATGTTCAGTATCAACCCGGCTTATGATTACTCCACCGGAACCTATGGGATCGGCACCGCTTCTGAAAGAGGGCAACTGTACCGGGACTGCGAACGGGCAGGTGTCGGAATTTCAGTGATGAAGCCCTTTGGCGGCGGCCAGCTGCTCAATGCCAAAACATCGCCTTTCAAGCAGGCACTCACCAAAACCCAGTGTATCCAGTATGCGCTGGACCGGCCGGCGGTGCTTACGGTGTTGCCGGGCGTCCGAAACAGCCAGGATCTCATGGATGTATTGAAATATCTGGAGGCTCCCGATGAGCAGCGGGATTATGCAGTGATCGGCCGGTTTACCCCACAAAATGCAGATGGCATCTGCGTATACTGCAATCATTGCCAGCCCTGCCCACAGGATATCAACATCGGCCTGATCAACAAATATTATGATCTTGCCCTGGCGGGAGACCAACTGGCAAAGGGCCATTATCAAAAACTGTCTGTAAAAGCAGATGCCTGTGTGCAATGCGGACACTGTGAAGCCCGCTGTCCATTTCACGTCAAGCAGGAATCCCGCATGCAGCAAATTAACCATTACTTCAGTCATACAGATCCAAAAAGCGCTATATAAAGGCTCCTTGCACAAACCCGCAAAAATTTCAGTGCAGACGATATGCCGGTAACCGGGATACAGTCTGTTATATGGCGGAAAGCGACGTTATCTCATGTGGTGACACCGCTCGATCATACGCTGTCCAGCTGTGTGCAAATTTCTCAAAGCCTGTTTATAAAACAGTATCAAAAATAACTTTTATCTATGAAGTTGTATTCGATATAGGTATTTGATATCAAACCAATTTGGATTTATAATGATATATAGACTAGAGAATATCAATCGAAAACTGCCGTAAAGCTGAAAGCATGAGATGTCCTATAAACGCCATAACGTTTGAAAAAAGCCTTGGACGCAACGAGCAGGCCGTTGTTGGCATATTTTCCGGCAATGATTATAGCCGGCCGTTGGGCTGTTTCAAACAATCTGATCAATGAGGAGGCAGATTCATGAAAACCATTGAACATCAAACCTTTGACGCAGAACGGGCACTTTATGGAAGTCACGATCTGCGTTTAAAAGACTGCGCCTTTGACGGCCCCGCAGACGGGGAAAGCGCATTAAAGGAAAGCAGCAATATCCAAATCGACCATGTTTTTTGCAACCTGCGGTATCCGTTTTGGCACAACCATGGGTTGAAAATTCAAAATTCAGAAATGACCGAATTATGCCGAGCGGCGCTGTGGTATTCCGATCACATTCAAATCACAGACACCAAACTGCACGGAATCAAGGCGCTGCGGGAGTGCAACAACGTTATAATGGAACGATGCGATATTCTCTCGCCGGAATTCGGCTGGTCGGTTAATCATATAGAAATGCACCACTGCACCGCACAAAGCGAATATTTTATGATGCGGTCCGAAAACCTGCAATTCTCGGACGTTCAGTTTCAGGGGAAGTATTCGTTCCAATATATTAAAAACGCTGTTTTTGAAAACTGCGTATTCGACACAAAAGATGCGTTTTGGCATGCGAAAAACGTTACCGTTAAAAACAGCGTGGTTAAAGGTGAATATCTGGCCTGGTATTCTGACGGGCTGACATTGGAAAACTGTAAAATTATCGGAACCCAACCGTTCTGTTATTGTAAAAACCTGAAGTTGATCCACTGCGAAATGCTGGATACAGATCTCTGCTTTGAAAAGTCGGAAGTGGATGCGACCATTACCACGCCGGTGATCAGCATCAAAAATCCGTTATCCGGCCGCATTCTGGTGCCGGCGGTGGAAGAAGTCATTCGAGATGACGAGAATGCAAAAGGTGAAATTATCATACAATCGCCAAACGGCGAAGGGCCGAATCACAACGTCGGCGCCTGCGCATAACCGGCGGTTTCGAACCCGTGTTCCGTCAGGCAGCTATTCTTGTTCTCGCTTGCAGCCGGACATTTACACAACGACACAATATGTAATGTAATTTTTTAAGAAACGGTCGGGGGTCATGCAAAAACAACAAAATTTATCTTCTTCGGTTCGCACGCAGCTTCTGCGGACATTGCTCTTTTTATCTATTCCTACTATTATTGAAGAAATACTGGCCACCTTATTGCAATACGTAGATACTGCGATGGTCGGCCAGTTGGGCGAACAGGCTACGGCGTCAGTCAGCATTACCACAAACGTCACCTGGCTGGTCAACAGTGTGCCCGGCGCAATTGGCACAGCTATACTGGTTTTGATCTCCAAAGCTGCCGGCGCAGGAGCGTATCACCAAGTTCAAAAGCTGTCACAGCAAGCGCTGTTTCTGTCAATTGTATCCGGTCTGGCACTGGGAACAGTCTCTCTGGTGCTCAGCCCGTATATTCCCGTTTGGATGGGTGCAGAACCGGCCATTCAGGCAGAAGCCTCCCGCTATTTTTTCATTATCAGCCTGCCGATGATATTCCGTTCTGCCAGCACCATTTTAGGTGCGGCGCTCCGCGCTGTTCAAAACACAAAAACGCCCATGTTGATCAGCGTTGCGGCCAATGGTCTGAACATTGTATTGAATTATCTGTTCATTTATACGCTGCATCTTGGCGTAGCCGGCGCCGCCATCGCTTCTGCCATTTCCTATACATTATCCGGCGTTTTAATGTTCGCCGCCTGCCGGCGCAACCGTTTGCTGTCCTGGCCTTGGAAAAGCTTTTCTGTGGAAATTGGACTTTTGCGGGAATGTGCAACGGTCGGGACGCCGGTGCTTGGCAGCAGCGCGGTTTCCTGTCTGGGATATGTCATGTTTGCCAGTCTGGTATCCGGCATGGGTACCACCGTATTCGCAGCGCACTCCATCGCAGTAACCGCTGAGACCATCTTTTATGTGCCAGGATATGGATTGCGCTCGGCTGCCTCGACCCTGATCAGCAACGCCCGCGGCGAAGGCGATATTAAAAAGCTGAAATCGGTAGGTAAGCTGAGCGTCTTGCTGACAATCGGCATGATGCTGATCAGCGGGCTTCTGTTATATATCGGCGCACCGTTGCTGATGCGGCTGTTTTCACCCAGCGAACCGGTTGTGCGTTTGGGCGCGGAAATGCTGCGTCTTGTCGCATTGTCAGAACCGTTTTTTGGCCTTATGATCGTGTTGGAGGGCATTTTTTACGGTCTCAGCCGCACCCGCTATGCTTTTTTTGTAGAAACGGTGGGAATGTGGGGGGTGCGCATTTTGTTTACATGGTTGTGTGTACACGTCTGGGGACTCGGGCTGCGTGCCGTCTGGTATTGTATGATTGCCGACAACGTCTGTAAAGCCATATTATTTGCGCTTCCCTTCTTCAGAAAAAACAGTCTTTTAAAGCTGTTGTAGGAACAATACAAACAGATCGGAGGATCCAACAACGAAAAAATGGATTGGTTTGTTACTGGCTGCATGGATTTTAACGTTAACCGCCTGCAGCGGCCAGACTGCAACGCCTGTGCAAGATCCAGATGGTTCTGCAACACAGCACAGCATAGCTGCAAGCGGTGCCACAACAAAACAAACAGATCAGGAAACCGAAACCGGAACAGAGCCGGTGGTGTACATGACCACAGATATTTCCCCAGATGGATTGATGGCAGTATATGAAGCGCTGCACTGGGCGCCTACTGGCAATGTGGCGGTCAAGCTCTCTACCGGCGAGCCGCCGGCCAGTAACTATCTTCGTCCGGAACTGATCGCCGATCTGATACAATCGGTAGACGGTACGATTGTGGAGTGCAATACCGCTTACGGCGGTTCCCGCGCTGAAACCGCCATGCACTATCAGGTCGCGGAAGATCATGGTTTTACTACCATTGCCGATTTTCAGATTTTAGATGAAAACGGGTCGATGACCCTTCCGGTAGACGGCGGTTCCCGATTAACCGAAAACTATGTGGGCGCCGCTTTTGCGGACTATAACTGTTATCTGGTATTATCCCATTTTAAAGGGCATTCCATGGCCGGGTTCGGCGGCGCCATCAAAAACATCTCAATCGGCCTTGGTTCCAGCGAAGGAAAAGCATGGATTCACAGCGGCGGCACCAGCCGCACCAACCCCTGGGGCGGCGATCAGGACGCGTTTCTGGAATCCATGGCAGAAGCGGGAAAATCGGTATCTGACTATTTGGGAAATGGCGAGCGCATCGTTTATATCAATGTCATGAACCGTCTTTCAGTAGACTGCGACTGTGACGGCAATCCCGCTGAGCCGGACCTGCATGATATCGGCATTCTGGCATCTACCGACCCGGTGGCACTGGATCAGGCCTGTATCGACCTGATTTACGAACAGCGGGATTCAGACGGCGCTTCGCTGGTGCAGCGGATCGAATCCCGAAACGGTCTGCACACACTGGAACACGCGCAGGCCATCGGCCTTGGCAGTCGGAATTATACACTGAGATCTATAGACGAATAAGGAGTTTCGGAAAATGAAAAAGACGATTAAAAATTTAACGCTGGCAGC
>CALWVA010000052.1 GCA_944384875.1 uncultured Clostridia bacterium
AGAATACGGTGCAACCCATTTTACTGAGTTACACCGTACCCCTACATAAAAACTTCCTTATCTGGCGTTGGCTAATGAACGGCTCTGTTTTTTATAAACAATCTTTCATCATGCAACTGCGTCCAAAGGAACAAATTACACTTGATAATTGAAGAAAAACGCAGTGAACGACTTCACTTATTCCTGTTCTCTTTTCCTGCGATATACGGCCACAACTGCACCCGCACAAATCACGGTCAAAAGCGCAACACCAGACAACGCCAATGTCATATAAAATTCCCAACCCATCTCTTTTACACCATTAGACGGATTGCTGGTAGAACCACCAGTCGAAGGATCCAGATAACCAAAGGCGATTAAATCATCATAGATATAATAAAGCGTCACATAATCATCTTCGGTAATCCCATAAGTCTGCTCGATATATGTCTTGGTTTTTTGAGAGGTTGCTGTCCACAAATCTACAAACTCTTGCAATTGCATCATCAACGCATTGTTACCGATATAGGAATCCATATCTTTCGGTAAAATTTGATACAATTCATTGATTCTGGCAGCTGCTTCCGTGTCCGGCAATTCCTCCGGGGGCGGCGTATAGTTGCCGGCAATTGGCATATCAGACTCCAATTCACCATCTTCATTCAGCGTCGCACCGTAAATATCACCGACTGAGAAATCAATTGTTTTTTCATTGATTGTCATTTCACCTTTGTTGACCCCAAATTCAACAATCATATCTTTACAATCAGCCAGAGTTAAATTATCATAATAATAGCCGAATGTCTCCGGAAGATACTGTGTAACATAGGGCAGTGAAAACTCAAATAATGAGAAATCTACTGAAACGACATTAGTTTCGCCTTTCATAACCGTCGGTAAATCCCGATCTGTAAGCTGGAAGAGTACCTTATAATAAGCCGCCTGCGACTCGTCTACGATATTTCCCGCTGCATCCAGATAATTACCGGATTCATCCCGATTCGGTACCCAGCAATAGAATGTGATTCCGCCGATTCTGGAGGTAAAATCATCTTCTCCGGATTTTACATAAAACTGTATTCCATCATAATCGCTGAACAAACCAGGCGCAAGATTCGTCGCGTTAACACTCACGTCTTCCCAACGCCAGTCAGTCGAATTCCAACCCGCATTTCCCTGGCCGGAAAATGTAGCAGCCGAAACAGGATATAACTGATCTTCTGTAATATCCATATCTACAGCACCGGAAAAAGCCAATCGGCCTGAACCACCCAATGTTGCCGGCACATAAGACCAATCGATCACGCAATCTTCACCGGGTTCACTGGGCTGCGCATATTGCGTGTCATTTTCAACGATATAAATCGAAGACGCATTGAATTTGACATTCGTGATACCTTCAACAGTGTCGCCTCTCCACGAGACCTCTACCTGCACGCGATCTACAGAAACCATGTTCGGATTCAGTGAAAACGTTATATTTTTTTTCGGATTTTCCTGTGGCGACAGAAACCGCATTGCAACTGTCTGCAACTCATTGCCATCAGCATCCTGACCGATGATATAAAAACGAATGTCCGCGCCCCATCCCATTTCAGGCAAGCTGGCATCGTCTTTTTTTCCGAATTGCACATAGTTCTTAATTGCATTTTCTGCAAAACCTTCGGAACTTAACAACTCAAGATCGAGTGATAATTTCCGATAATTCGGCTCAGCCCGCAACTCTTCCAGCCCCTGGCTGACTTCCTCTTCGTCTGCATCAAATACCGCGGTAATATAAGAGCGCTGGTCTTCCGGAATGGTATAAGTGCTTTTAAACGAAAAATCGTTTTCTGTGCTTTCAAACAGCATGCCGCCATCCTCTGTCGCGGTAATAGCTTTTACGCCCTGAGATTCAGTGACCCGGTCAGGTGAAAAACTGAAAAAGGTGCCAACCTCTGTAGTTTCCGCCGACGCGCTCACCATGGACGTGACTGTTGCCATGCCAAACAGCAGCGCCATTGCCAACAGCAAACTCAAGACCTTTCTTATTTTTTTCATTATAATTTGCCTCCTAATCCACCTTATGTCTTCATACAAAACATAGGGTTCGATACAACAATATCATAACATTTTTTCGCTACTTTTGCAAGATTTATCGAATTAGAATTTTTATATTTGTAAATAATATATAACCGCCTTTTATGATTTTTGTAACTTTTACTCTTGCACTGGAAAGATTTATCACACATTCATCTCCTTGGCTTGCTGCAACCGGTCCATACCCGATGTCATGCATGTATAAGCAAACACAGACGCCGACATAATCAAAAACAATAAAAACATCAAACTTTTGATCGTTACAGCCCCCGGCACCTCCTGTTGTGCCTCATTGTCGGATGCCCAGACTTTGCTTGGCCGGGTTTTGTCCGGGCTGGGCGGTTGCATATTCTGATACATCTCCAACAGTGCTTGATACTGATCGGTTCCAATCCCCGCGGCAGCCAAACGGTCCTTTTGCTGCTGTGTTAACGCGGTATAACGTTCCAAAAAAGTCTGCAAATTCTGATAATCTTCATAAATATATTGATCGGGATCTGTCCCGGGCAACTGACTATATAAGTCCAGTAATTGCTGAACCTGCACATCCGGTGCTTCGGTCGTAGTCTGTTCCTGCGCCCCGGCAGCCTCTAATCCGGGCAGATATTCCGCCGACTCCGTATATCCAAAAACATCACTGAAATAATAATCTCCATAAAAAGACCGATCATCCGTCCCCCGGTATATGCCCGTCTGAATTTCGATGGTATCCGCCGCCTGCAAAATATCGCCAGTTAATTTATAGGCATTACCCTGCTGATCCTTGGTATCACAGGTAAATGTATCAAACGCTATTTTCTCCATCTGCGACCGTCCCTGTTCCTCCAGCGAAATGGTCCGTACAAAAGTTGCCCGTTTTTGATAGGCTTCTCCGTTCGCGTCATAAGCCGTGACATTCGCATAAACTTTCAATGCAAAATATTTTGCCATCTGACCGCCGGTATAGCCGGCTGCATACAACTGTAATCCGCTGTATTTTGCCAATGTTCCGGCCGGCAGAAATTTATAAAAAGATAGATCTGACGTCCAATCTGGCTGGCCGGATATAAAACAACGAATACCACCACTGGGTGCAAACACATCGCTAAGCTGCACCACCGGCACCGCTGTTCCATTTTGAACATATTCAACATCTGAAAGCGAAGCAAAATGCAATAGCCGCCCATTCTGCTGTTCTGTATCCCGTTCAGAAGATGCTGAGGACTGCAGCTGTGCGTCTCCACTATATACATATATATCACTGAAAATACAGTCGATCTGTCCGCCGCCCTGCACCCCAATCGAAATCATACCGCCTGTCACATACTGCTTGCCAACAGACAGATTCATTCCCCCGTTTGAAAAACTGTCAAACGGCAGCCGCAGTTTGACGACCTGTCCTTTTTCCGGCGTTGCAGAGGCAATATAATCACCGATTCCGACCAAAATCTGCGACGGTGCACTGTCAGCAGACAAATACACCAACAGCTCTACACCATCTGCTTGCCGCACCAGTTGTGTAAATGCTTCTGACGGCGGTGTATAATACAGCATATTCCGCACATTTGGTGCATTACTGGCCATCAGATGCGCCTGTCCTACCGCGCCAAAATCTGAAAACAGAAACGACCGTACCATGCCCCGCCACTGCACCGCTTCGCCGGAGCTGCTGCTTAGGCTTGCGCCGTCATATACCGCAAGCAGCCGCTGCACCCCGGCGCCGCGCACATGCATGGCTGCGGGCCCGCAAAACATCCACGCCAGCAGCACCATCATCATACCTAAACCAACTATTCGCTTTCTGATTGCCATTGAATCTTTCCCATCCTTGCAACAGCTGTCTTTAAAGCCGGTCGTGCCAATTGTTATTCTACAGATTTCAGCGATTCTACCATATCAATTCGCTTAAGTCTGAAATACAAAATAAAACTGACCAGCGCCGAAAATACCACAGTTAAACCAACGCCCCAGACAAATTCTATCCACGAGATGCCATGATAGAACATCACCATATCCGGCTCAGTAGTATTCAAAATAAAACTGTGCAACACCGTTCCCAACGCCATTCCCACCGCTGCGCCCAGCAGTGTCAGAACCGCGTTTTCACGAAACACATATTGCGCCACTTCCCGGTCTTTAAAACCCAATACTTTCAAAGTTGCAATCTCCCGAATCCGCTCACCGATATTAATATTTGTCAGATTATACAATACCACCAACGCCAATAGCGCTGCCATCAAAATCATGATTAACACCACATAAACCATGCTGGACATCGTATCCGCAAACGTTTCCCGCAGGTCGTCGCTGAAGCTGACCGAATAAAACCCATCCTGTCCAGCCAGCTGCGACGCCAACGTATCCTTCGCCTGCTGTGTATGATCGGACATCGTGCACAATACCGTATTATACACCGGCGACTTGCCGAATATATGCTGATAAGTCCCGACAGTCATATAAATGGTATTGCCTGCATACTGCTCATTGATACCGGATATCTGCACCGTATATGTCTGATGATTTTCATCTGTAAAATGAACTGTATCCTGCTCCGATAAACCAGTCAATATCCCCAGTTTTTCGTTGATAACAGCAGATCCATCAACCAACGATAAATTTTCCCCGGTGTCATGCCGGCGCAGCCGCAGCATCTGCGGCAAATTCTCCAGATTCTCCGGCACAAAAACTGTTACCTGATAGCTCTGATCCGCAGCGTCTACCGTGACCGTTTCATTATAAACACGCAACGTTTCACTCACAACGTCACTGTTCTGCAAAACCTGCATCACACCGTCACTTTCGCTGTAAACCGTCATCATATCATAAGTGCTGATCTCCCCATACTGCAACGGAATAATTGCATTGATCGAACTGCGCAGCGCAAATCCCGCAATAATCAGCGCCGTACAGCCGGAAATTCCAATCACCGTCATCAGCATCCGCTTTTTATAGCGAAACAAATTGCGCGATGTGATCTTTGCCATAAAGTTAAAGCGTTTCCATAAAAACGGAATATGCTCCAAAAAAATCCGTTTGCCCTCTTTAGGCGCTTTCGGACGCATCAATTGCGCAGGCTGGTTGCGCATGGTCGGCACCAACGCCGCCAACGCCGCCACCGTTGTCACCCCGACGGCAACCAGCGTCACCAACAAAATTACCAGCGCATCATACGGCGCTGCAACACCGGGATAACAATGCATGATTTTATAGGTATTGATAATGATGATGGGGAACAGTTTCATACCGATCAGCGTACCGAAAACCGATCCCAACAGCGCCGCGCTCGCTCCGTAAATTATAAATTTATAAAATACCGCACCGGAACGATACCCCAAGGCAATATAAGTTCCGATCTCCGTGCGCTGTTCCTCCACCATGCGCGTCATGGTTGTCAAGCAAACCAGCAACGCCACCAACAGAAAAAACACCGGAAACACTGCGGCAATCAATTCAAGCCGCTGTGCATCTTCACGCACACTGTCATAACCCTGAAACTGGCTGCGGTCAACTATATACCAGTCACCCAGCGAAAGGTCCTCCAGCTGTTTTCGTCCGTCTTCAATCTGCTGTCTGACCTGATCCAGTTCCTGGGATTTCTCAGCCTGTGTTTGTTCCAGTTGCGCCTGCGCCTGATCCAGCTGCGTTCTGGACTCTGCAAGCCGCTGTCTTGCCGCTGCAAGCTCCCGCTGACCTTCGGTCTTTTTCTGTTCCAGTTCCGTCTTCCCTGTCTTTAGCTGTTGCCCCGCCATTTCCAGCTGCTGTGCCGACGCTTCCAGTTCAGCATGCGCCTGCTCCAGCTCCGCTACGGCCGCATCATACTGCGCCTGCAATTGTGTCTGCTGCGCCAGAAGCTGCTCTAACAGCGCCTGTTGCTCCTGTGTCCGCAATTCCTCGGGAATTGCCTGCAAGCCCTGCACCTGCATTTGCATTTGCGATAAACCCTGCTGTAACGTCCGCGCCTGCGCAACCCCGTCATTATATCGCGCCTGTCCGGTATCATATGCCTGCTGTCCAGCAAGCAGCTGTTCCTCCGCTTCATCCAGTTCTCGCTGTCCCTGCACAATACCGGTTTCATAATCCCTTTGAGCCTGTTCAAGAGCCGCAGCGCCAGCTTTATATTCCGCTTCTCCATCTTCTAATTGCCGCTGTGCTTCAGCGATTTGCTGCTGATATGCCGCCAGTCCATCGTTATAAGCCCGCTCCGCTTCATTCAGCTCTTGAGATTGCTCCTGCTGAATTTTCTGCGTGCGGTATGCAATACAATCTTCACCCACTGCTTCTACCGCCGGTGTAAATGTCTCCACGGCCTGATCATAAGCGTCGGTATACGCCTGCAAAGCCTGTGTATCATCAAGTGTCACATAAGCCTCGGTATATACCTCCAGGGCAAAAGCCTCCTGCGGAATAACTGCAAAAGTGCTGACGCTGCCGTTCCCGATATTGCTGCTCCCACGTTGAAAATTCAGATAGCGGGGATCATTCACCAGCCCCACTACTTTAAATGTATCCTGCCTAAGATAATAGCCGGTATCATTATCGTCTCCGGAGAAAAACCGAATGGTATCTCCCACTTTAAAATTCTGCATGGCAAAATTGCTGTTATCCAGCACACATTCATCCGCCGCCTGGGGCAAACGTCCTTCGGTAACATAGGGCTGGTTCAGCCCCTGCTCGTCATAAGACAGCAGTTTACAAACCGCGCTCTGCCCGCCGACTTCTAACAGCATATCGGCGCTGTACGCACCAACTGCCTGTGCCACACCGTCTGTTTCCTGCAGTCGCCGAATTTCTTCGTCTTCCAATCCCACCGGCGATAAAATCTGCAGATCCGCCAGTTGCTGCTCTCGCAAATAGTCCCTGACTGTCATCCGCATATCATCGGCAGTCGCCGCAACGCCGGCATAAAAACCGGTTCCTAATGCGACGATCGCAAAAATCGATAAAAAACGAGGCAGCGACTTGCGAATATCCCGCCATATTCCCAATCCAAAGGCATGCGTATGCCTGCTCATTCCGTCACCCGCCTACCACTCGATATTTCGAATATCTTCCGGGTGCATATTGCGTTCCATAGACTGCACCCGCCCATTCTTAAACCGGATCACCCGATCAGCAATTGGTGTGATTGCCGAATTATGCGTAATCACAATCACTGTCATATTGTAGCGCCGGCTGGTATCCTGCAACAACTGCAAAATGTTTTTCCCGGTGTTATAGTCCAGCGCGCCAGTGGGTTCGTCACACAGCAACAGCTTCGGCCGCTTTGCCAACGCCCGGGCAATCGCCACCCGCTGCTGTTCCCCGCCGGACAACCCCGCCGGAAAATTATCCATCCGATCCTGCAAGCCCACCGCCCGGAGCACTTCTTCCGGATCCATTGGATCTTTACAAATCTGGGCAGCCAGTTCTACATTTTCCCGGGCAGTCAAGTTCTGAATCAAGTTATAAAATTGAAATACAAACCCCACGTCGTTTCGTCGGTATAACACCAATTGTTTGCGCGAAAGCTGATCCACCCGTCTGTCATCCACAATGATTTTCCCACCGTCACAGGCGTCCATACCGCCCAACATGTTTAAAACAGTGGTTTTTCCCGCGCCGCTGGGGCCTGTAATGACCGCAAACTCCCCACGCTCGATCTCAAAAGAAACACCATCGGAAGCTTTGATCGTCATATCGCCCATCTTATAAATTTTCATTACATCTTCAAAACAAACAAAAGCCATAGTATCCCCGCCAGATCTGTTAAAACAGCTTATTTCAGTGGTTTGATTACAACACCTATACCGCTGTCTATGTATAAATTTTTATTATCGCCGCAAATTCATCATTCAAAACAGCCATCGTCTAAACAAACTCGCAACCTGCTTAAACCTGTTTCAAAAGCACATTCTCATTTGCCCAAGCATTTCACAATATGATCAGAACGCATCGAACCAACCACAATTGAACTGCCTGCGACGACACATTTTTGCAAATCGCGTCAGCGCAATCTATTTTTAATTATTATAGCATACTTCAAAGTTAATTTGTGAATATAAATTAAACTTGAACCCTATAAGCAACACCCCCTATACGTCATCTGCATACATCATTTTGCTGCCCAATGTTATAAAATCACACAATAGAAAACGGTTGAAATCTGGTCATTCCAAAAAAGAATATCCAATACTTCAACCGTCATTCAAACTTCGACCTCATAGATATCGTCGATTGGTATTTGCTCTCCGCCCTGCAATATAACCACTCGTTCGTAGCTGTCTATCTTTTTGATGACGCCGGTAACCGTAACATAGACGCCCCCTGCCTTTTTTTGATCCGGTACAAAATAAGTGATCGTCGCCGGTGTATACGCCGTACTGTGTTGCAACAGCATCAGCTTCTCATTCAAAAGCAGCTTTGTTGTTTCATCCAGTTTCACCTTTTCGGTGGTATGCCTTGCCGTCTCCTTAACAGCTTCATTGTAGCCGGTGAGCGCTGCGAAAGCGGAAAACTGCGCAGCCCGTTCCGTCATGGACATCCGTGGATGCTTTGATGAAACAGGATGAGAATAATGGATGATATCATCATACTGGTGGCTTTCTCGTTCTTTCATGCTTTATGCCCGCCAATCTGTTTGTTTCTCTCAATGGTAGTTGCTCCCTCCTGAAGATCCATTCCCTTCAGAAGCGCATTCTTACCATATTTTTTTCGAATATTTAAAACGGCATGCTGCAGCCGCCGTTCACGCTCCAGCGCGATAGCTTCTTTTTGACGTTCCCGTTCTAACATATCATAATCCGTAAAGAGATTGAGCTGCTCGATAGTCGGCTGTTTCTTCACACTTTTCTCATCAACTACATGATTGGCTGTAAGGGTCAACCGCCTGACAAGCAGTTTTTTATCTGCAATTCGGTCAAACAGCTCCATAACCGCGTTGGTGATCTGTTTGGTGGAAGAAGTCGGCCTGTCGAGGTTGGTTGTCCCCTGCGCATGTTTGGGGATTTTTCGTCCATAACGGTCCGTAGTGACAGCACCCTTATACTGCGCTCTGATTTCCGGATTCACAAGGTTTTCGATATCATATCCGACCGTCAACACCATTTGATCTGTTACTAGCCCTTTATCCACAAGATCCAGAACCAGAAGGTCTGTCATTTCACGGACAATCAACTTGGCTTTATCAAACGGATACGGACATTGCAGCACCTGACCGGAACAAATGCTGTTTGATTTGGGCTTATATGCTTTGATATCAGCAATGGTGCAGGGCTCCCAGCCCCATGCGTGATCAATCAGCAGTTCTGCGTTTATGCCAAAAAGCCTATACAGCAACTCTTCGTTATAATAATCCGTCGGCTTCCCAACAGAGCATCTTGCAATATCTCCCATTGTATATATTCCGTTGGCCTCCAGCTTGTTCGCATAACCCTTTCCGACACGCCAGAAATCAGTAAGAGGGCGATGATCCCACAACAAACGCCGATAAGACATTTCATTCAGTTCGGCTATACGCACCCCATCTTGATCTGCCGGGATACACTTTGCCAGAATATCCATGGCAATCTTGCTGAGATACAGATTTGTTCCAAGTCCTGCCGTTGCTGTAATACCGGTGGTGTGAAGTACATCCCGGATCATTGTCATTGCCAATTCATATGCAGACATTTTATAGGTCTTCAGATACTGTGTAATGTCAATAAAAACTTCGTCAATAGAGTAAACATGAATATCTTCCGGCGCAACATATTTCAGATATATCTGATAGATTTTTGTGCTATACTCCATATAATAGGCCATTCTCGGAGGAGCAATTATATAGGCCATAGAAAGCTCTGGAGAGGTTTTTAAATCGGTATCAATATATGATTCCCCTGTAAATATATGATTGGGCGCTTTCCGTTTGCGATGTGCATTGACCTCTTTGACCTTTTGGACAACTTCAAACAGTCTGGCACGACCGGAAATGCCATAAGATTTCAATGAAGGTGAGACCGCAAGACAGATTGTTTTTTCGGTTCGACTCATATCAGCAACCACGAGATTTGTAGTCATCGGGTCAAGCCCGCGCTCAATACACTCAACGGACGCATAAAATGACTTCAAATCAATACACAAATATTGCCGCTGACGCATTTCGCCACCTCCTCCTAATGAATATATTATATAAAAAATGTGAATTTTTCTACTGGGAATTATATGTATATAAAAATACTCGTTCATAATACATGTAAGCCGTGCACAAAACGGAATCTCAAATAAAATCCAATTCTTCATAAAACGCGGTCTCTTAACAACCAATATATCCATATGATGCGTCAACAACAAAACAATTTCAGACTTTACAGATCGTCCCAAATCTTTTAATCATCTAAAAATAAAACAGCCGTTTAAACAACGACTGGTTTAATGGTTAAAATACAAAAATTTCTGATCGAAAATATTTGTGGACACCCACAAACAATCATGACCAAACGGCCGTCTAAACTTGCGTTTACACAAGCTGAGACATATTAGTATATCCGTTTCTGATTAGAGGGTAACGATAAAATCGTTTAGGGGCGCGAAGGCTGGTCACAAAGCCAAAATACAGGCCAAAATATTTTAATCAGCATACATTCAGCAAACAGAGGAAACAAACTGATATTACAATAGACGGGTGCTTTAACAAATTGATTTCTAACCAATCATTAAATTGCACCCATTTCGTGTAATCATGTGGTCTAAATGATAGATTTATTTTATAATTACGTGCAATGCTAAAGCGAATTCTGCTCCTAAAAGCATGTTATATAAAGCCAGATTCTCTTCATAACAACCCACATTATAATTTTTGAATGCCTACCTACTACGAATGATTCCAGAAATTCTCCGAACCGTTCCTGCTCCGCTTTCTTTCGGGCAGCAGCGGTTTCCGCCAGCGTCTTATATCGCCCAAGGTAGTGCTGCTTTCCCTGAAATTTCAAGCGAACACCCCCTTTACCGCTGCTTGATATCAAACCATTGTCCGATTCGGTCATTTACCCGGCGCATTGACATCACATCCCGTGCCACAAGCCACGCCTTCATTTTCCGGAACCGCATCATGGTTCGGTCAGAGCCGACTTCTGGGCGTTGCGCCGCAGATACAGTGGCCAATGATATTGTTTTGCTGGATGCAGACGAAAAATTTTATGCAATGGCACCAGTCTGTTCTGCACCAGTGCTCGGTTCTGTAACAGTCGGTTCAGAAGAAGATTCCGTCGGGGAATCAGTAGGCTGCTGTGTCTGGTATTCTGTTGGCTGCGTGGTTGTAGATGCTTCCGGGGCAGTGGTTTCTGACGGCTCTCTGCTCACGTCGGGTTCCGTATCATCCGCAGCCTGGAACGCATTCGGCCCATTTGCCGCATTCGTTGGTGTACCGATGGAATCGTTGATTATGATTCCTGTGCCGTCATAACAGCCCCACACAGCGGTGAAGGTGTACTGTCCGGCTTTGGCAATGGTAAAGGTAAGGCTGGGAGATTTCGTCGTAAT
>CALWVA010000053.1 GCA_944384875.1 uncultured Clostridia bacterium
GTGCCGAAAAAAGAGTGCACCGAGATCAACGACAGCCCTTGTGATGTATTCAGCAGAATCGCGTTCCCGACTGACGAGTTTTTCCCCAAGGCGGACGCGTGCCGCAAAGACGGTTGCGGTTGCAACACCTGCGACGATTAAACAGCTTAAAAAACCGTAAACAAGTGGGAAAAAACCGCAAAGCCTCTGTTTGGAGGCTTTGCGGTTTTGACCGTTGGCAGTGTGCAAACCAAGATCAGGCTGCTTTTTGTCAAAACGCCATATTGCTTGATCGGCACCAAACATCGCCGGCAATGTCGAAATTGTACGGCCTGCCGGGTGCGCCGGACTTTGCTTGATTGTCGTTTAGTCGGGTTGATCCAGGCCGTCGATATGCCGGATAAACCGGGTGGCGGCGAAGGGCAGGCTGACCGAATGCATCGTTACCAAACCGATGGCCCGGCGGGGCAGCGGCTCTGATAACCGCAGCGGATACAGCTGCCCGGCACGCACACGGCTGTCCGCCGCCTGTCGCGCCACAGCCGCGATTCCCAGCCCGATTTTTGCAAAGTCCAGCAACAGCTCCATACTGCCCAATTCCACAGCAGGCGTTACATATACGCCTCTGCTGTGCAGAAACGTATCTAACATGTTCCGGGTGTGGCTGGTGGTTTCCAGCATCAACACCGGGTATTGTTCCAGCTCTTTCAGCGAAAAGGTGCGCCGGGCCAAAAAAGAATATTTGCCGCCCACCACAAAACAGTCGGAGACCGGCATCATCTCACGAACCTCCAGCGCCGGGTCCGGCTCAATGGGTAGATTGATAAAGATCATATCCACCGCGCCGCTTTTAAGCAATTCGATCAACTGCCCGGTGGTGCGGTTGAATACCTGCATATTGATATTGGGATACGCCTGGTGATAGCTGCCCAGCTTGTCCAGCAAAAACAGGCTGCATACCGTGTCTGACGCGCCGATGCGCACCGTTCCGGCCTGGGCGTTTTTCATCTCGAAAAACTTTGCCTCGGCGTTTTTCAGCAGCTTACAGGCCGAGTCTGCATAGCCGAACAGCATCTCTCCTTCGGCGGTTAGCGTGACCCCACGGGAGGTGCGGTTAAACAGCCGGCCGCCCAGCCGGTTTTCCAGCTGCTTGATCGCCTGGCTGACCGCCGACTGGGATACAAACAGCTTTCGGGCCGCGGCAGACAGGTTGCCCTGCTCGGCGACCACGCAGAATACTTTATATAAATCAAAGTTGATATCCGGTTGATCCATTTTCAGAATTCCTTATTGATATAAAAGTATTTATAAGTTTTGCTAATTATATTGTAGCCGGATCAGCGGGATTTTGCAAGCTTTTTTCAGAAATCCCTCGACAAAAACACTGGGTTGTGATACAATAAATGCTATCTATGGGAATGTTCGGGCTTGAGAGGATGTTGTCTTTTGGAAAACCATGAAAAAACGCTGGAAAAAATCGTCGCCCTCTGTAAAAACAGAGGCTTTGTTTATGCGGGCTCTGAAATTTACGGCGGCCTGTCCAACACGTGGGACTATGGCCCGCTGGGCGTCGAGTTTAAAAATAATGTGAAAAAAGCCTGGTGGAAACGGTTTGTGCAGCAGAGTTCATACAACGTCGGGCTGGACTGCGCGATTTTAATGAATCCCCAGGTGTGGGTGGCTTCCGGCCATGTGGGCGGCTTTTCCGACCCGCTGATGGACTGTAAAAACTGCAAAACCCGACATCGCGCCGATCAGCTGATCGAAGAAGCGGGCGGCAACCCAGCGGGGATGAGCAATGAAGAAATGCTGGATTATATTCGCGCGCA
Source organism: uncultured Clostridia bacterium (assembly GCA_944384875.1). GTDB lineage: Bacteria > Bacillota > Clostridia > Oscillospirales > Acutalibacteraceae > RUG14109. The sequence goes on from CALWVA010000053.1 coordinate 1,809, forward strand.
TCAGATCGTCTGCCCAAACTGCGGCAAATGCGATTTCACTGACGTGCGGCAGTTTAACCTGATGTTTAAGACGTTTCAGGGCGTTACCGAAGACAGCAAAAACGAGATTTATCTGCGGCCGGAAACCGCCCAGGGGATCTTTGTGAATTTTGCCAATGTGCAGCGCACCACCCGCAAAAAAATTCCCTTCGGCATCGCGCAGGTGGGCAAGTCTTTCCGAAATGAAATCACGCCCGGTAATTTTACTTTCCGCACACGGGAATTTGAACAGATGGAACTGGAATTTTTCTGCAAGCCCGGCACCGACCTGGAATGGTTCTCCTATTGGAAAGATTATTGCAGACAGTTTTTGTTGGATCTGGGCCTGAAAGCGCAGAATATCAAGCTGCGTGATCATGCAAAAGAAGAGCTGGCGCATTACTCCAACGCCACCACCGACATTGAATTTTTGTTCCCCTTCGGCTGGGGCGAGCTGTGGGGCATCGCAGACCGCACCGATTTTGACCTGACCCAGCATATGAACCATTCCGGTAAATCGCTGGAATATTTCGATCAGGCGACCAATGAGAAATATGTGCCTTATGTTATTGAGCCGTCGTTGGGTGCTGACCGCGCGGCGCTGGCGTTTTTGTGCGACGCCTATGACGAAGAGACCGACGACAAAGGCGAGGTCCGGGTGGTGCTGCGGCTGCACCCGGCGCTGGCGCCAATTAAGGCGGCGGTGTTGCCGCTGTCTAAAAAGCTGGCAGATCAGGCCCTTGCTATCCGTGATACGCTGGCAGGCAGCTTTATGGTCGATTATGACGATGCCGGTTCTATCGGTAAACGCTACCGCCGGCAGGATGAGATCGGCACCCCGCTGTGTATCACGTATGATTTTGAATCTGAAGCGCGTGGTAAGGTTACAGTGCGCGATCGGGATACCATGCAGCAGGAGCTGGTGGAGATTGACCGGCTGACAGACTATATTGCGGAGAAAACGGCGTTTTAACGCCGCAAAACAACGGATTTAAAAACGACCGCTTGCGCGGAGGAACGGACGGGATTATATGGCAGATCAGGGCATGTTCAGAACCAGCCTGTTTGGCGGCTTTAACCGTAAAGATGTGCTGCGCTATGTGGATGCGCTGGCCGGAAAATATCGGGAACAGACGGACGCTGTTGCGGCCCAGCTGGAACAGTTACAGGCGCAGAAGGCCGGGCTGGAGCGCGATTATCAACAGTTGCAGCAGGATTATACCGGTTTGCAAACGCAGGCCGCCGCGCGGCAGCAGGAAATTGCCGATCTGACCGAAAAGATGCAGGAGCTGGCACAGCGGCATGTGCAACTGCAGGATGAATATGCGGCGGTATCGGCGTCCTGTGAAGAACTGCAGCAGGTGACCGGGCATCTGCGCGCCCAGAATGCGCAGATGCAGGCGGATATTTTAAAGCTGCCGGTGGTGGCGGAATATTTTCAGGCGCTGCAGCAGGAAAATGAGATGCTCAAACAGCAGTTGGATCAACTGCGTCACAATGCATATACGCCGCCTGACGCAGTGATCGCCGGGAGTGCGGCGCAGCCGCCTTATGAGGAAACACCGGGTTCGGCGGCGCAAGATGTTTCTACACAGACCGACGTTGGTCATTGCCCGGCAGAACAATCGGTTTCGGCAGCACCGGCAGAAACATCTGAACAAGCGTCGTCGGTGACAGACCAACAGCCGTCCGCCGGGGCGGTGTCAGAACCATCCAAAAAAGCTGCATCGCCGACGGTAGCGAACCCGGACGGCACGCAGTCTGCGACAGATGCATCAGATGCAGACATGCAGCAGAAAAACCAGTTTACCGGCGCATGGCGGCGGGTTGTGCCGGCGCAACAGGCAGATGCGGCGGTAGAGCAGACAGCCGGACAACCGGCTGCAGATACGCCGGCGGAATCTGCGCCTGTGCCGGGACAGGCTGTGCAGCGGCCTGCGACGGTGGAGGGCATTATACAGGCACTGGACGATATGGAGCTGTGATCCGGTGGTGGCCGGTATAGAAAATTATTGGCAGCGGCACGCTGCCTTGCAGACATGGATATGGCGCTACCTTGCCGGATCTTTTAATATGATTGTATTAAAACAGCCAGCGTAAATCTAAAGGATATTCCCGATTTGATAAATCGTGTAAACATGCGACGATTTTTTGAAAGCGTTGCGCGCCGGTGACCGGGCGGCTGGTTGATTTTCAGTATCTTCTGTTATAAGGGGCGGGCTTTTTGGAACATTCTATTGATACACGGCAACTGCCAGAACTGGCTGCCACGCTGCATGCCGGTGACCGGGTGTTGCTTTCGGGTACAGTTTATACCGCGCGGGACGCGGCGCACAAGCGCATTGCCGCAGCGCTGCGCGGCGATGGGCCGCTGCCCTTTGAAATTCGGGGCGCGACCATTTATTATGCGGGCCCGACGCCGGCGCCCGACGGGCTGCCCATCGGTTCCTGCGGGCCGACGACTTCCGGCCGGATGGACCCTTATGCCCCGGCATTATTAGATCTTGGCCTGGCCGCTATGGTGGGAAAAGGGCAGCGCAGTCCGGCGGTTTGCGATGCGATCCGGCGAAACGGCAGTGTTTATTTCTGCGCGGTGGGCGGCGCGGGGGCGCTGGCCTGTAAATGTATTCGTTCCTGCGAGGTCGTCGCTTATGAAGATCTGGGCTGTGAGTCGGTAAAGCGTTTGGTGTTTGCAGATTTTCCGCTGGTGGTGGCAATCGACTGCCATGGCGGCAACCTGTTTGAACGACAGCTTTGATTTTTAAGAGATTGCGCCCCGCATGATACATACAACATAAAAGCGCTGTTCCACATAGATTGGAACAGCGCTTTTTCTATAGATATCAGATCATAGCCTGCCTTCTGCCGCGGCTTCAACTTGTTTTCTGAATATTTTCTACAATCGTGCCCATGCTCCGGCCGGTTGCTCGGCTTTTCGGGAACACTTTATTTTGCCGGTTGAAACGGAACAACATCTTTTACCGCATCCTGTAGTGAGATTTCCTGATCGTCGTGGTCAATATCAACCAGATGATACCGGTCGTTGCCCATGTGCAGCTCTTTCATATAGGTCAACTGCCGCAGGCCATGGCGAGACTCCATGCGCTCCACCAGATCTTTATGATCATTTTCTTTCAACGCATATACCAGATCTACTGAAGCCTGATCGATCGCTAGAATATCGGTAGAAGCCAGAATACCGATGTTCGGCGTTACTACCGGTGCGGCATCGACGCCTTCGCAGTCGCAGGATACCGACATGTTGCGCAGCACATTGACAAAGCAGATGTGCTCGCCGAAATGATCTATAACAGCTTTGGCAGATTCGGTCATCCGCTCCATGAATTCTTCGGTAGCGATGTCCCACATGTCGTCGGATCCCGGCGTCGTGTGGATCATTGCTTTGCCGATACGGCCGTCTGCACAGCCGATGCCGATGTTTTTGTTGGAGCCGCCAAAGCCACCTTGGGTGTGGCCTTTGAAATGTGTCAATACAAACAGCGAATCATAATTTACCAGGTTTTTGCCCATGTGCATCTCGGTAAACCACTTTCCGCCTTTGACCGGCAGCGCGACGGTTCCGTTTTCGTCTAAAATATCTACCGGGCAGAAGGTCCATCCGTTCACTTCCAGGGTTTTTCGATGCTGTTCGGTGGTGTAACGGCCTCCCTCATAATAAGTGTTGGTTTCCACAATGGATGCGTCTGGCAGATCATTTTTGATCAGCGCCTCTACCCAGGGCCGGGGCAAAATATTGGGGCCGTGGGGTTCGCCGGTATGCAGCTTGACGCCGATTTTCCCTGTTAAGGATTTGTTCACGCGGCTGAAAATCCGCCGGAGCCCTTCTGCTGAAAGATCTTTTGTAAAATAAACGATGGCTTCTGCCCCTGTACGTTGTGCATAAGGAATATAATGGTCGCCGCCTGTTCCGGAAATCGGTTTCTGATTTGACATGTGCTGTTCCTCCTTATTTCTATCAATCATAATTGCAGTACCGGGAGACCGTAAAGCTATTCAATGTGCAGCGTTTTGCAGAAAACACATTGGCAACGATTCGCCCGATGCAGTATTACATGTATATGGTCTTATTATAAAACCGAAACGGTAGAGAAAGTCAAGAAAAATTTTTAACAAGAGAAAAAAATCTGAAATAATCATTTATTTGCAAGTTTTAGAGCCGCGCTTTCTGTCAAAACCTGCGGGCGTATATTCAAAAATTTCCGTAAGCTTATCGGTATACAGGCGCAGCATATGCACCTGCTGTCTGCAACCGTAAAGTAAAAGCGGCGCCAACAGGATAGGCTGCATCCGTAATATGCTTAGTCTGTCAATAGTTACAAACGATGTAGTTTCTGCCTAAAACATTTGACAGGACTCTTCGGATCTCTTCCGGGCTTCCGCCCTGCATACTATCAAATCGTCTTAAATAATCTCTATATTCATCTGTTACTGCATATAGTTTCATGTTTTCCTTCTAAAAAATATAAAAAGTAAATACCCAAATCTCTACCTTTTGATTTTACAAATCCCACTTATTGGTAGGGCTCAGCTGATTTTGTATTTTCACTATTGTTCAATACTACTGCCATTTTCTTTTTATGTTTTCTTCTTCTTTATCTTTTAATGCTTTGTATAAATCAATATTTAATTTATTGCATACACTATTTAATACTATAAAAACATCTGCAATTTCACTTTCTATTGTATCATAATGATTTAATTTATTTTTATCAATGTTCATATTCGTTGCATTTTTTCTAATCGATTTTGCAAGTTCACCTACTTCTTCTAGTAATAATAACATTGTTTTCTCAATTTCTTGACCTGCAAAACCTCTAATTCTTATTACTTCTTTTATGTAATTTTGTATTTCTGGCAATGTATTGCTTTCATTAAGTTTATTCCATAATTCTAATTGATTATTATTTATATCTTCATTTTGTTTTTCTTTATTATCTATAACATCCATAAGTTCCATCCTTTTCTCCTTAATTTTCAAACTATTTTAGCCCTCACTTTCAGGTAGATACAATAATACAGAATAATTATACTTGAACATTCACCTAAAATCAATGATTTTTGTAGATTTATATGGAATAGGGCGGTTTTTGTTTATGATGGTCCGCAAAGATATTGTTTGAATTGGATCAATGCTTAATAGAGCAATCGAAAAATATAATTATAAATAATGCGGAGCAAGTCAAAACAACTTGCTCCGCAAGGGAGAGGCTTCGTAAGGAAGTTCTCTCCCTTCGGCTTTTGTAGTCAGCCGACATGATTGGATTTGTAGGTGAAATCAATCATATTGGAGGATTACGAAATGAACCAGCATTACATTGATGAAAAAACAGGCATCAGCTATACTTTGCAAGGTGACTACTATTTGCCGAATATCACTTTACCTGTCGAAGAAAATAAGCCCATAGGGATATGGGGACAGCGGCATTTGCGGTATATCCGGCAACACAGGAAGGTGTTTTACACGAATCTGCTTACAAGCGGCAAACTGAACAGTTATCTTGCCGACGTTGACGAACAGGCGGAAGATATGTTTTTTCGGCTGGTGGAGCAGATGGTAGAGCGTGAAGGTATAACAGAAAAGCACAAAGCCGAGCAGCCGATGGAATGGGTAAGCAAGATGAATGCGCTGCGTGAAGCGACTACGGGGATTGTGAATGCAAAAGTAATTTTCGTACAAACCGAATCTAATATGAAAGCCATAAAAGCGCGCCTGTAACGCTTTAAACGTAAAAGTAAAATCGAGGGGCAAGGTATAAACACCTTGCCCCTAAAAGTTTATGCCTTAAAAATGGATTGAGATCGGGCTTTTTCAGACTCTAATTCTCCACTTTTGGAAATAGAAAATCAGTGAATTGCTAAATGAAAATGTATCGGAATAATACGCCTAAAACCACGCCATCTGCACGGCTGTTTTAATCAACATAAAATTCTTTCAAATCATCAAATCTCTCCGGTATCGGATGTAATTAAATATACCAAATAACCGGCGGGATATAAAACATCGTATCGCTTTAATAAATCTATTGTCATGGCCGTCACAAGCGGCTTTTACAAGAGCTCGGAATTTATCAGCACCTTTTTTCCTGATAAACGCTTCAGGATCCATATTAACGGGAAGCATTATTGTTTTAAAATCAAGATTTACATTTTCTAGTTTTTTAATAATCTTATTGACAGAAAATTGACCAACCGCATCTGAATCCATACAGATGATTACCTCTTTTGTGACTTGCGATAAAATATCTGCCTGTTCGTCAGTAAGATTCGCTCCAAAACATGCAACCGCATTTTTGAAACCGAATTGATGCAAACAAATAACATCCATATACCCTTCAACCAGGATAATATTATCGTGGCAATGGTTTTGGGCAAGATCCAATCCGAAAAGATTTTCCCGCTTTTTAAAAATACTTGTGTCTGCTGTATTTATGTATATTGTTGGCAGGTCTGTTTTTTCGTTAGACAATATCCTTCCGCCAAATCCGATGATATTATTATGTATATTGGATATAGGAAAAATCAGTCTGTTTCTGAAAACATCGCAACACCTGCCATTTGTACTTTTTCTAATTATTCCTGCTTCTTCCATTTCATTTACATCATAGCCCTTTGCCATTAAATATTTCAAAAGTGTATCTTGTTGATTCGGGGCAAAACCCAGTTTGAAATTTTCGATGACTTCCATGTTTAGCCCGCGTTTCATCAAATAATCCAGAGCGATTTTTCCGTCCTGCCCCATTAAATAATCGGAATAGAATTTTGCCGCATCACGGTTAATCGCATACAGCATATCTATATCCGAAGATTGTGATATATTTGATTTGTGATCATTCAATTGCATTGTTCTCTGCATCTCCTTTTTATAGAATCGGTATAAATGCCCATCGTTTCCTTCAAAACGCAGTATTTCCAGTCGCACTGATGTTTTAATCAGCATAAAATTCTTTCAGATCATCCAACCGTAAAAGTGCAGGCTTTTGCCCGTAAGCAACACCGACATCAATGTCGATCCATGTTCGTGTTTTGAGGATTTTTCCCGTATATTCCTTTCCGTATGACATGGTGGGTGTATGTCCGAAAACGGTTATGACATCATCAAAATATTTATCCGAAAGCTCCGGCCAGGTCCACAAGAAATCATCGGCGGCATAGCGGGACAATTTTTTGTCTTTATCAAAATTGCCAAGTCCTGCATGAACGAGCAGAAAATCGTTTTTCTCTGTTGAAACTGTTTCATACAACGAAGCATTGCGCAGGTAATCCAGAATATATGACACTGTTTCCGGCGATGATCTGTTCCGCTTTTGCAGCGCTTTCAGCGTGACATCGCCGCCGTTTTGCATATAAGTATTCAAAAGTTCCAGCTTTTCGGATGTAACGTTTTGCAGACTTTCATTTGTGATCTCCTCAAAAACAAATGCACAGGATAAAAGCATCGCTTCGTGATTTCCGAGAATCAACTGAACATTCGGCTGTTCTAAAAGCCAACAGAGCATTTCCACGCCGCCGTCTCCGTTGCGGTCGACCACATCTCCGAGAATATAGAGAAAATCGTCGCCCGAAAATCCGGTTTTTTTAAGGAATTTCTTGAATTCTACAAGAGGATAGCCGTGCAAATCAGATGTGACATATACCGACAGATGAATCTCTCCCTTATTTTATGCTGTATCCGTCCGATACGGCGTTTCAATTTTGTGTAGTTTCAATCTCAAATTGCTGCGTTTCTTTGCATCCGAAGCATAAGAAACTGCCGTGCAGCACGCCTCCGGTAGCGTTTGTCGTATTGCTTCCGCTTTGCACCGTACCGCAGCTTTCACATTTTTTCACATATGTAAAACGCGGAGAACCGTCCTGCTCAGTCACGACTGCTCCGCAGAGCGCTGCGTGATAATAGGTCGGCTCCTGTTCCGGTTCAGTGCTTTCAATGTCCGGCTTTGTTTCCTCCATATGTACGGAGGATGTCGAGCTGTCCGTAATGCCCTCAGTGCCCACAGTGGGCGAGGTTTTGTCATCGGCACCGTTATCGCTTTCACACGCCGTAAGAGACACAGCCAGCACGACCGTCAGGATACAAATAAATGTTTTCATTGTCTTTTTTGCTTTCATAAAATCAACCTCCCTGATTTGTTGATTTTATTTTAGCAGACCAGATGGGATAAAAACAGAACATCATTTCGACATTTTGATCTCATCAAGTGGATTTTCAATATGGCTATCTATCTTTGTATTTTTAGCAAAAATCCAAATCATTTAGAATTTCAATAAAATTTATAAATTCATCACTAAAAGATAATGGAGGAGTATTAGAAAATGGCTTATTAAATATTATTTTTTGGTCTTTTTCTCGCCTTATGTAGTGCCAGTTATGTTCTGGTCCCCATTCATGGCTCCTTCTTTTTACTTTACAGTTTTCAGCAACGGTTAAATATAAATTGGTTTCGTATTTAATATGTGCCAATAATTTATCGTTTTTGTAAATGTCAGCAATATTATTTACTCTTCCTTCATTTGGATATAGTTTTATTTCATATTTATATCCATCATTTTGTAATTTACATTTGTCCAATAACCTGCAAATATATAACTCTCTGAATTTATTTTCAAGGACTTCCTGTGAATTAAAAATATGCGTTAATGCAGTAACATTATCATCATTTTCTAAATTTACAGCGTCTATTATCTCGTCAAAATTTTTTTCGTTTTTTGCCATTTTTTCAATAACTCCTTCAAATTGTTTTAGGATACAAGAAAAGTTCTCAGATGTTGATGATTTTTCTAAAGTTTCAAGCCATTTTTTTACATCCTCTGTGAAACTGAGGCATCTTATTTCTTTGTCTATATTTAATTCTCCACAACTTGATTTTGAGGGGTGATGACCGTTAGGTGTGAGATAGAAAATCAAGTTATTATTATTTAGCAATTTATTTTTATCGTAGTAATGATAATAATCTGTAATTTGATTTTTCTGATCTCCTGCATAAATTTTGACTTCAATCGGATAAACCATATTGTCTATGTAAATTGCAATATCTACTCTACGATCATCTTTAATCTGTTCTTCTAATATAACTTCACAATTATCATAATCATCCTTTTTAACGCCAAGCACATTTTCCAAAAAAGATTTTATTGGTAAAATTCCTAATTGGTGCGAACCGTTTGGTTGGAGAATTGTACCTAACAATCTGCAAATTAAAACTTCTTTTGTTTCAATTCCAAGTGCCGTAAAAACATTAAAATCTGACTGATTAGCAGAATTTACTTTTATATCTCCTAATTTTTCTAAAAGTTTTTCAATTACTGTTATATCTTCTTTCTTCATAGTAATCTCCTTATTGTATTAATTTTTTAATTCTATTCAAATTTTAGCTATCCGTATAATTCTCCGTCGCCGCCATAATATCGTTTCTAACCTGCTCCGACAGCGGTTCCGGCGACAGTATTTTTGCGTGCAGGGCATATTGCAGCGCCCAGCGCCGCATGGCGGCAAAATTGACACGCACCCGAACGCTTACCTCCTCGTCCG
>CALWVA010000054.1 GCA_944384875.1 uncultured Clostridia bacterium
CGGCCGCAGGAAAGCGGCAACCGCCACAACACACTGTGGGGCGCGGTTTATAACGCCGCGCGGCAGGGACTGGTTCTGGTGTGTGAAAACGGCTTCGATTTCTCAGCGCTGCCGTATTCCGCCCAACAGCTGGAATCCGCAAAACACAATTATGAACTGCCCGAACCCGATCGCACGGTGGTCTGTGCCGATTATATGCAAAGCGGCATCGGCTCCAACCGGTGCGGTCCGGAACTGGACCCGATCTATCAGCTTAACGATAAAAGCTTTACCTATAAAATGAGTATTCGCCCGCTGCGCGGCCAGCATACCCCGCTGCTGCAAACAGCGCTGAGCCGGTTTGTCCCCGCGGGCGGCAGGGAGCAGAACGCCTGACGGCGGCCTGTCTCCCGAAACAGCTGCCCTACGGCGGGAATATGATGATCAAATCACAGGATCGGAGATGCGCACATGGTACATATTGGCAATCATTGGGATCAGCTGCTGGCAGACCAGTTTACCAGTGATTATTATCTGCAATTGCGGGAATTTTTAAAACGGGAATACAGCACCCGCCGGATTTATCCGCCGATGTTTGATATTTTCAACGCCCTGAAATATACCGATTACGACGACGTCAAGGCGGTTATTTTGGGGCAGGATCCCTATCACGGTGCCGGGCAGGCGCACGGGCTGTGTTTTTCGGTCAAACAGGGGGTTAAACCGCCGCCGTCGCTCATAAATATTTATAAAGAGCAACATGACGATCTGGGAATCAATCAGCCCCAAAACTGCGGCGATCTGACCAAATGGGCCAAACAGGGCGTTTTGCTGTTGAACACCTCGCTAACCGTTCGCGAGGGCAGCCCCAACTCCCACCGCGGCAAAGGGTGGGAGATTCTGACCGACCGGATCATTGCGCTGCTCAACGACCGGCAGCAACCGATGGTATTTCTGCTCTGGGGCGGCAACGCGCGGGCCAAAAAAAACCTGATCACCAATCCCTCTCATCTGATTTTGGAAGCGGCGCATCCCAGCCCGCTGTCGGCTTTCAACGGGTTTTTCGGCTGCCGGCACTTTTCCAAAACCAACGCTTTTTTAGAGCAGCATGGTATCACCCCCATCGACTGGCAACTATAATATAAAAGGAGCAACCGTATGTTAGATATTATCAACGCGATTTTTTACGGCATTGTAGAGGGCATTACCGAATGGCTGCCGATCAGCAGCACCGGCCATCTGATTTTATATGAAGAGTTTTTCCCGTTTTCACTGTCAGCTGACTTCTTTGAAATGTTCCGGGTCGTGATTCAATTAGGCGCGATCATGGCGGTGGTAGTGCTGTTTTTCAAAAAGCTCAATCCATTTTGCCGACCGGCACTGCCCAACGGTCGGCGGGGCAGTATTATGCTGAAAAAATCGACACTCCGGCTTTGGGCTAAAGTGTTGATTGCCTGTCTGCCCGCTGCGATTATCGGCCTGCCGCTGGACGACTGGCTGGACGAACATCTGTATAATTTCTATACCGTCGCCGCAATGCTGATCATTTACGGCATCGCTTTTATCGTAGTGGAAATGCGCAACCGCAACAAACGGCCGGCTGTTCAGAATCTTGCAAAAATGTCTTATAAAACCGCCGCGCTGATCGGCGTGTTTCAGGTGTTGTCGCTGATCCCCGGCACCTCCCGGTCCGGCGCCACCATTCTGGGCGCCATTCTGCTGGGCTGCTCCCGGCCGGTAGGCGCAGAATTTTCATTCTTTCTGGGTATTCCGGTCATGTTCGGCGCCAGCCTGCTGAAAGTCGTCAAGTTTATCGCCAAGGGTCTGTCGCTGTCTGGGCTGGAAATCGCAGTATTGCTGATCGGTATGATCGTTGCGTTTTTGGTGTCTGTCTTAGCGATTCGGTTTTTAATGAACTTTGTGAAAAAACACGATTTCAAGGTGTTCGGTTATTATCGGATCATTCTGGGCGCGATCGTTTTGATCTATGCGCTGTGCAGCGGCCAACTGGTATAACACAACAAAATTGAAATAGTTACAGCGGTGTTATTGAAACACCGCTGTTTTTTTGAGCCGGCTTGTACCGCACACAATCTACAGAACCCGATTATATTGCATATAGAATAATAAAAAATAATATCTTTTATAAATTTTATATATTTTTTCTATAAAATAGTTGCTTTTTACAAGAAAAGGCTGTAAACCATTGGTGTTGCTCTCTCGGAATTATATTATACCCATCCGGCGGACACAACCTCTGCCGCAGGATCCTGCCGACGCGGGCGGGTATGCGGGCTGGCTGCCGGACACACGCAAAGGAGGGTAAACCCTTGACAACACAACTACAGAAAAAACAAAAATTGAAACACGCGGTCCAAAATAACCTCTATATGCTCCGCATGATCCATGAAATCTGCCCGAAACTGGTCCCGCTTTCTTTTCTGGTCAGCTTCGCCGGTTTTTTCATGTGGGCATTCTCGACCATCGTATTCACCCAGTATATTTTCGGTTCGGCAGATATGGATAAAACCTTCAGTGAAGTGCTGCTGTTTCTGATGGTTTATGCGGCGCTGAATCTGGTAACAGATCTGCTGCAGGGCTGGTTTTATCAACGTTACCGGCCGATGCACGAACCGGAGATCTACTACAAAATGCATCTGAAGCTGTTTGAAAAAGCCAACAATGCCGACGTCGGCTGCTTTGAAAACGCCGAATATTTTGACAGCTATACCAAAGCCGCTAACGAGGCGGCACAGCGGGCAATGTCTGTGGTTCACAACTGCTCTACCGCCGTCTCGGCACTGCTGTCTTTTCTGTATGTTACTTATGTGATGTTTACCATCAACGTCTTTATCGGGTTGACAGCATTTATCCCTATCATTAACCATCTGTTCATCAGCACCCGGGTCAAAAAGCTGGAATATGACCGGAAGATGGAACAGATCCCCCACGAGCGGCGACAGGCGTATACCGACCGGGTGTTTTATTTGCAGCAATATGCCAAAGAACTGCGGCTCACCGGTGTTTCCGACGTTTTACAGCAGGAATTCAATCATTCCACCAGTGCTATTATCCGCATCATTCGCTCTTATCAAAAACGGCTGGCGCTGCTGACCGGGTTGCGTAATGTGTTTTGCTTTCAGCTGCTGTTCGAAGGTTCCTGGTTTATCGGGCTGATTCTGGTGATGATCACCAAAACCATCAGTGTGTCTGACTTTGCGGTGATCGTCAACGCCGCAGTCAGCATGTCCTGGATGATGACAGATTTTTCTGAAGCCCTTTCAGGTATTTTTGAAGATGCGCTGTATACCGAAAATCTGAAAACCTTTTTGAATTATCAATCCAATATTCCGGAAGATTGGGACGGGCTGGATGTCCCCGAACAGGTGCAGACACTGGAGCTGCGGGATGTCAGCTTCCACTACCAGGGCAGCGACCGGGATGTGGTTCGACACCTGAATCTGACGCTGTCTGCCGGGCAGATCATTTCATTAGTGGGCAACAACGGATCTGGAAAATCCACGCTGGTCAAGCTGATTATGCGGCTATATGACCCTACCGGCGGGGTGATCCTGTTCAACGGCGTCGATATCCGCAAATTTAATTTAAAGCAATACCGGTCATTAATCGGCGCTACCTTTCAGAATTTTCAGATTTTCTCGCTGTCGGTTTCCGACAATGTCACGATGGGCAACCAAACCTATGCGCACCTGTCCGATCCGGCGGCAGACGCGCTGCGTCAAAGCGGCGCATACGGCCGCATCTGTCAACTGCCAGACAACATGCAGACCACACTGACCAAAGAATTTGACGATGAAGGGGTTAATTTGTCCATCGGTGAAGCGCAAAAGGTTGCCATCGCCCGGGCTTTCGCCAAACGGGCATGCATCCTGCTGCTGGATGAGCCGTCCAGCGCGCTGGATCCCATCGCCGAGCATACGATGTTTGAAAACTTCTACAAGCTGTGTAAGGGTTGCTGCGGACCGCCAAAGCTGAGCCTGTTTATCTCTCATCGGCTGTCTTCAGCGACAGTCGCCGACTGCGTCTATCTGATGCAAAACGGCGAAATCATTGAATCCGGCACCCATGCGCAGCTGCTGGCGCAAAACGGCGTTTACACTGAAATGTTCCGCCGGCAGGCCGAACACTATGTGTTGGGAGGTGATGTGCATGCAGCGCAGTAATAAGAAAGGCCGCGGCATCCACAGATTGTTCCTTCGAAAACGCAGCACACAACCTGCCGAAAAAGAAAAGCTGAAACTACCGTTTTCCCGCATTGTGTCCAACAACTGGTTTATACTGAAAATCGCCTTTTCCGCCAGCCCGTGGTTTACCATTCACCGGCTGTTAGCCACTGTCGTCAACCAACTGGCTGTATTTATAGAGCATGTCTATATGGTCGGCTACATCATCGACGCCATTATGAACAACGAACCGTTTTACAAACCGGCACTGTTTATCGGCATTGTATTCGTCACACTGGTTGCCTATTCATTTTACGCCTATGGTGTCAATGCCTCCATCGCGCAGACAGGATTCCAGAAAATGAAACAGAAGCTTCGGCTGCGTATTTATCAGAAAGCGGTGAAAATCGATCTGAAATGTTACGATGACCCGGATTTTTTCAACGATTTCGTCTGAGCCATGAATGAGGCCGCGCCCCAACTGGAAAATGTGCTCAACGACACCGCCAATCTGATCGGTTATACGGTGGGCGCGCTAGTAGCGGCAGGCTATATCCTGTCGCAGGATATTGTCGGTCTGATCGCAGTGGCGGTTTCCTTCACAGGCACCATGTTCTGTAACAAGATCTTGAGTAAGCGCTGGGTCAGAACCCGGGAAATCAACCGCCCGGAGGAACGCCGGCGGGACTATATCAGCCGGGTGTTTTATCTGCCCGAACATGTCAGCGAGCTGCGCATGAACAACATCAAGCAAAAGCTGTATGACTCTTTCCGGGCGGCCTATCTGTCCATCCGGCAGGTGATCGACAAACGCAGCCGTCTGAACGTTTTGGTTTATATGGGCTTTTTCCTGTTTGGATTTATTCCCATCGAAGGCGTTTATCTGGTGCACCTGCTATACAACGCCATCGTCGCCAAAACCATTGGATACGGTGCGATGATCACGCTGTATAATTCCTGTAACAACGTCACCAGCTCCTTTCGGCGCGTTGCAGACATCCTGCCGAAAATGCTGGAAAACAGTTTATATATCGAAAAGATCAGACATTTTCTGGAGTATCCGATCAAGATTCAATCTCCCAGACTGCCGGCACCGATGCCAAAGACGCCGGGTGATCTGGTATTGGATCATTTACAGTTCGGCTATAATGAAAAACCGGTGCTGCACGATATCTGTCTGACCATTAAAAAAGGTGAAAAAATTGCGCTGGTCGGTCATAACGGTGCGGGCAAATCCACGCTGGTCAAGCTGATCATGCGGCTGTATGACCCCACCGGCGGCCAGATCTGTTACGGCGGGACAGACATCCGTCAATTTGATCTGCAGCAATACCGACGCGCTTTTGAAACGGTATTTCAGGATTATCAGATCTTCGCGCTGACGGTGGAACAGAACATTACGATGACCACCGAACCGGTGGATACGCAACGGCTGCAGCAAGCCATTGACGCCGGCGGCTTCCGCGAAACGCTGAACACCCTGCCCGATGGGCTGCAGACCCAACTGACCCGGGAGTTTGACGAACACGGCGTCACCCTGTCGGGCGGGCAGGCCCAGGCGCTGGTCACTGCCCGGGCGTTTTACGCCAATGCGGATATTCTGATTCTGGACGAGCCGTCCAGCGCGCTGGATCCCATCGCTGAATATAATCTGAATAAATCGGTTATGGAGCAGGCAAAGGATAAAACGGTGATCACCATTTCCCACAGACTGTCCACCACCAGGCTGGCAGACCGGATCTATCTGCTGGAACACGGGCGGATCATCGAATCCGGCACCCATGACCAGCTGATGCAGCAGCAGGGAAAATATGCTCAAATGTTCACATTACAGGCACAGAAATATCAATATTAACAACGGGGACTCCCGCCAATTGAAACATCCCAATCAAGCGAAATCTGTTTACGCTTGCTGCGACGCGGCCGGCAAACACAATCAAACAACCGTCTATGCTATAAAAAGATCTTTATCGTCAAAAAAGCAGGTACGGCGATCAATCGCCGTACCTGCTTTTTCAAGCCCAATACACAGAGCTGTATTATTGCGTTTTTTACCCTGTCGTGCAGTGATTTTTTGATATCTGCATCATCTATGCATACACCCTGTTATAAATGCGTCACAATGGCGACCGGTCACATCTATCTCAGGTTTCACAAACCTTTCCGAACAGGCTGTGGGCGAATAAACCGTGGTGTTGACCGTCCGCCATACCGCTGCAGCCAATGCACCGTATCTGTCACCGTCTGCCGCAAATCCCGCGGACGATACCCCAACTCTGCAGTAGCCTGATCATGCGAAAACCGGTCGTTGCTGCAAAGGGTCTGCAACGCATACGACGTATACAACGGGCGGCGATGCCGGCATTTCGCATACAGCCCTAAAAGCGGCGCGACGGCCCGGGCTGCAAAAACCGGCAGTTCGGGCAACCGTCGGCCCCCGCAGACATCGCGCACCATCTGTAACAGCTGCCGGATGGTATAATGCCGATTGGAAAGAATATAACATGCGCCGCGACGGCCCTGTGCAGCCGCAGCCAGACAACCTGCGGCAACATCCCGAACGTCTACGAAATCATAACCGCCCCGCACGCAGGCCGGCAACCGGCCGGTCATGTAATCCCAAATCAGTTGAACCAGATAATTGTTGCTGCCGCCATAAGGCCCGAGTATGCCGGAAGGATGCACAATCACGGCATCCAATCCGTCGGCCGCAGCGTCCAACACCAGCTGGCTGGCCTGCGCCTTGGTTTTGGCATAGCCGCCCTTTACTGCATCCGGCGAAAAATGAGAAACTTCGGTGATCACCGCCGGCGTTGGCTGTTCCGGAAT
The DNA here is from genome assembly GCA_944384875.1 of uncultured Clostridia bacterium. Taxonomy (GTDB): domain Bacteria; phylum Bacillota; class Clostridia; order Oscillospirales; family Acutalibacteraceae; genus RUG14109. The sequence continues at coordinate 6,993 of CALWVA010000054.1, forward strand.
CGCGTGCACTGAGCTGACATATACAAATCGCCTTACATCATGTATATCGCACAACCGGATCATGTTGGCTGTACCTTCCACATTGACCTGCTGCATCCGGCCGGCTTGCCCGGCCATAATATCTACAATACCCGCCGTATGCATCACCACTGCCTGCTGCGGCTGCACGCCTTCAAACAACGGCTCTATGGAATCAGGCCGGGTGACGTCACCGTAAACATATCGAACATTCTCAAAGGTCTGCGCCCGTTCGCCCGGCAGCAGCAACCCCCTGATCAGACAGCCGCTTTTGGCCAACAGACGAACCAGTGTATTGCCCAGATGCCCGGCCGCGCCGGTAATGATATAAATCTTTTTCATATTGATCCGCTCCTTACGTTTCAAACCATTGCATGGGGTATGGCAGGCGCATCAGCATCATCCCCGAACCCACAACTGCCCCGCCTCCGGTTATTAGCATGATGCCCTGCATCTCAGCTGTCCATACTGCACCGCAGCTTATCATACAGGTCTGTTGATTTTCATCCACATTTATAGTATACTGTACATAATGGTTTTTAACAATGAACAGATCCGGGCATTTTGCATAGATAACCGACAAAATAGACAGGTTCTGTCTGAAAGGGGCGGATTGTTTGAAAACGTTTACAAATGACCATCGGGTTCGGGTCACGAAGATGCTGATCCGCAAAGCGTTTACCAGTCTTCTGGAGAAAAAACCGATCCAGAGCATCTCCATCAAGGAGTTATGCGAACTGGCCGGTATCAACCGCAGTACCTTTTATGCACATTATACCGATGTGTACGACCTGCGAACCAAAATGGAACAGGAGATGCTGGCGGACTTCAACAAAGCGATGCGCCCGTTGCTGGAGCAAAAGGATAATCCTGTGGGGATCACCGCCGGAATTTTTCAATGTCTGAAAGACAATTCTGATCTGTGTATCGCCACGCTGGGTGATTTCGGAGACAAACAGTTTCTAATGCAGCTGCTCAGCATCGGTCGGGACGCCTGTCTGCAAAGCTACGCTTCCTATTTTGCCCAGGCCTCCCCGAAAAAAATCGAATATTTTTACGCTTTTGTCAGCGCCGGGTGTATCGGGCTGCTGCAGAAATGGCTGGCCGACGGCATGGCCGCTCCCGCCGAGGAGTTGGCGCACGCCGCAGAACAGATTATGCTGCAGGGAGTTGGCTTTTTGCAATAGCGCCAAACAACAGGGCAACCGTCAGACCATGCTATTGCCGCACGGCTATCATATATTTTCACAAATTGCCGGCTGTTGCCTGACCATAAATTCACCAAAATTTCTAATTCTTCATTTTTTATTCTTTTTATTATTGACAAATTCCGAATTTGCCTTTATCGTTATAAAATAGGGATAATTTGTTGTTGTATTCCAACAATAAATGTATTTAAAAGGGCAACGTGACGATAACGGTCAATCTGCTATCCGTTATGCGTTGTTCCGTGTGTCACAATGTTGAAAGAAGGAGGTTTGATTTCTGTGATTGAAAGTCTTGCGTCCGCAAATATTACGGGCATCTCTGACTGGATTGTGGTGGTTTTAGGCCTTGTAACAGTGTTCATCGGCCTGATCTGCATCATCCTGATCTGTAAACTGACCGGGCTGGTTTGCGCCGCGCTGGTAAACAATAAGTCCACCAAGGCTGCAGCCGCGGATGCACCTGTGTCCGCCGGGCAGAGTGCCATTCCCAACCGGCAACAGTTTATCGCTGCGGTCAGCGCCGCGATCGCCGAAGATCTGGGAACCGATGTAACCAACATCCGGATCCTATCGGTTAAAAAACTATAATAGATTATAAATATGTATAAAGGGGTCTGTTAAAATGAAAAAATACCGCGTAAACGTCAATGGTACGGATTATGAAATCACGCTGGAGGAGGTTACCGGATCCGCCGCGCCCGCGGCTGCGCCCGCTCCTGCTCCTGCTGCGGCACCTGCGCCGGCAGCAGCACCTGCACCGGCGGCTGCACCGGTTGGCAACGGCCAGAAAATTGAAAGCCCGCTGACCGGCACAATTCTGAGCATTAATGTGCAAAATGGCGATACTGTGAAAAAGGGCCAGGTTTTGATGATCCTGGAAGCCATGAAAATGGAAAATGAAATCATGGCGCCCTGTGATGGTACTATTACTTCGGTAAACGTCACCAAAGGTACTACTGTAGACGCCGGTGTGCTGCTCTGTGTCATCGGTTAGGGGTGACACAGCATGTGGGACGCCATTTATGGCTTTTTAACCAGCACCGGCTTTGCCGGGCTGTTGGCTGATCCGCTACAACTGGTGATGCTGCTGATCGCCTTTGTCCTGTTATTTCTGGCGATCGTCAAAAAATTTGAGCCGCTGCTGTTGTTGCCGATTGCTTTTGGCATGCTGCTGTCCAACCTGCCGCTGGCCGGGATGTACCACGCAGAGCTGTTTGCCGGCGGGCAGGTCAACTGGGAGATGTTCGGCGGGGCCACCGTGGTCAACACCGCCGACCTGCAAAACCCCGGGATGTGGGGCGTTTTGAACACAGGCGACGTTTATTCTCTGTTTTCCGGCGGGGTGCTTGGCCATCTGTCCGGTATCTCATTGACAGACGGCGGAACCATCAACGCTTTGGGACAGATTATAGCCAGCGACGGCTCGGTATTGGCGCAAAACGCCTTAATGGTTGTTGACGCTACCGGCGCCTATTTACAAGACGGCGTTCTCAGCCTGGGCAACACCATTATCGCCAATAACGCTTATACCGTGACCGCCGGTTTGCTGGATTATTTATATTTAGGTGTGAAACTGAACATTTACCCCTGTCTGATCTTTTTGGGCGTCGGCGCCATGACCGACTTTGGCCCGCTGATCGCCAATCCCAAAAGTCTGCTGCTGGGCGCAGCCGCCCAACTGGGCATTTTCACTACCTATATCGGCGCGCGGCTTCTGGATATGACCGGTATCGTCAGCTTTTCGCAAAGCCAGGCTGCCTCTATCGGCATTATCGGCGGTGCAGATGGTCCGACTTCCATCTTTTTAACGTCGCATCTGGCGCCGGAGCTGTTGGCGCCTATCGCTGTCGCCGCCTATTCCTATATGGCGCTGGTTCCGGTGATCCAACCGCCAATTATGAAGGCGCTGACTACGAAAAAAGAGCGTATGATCCGAATGCAGCAGCTTCGCAGCGTATCCAAAACCGAAAAAATCATATTCCCGATTGTTATTACGGTTTTTGTCGCACTGCTGCTGCCTGACGCGGCGCCGCTGGTGGGCAGCCTGATGCTGGGCAACCTGCTGCGGGAATGCGGCGTGACCGAACGGTTGAGCAAGACGGCACAGAATGAATTGATGAATATCGTCACCATCTTTTTGGGTATTACCGTCGGCGCAACTGCGACCGCATCTTCGTTCCTGAATCTGCAGACCCTGTTGATTATGGTACTGGGCGTCGTTGCTTTCGGATTTGGAACGGCAGGCGGCGTATTACTGGCAAAGTTCATGAACCTGTTTACCAAGGATAAGATCAATCCGCTGATCGGTTCAGCCGGTGTGTCTGCCGTCCCGATGGCGGCCCGGGTATCTCAGGTGGTTGGTCAGAAAGAAGACCCCGGTAATTTTCTGCTGATGCACGCCATGGGTCCGAACGTAGCCGGCGTAATCGGCTCAGCAATCGCCGCAGGCATGTTATTAAATATGCTGAGTTGACATCGTTTGAAATGGTTCAAACGCTTATTTTATAAATATCCGGCTGCGGCAAACTGCCGGTTTTCCGCAGCCTGCGCTCTCTTTATCCGGCTCACGGTAAAGAGACAGAACACGGGAATTTGTGAGCCTGAAAGGTGAATGGTATTATTATGGCGAACAAACTTTGGATTACCGATACAATCCTGCGGGACGCACATCAGTCCCAGGCCGCAACCCGTATGCGGGTAGAAGACATGTTGCCGGCCTGCGAAATGCTGGACAATATGGGTTACTGGTCTATTGAATGCTGGGGCGGCGCGACCTTTGATACGTGCATGCGCTTTCTGGGCGAAGATCCTTGGGAGCGGCTGCGCAAACTGAGAAAAGCCATGCCCAAAACCAAGCTGCAAATGCTGCTGCGCGGGCAGAATATTCTGGGCTATAAACATTACGCCGACGATGTTGTGGAACAGTTCTGTAAAAAATCCATCGAAAATGGTATTGATGTGATCCGCATTTTTGACGCGCTTAACGATGC
>CALWVA010000055.1 GCA_944384875.1 uncultured Clostridia bacterium
AATCACACGGGAAGCAGCAGTATGTATTGGCAGTTTGTTTCCGATATCGTAGCAGCCTGTGAAGAATAGCCGGCGATGGATCGTCAAACCACTAATACCATACGCCGCCCTTGTGACGGCAATTTCTATACCGCTATTAATGTCTGAGATAACACTTAAACCCTGCGCAGAATCTGCACAGGGTTTTCTCACACATATGATTAAAAATATGCCGGCTAAAAACAACTGACCGAACACTGCAGGGTGTCGGCCCAACAACACAGCTTCTATAGAAAGATATAGTCTCTCGAAGCGGCTATCAAATAACAAGATCGTAAGACGCTGGCCGGAGAATTGCATCAAAAACAAAAAACGGAGCAAAGCGAACTTTGCTCCGAGATGGAGGTGCCACCCGGATTTGAACCGGGGAATAAAGGTTTTGCAGACCTTGGCCTTACCACTTGGCTATGGCACCGTATTGTTGAAAAAGGACGCAAAGGAAAAATTTCTTTTTGCGTCCTTTTATTTTGGAGCGGATTACGAGACTCGAACTCGCTACCTCCACCTTGGCAAGGTGGCGCTCTACCAGATGAGCTAAATCCGCACGTTCCTGGTGCCTCCGGACGGAATCGAACCATCGACACGGGGATTTTCAGTCCCCTGCTCTACCGACTGAGCTACAGAGGCAAATTGGCGACTCGGAAGGGACTCGAACCCTCGACCTCTAGCGTGACAGGCTAGCGTTCTAACCAGCTGAACTACCGAGCCGTATATGGTGGGAACAACAGGGCTCGAACCTGTGACCCTCTGCTTGTAAGGCAGATGCTCTCCCAGCTGAGCTATGCTCCCATTCCGTCTGCCGTTTCAAGCGACGAATGTTATTATATTATAAATTACGCCGTATGTCAACACTTAATTTCAAATTTTTTTATAAACATCAGTATAAAATGTCCAATAACAGCCGGCAACGTCCTTGAACTCATCTGAAAATGTTCATAACATCCGGCCAGTAAAAGAAAAACCGCAGCTGCCTGCACATCAAGCGTTATCGCCATCCGATACCTTATTATATGCATTTTACCGGCCAGCAGACACAAATTATTTTACTGCCCAGATGCACATTCTCTGCTGATTTGCAGCAGCTCCTGATCCGAAAATACATATTTTCGATCGCAGAACTGACATTCCACCTCGGTCTGCGGCTGTTGGGCTGCCAGTTGGCGCAATTCCGTTGCCCCGATACTCCGCAATGCCCGGATCACCCGCTGCTTATCACAATTACAGCGATAGACCGGTTGCGTTGCTTCCAAAACCTCCAGCTCAAACCCATGCATCGCCCGGTGCAAAATCTGCTCGGGATTCATTCCCCCGTCCAGCATCTGTGTAACCGCCGGCACGCCTTTCAACGCCTGTTCTAATTTGTCAATGGTATCTTCTCCCGCCGCCGGAAGCAACTGGATCAGATAACCGCCTGCTGCCCGCACCGTCAGATCTGGGTTGACTAAAACCCCTAGCGCACACACCGTCGGGATCTGCTCGCTGATGCCGTAATAAGCCGCAATATCTTCAGCGATTTCCCCGGACACCAACTCGATCATGCCATTGTAGGGCTCTTTCAAGCCCAGATCTTTGCAAACTGTCAATGTTCCTTTGCCGACCGCACCGCCTACATCCAGCTTTCCGTGGCTGTTCAGCGGCAGCTCCACCACCGGATTCCCCGGATAACCCCGGACATTTCCCTGTGCGTCGCTGACGGCAATCAAATGCCCGATGGGGCCATCGCCCTTTACCCGCAAAGTCATCGTTTGATCGGCGCCTTTAAGCGCGCTGCCCATCAATGACGCGGCCGTCAGAAGCCGCCCCAACGCCGCCGTTACCACCGCCGAAGTTTTATGAATCTGTTCCGCCCGCGCCGCAATATCTGTAGAATCAATCGCACTGGCAGCCACCAGGCCGTCAGAAGTAATACACCGAACCAGTTTTCCCATTTATAATAAACTTCCTTCCTGCTGTTATACCCGCCGGGCGACACAGATCATCTTCTCACTGGTTTTTCGCACCGGGCCCAATGTGTCAAAATCATACCGTCCCAACAACGTAAACCCCGTAGCCTGCAACATTTGCCGCAATTCAGTGCTGCTATACGCCCGCTCCGGAAAACTTTCGCGCAACCGGGTATACCGTTCGCCATCCGCCACAAAAATCTCCAGATTGATCTGCACCATTCCAGCCGGCCCCTGTCCGTTCTGCCACACGGCAAACAGCCCGTCTTCTTCCATCACAAACGTATTGTTGCCCAATATATGCTGATGTTTATAAAGGGTATTCACATCAAAAACAAAAAATCCTCCCGGCTCCAAAAACAGCGCAATCCGTTTAAGCGCCGTTTTCAGCGCACGCTTATCTGTCAGATGATTTAACCCATCCAGCGTACAAAACACAGTATCTACCGTACCATACAGATCCAGCCGGCACAGATCCTGACACAACAGCAACACCGGCTGCCCCTCCAACTTGGATCGGGCAGCATTCAGCATCTCTTCGGAACAGTCTACGCCGATGACATCCAACCCTCGATCGGCCAGCTGCTTTGTAAAACTGCCGGTTCCACAGGCAGCATCCAGCACCAGTCTGGGAATATGTCCCCGGCGCTGTAAAAGCGTCAACATCCTGTCACACAGCCCGGCATAATCCACGTCCGCCATCATCCGGTCATAGACTGCCGCAAAGTCTTGATAAGCCATTTTCAGTGTTCTTGCTCCATCCGGTCAAACACCATTGCATAACCGTCGTTTCCGTAAACCAGTGAACGGTTAACCCGGCTGATCGTAGCCGTGCTCGCACCGGTTTTTTCCACAATCTCACTGTATACCCGCTTTTCACTGAGCATTTTCGCTACCGCAAACCGCTGAGAAATAGACTTGATTTCCTTCACGGTACACAGGTCTTCAAAAAACAAATAGCATTCATCCACATTTTTCAGCGTCAGAATGGCTTTGAACATTTCATCTGTATCTTTATCTCTGATTTTATCAGTCATTTCAAACCCCTGCCTGTTCGTCGCGCGCATTGAACATTGTTGCGCTTTAATTCAATAAAATTTTACCACATAAAAGCGGATCTGTCAATGACAATCTACCTAAATATTTAAAAGCAGAATACGCTAATGTTACAAAAATACTTTACAATTCTTGTGCAGTTTGCTATAATAACATAGAATTACTGAGCTATTGGGGATTTTAAAATATGCGATTTTTAATGAACGCCATCAAAAACATGAATAAAAAAGCGCTGATCGAAACAGCAAAAAAGTCGGCGCGGGCATCAAATAAATGGTGGGTATTCATTTTGTTGGATATTATCTGGTGCGGCCTGAAATATGGCACCGGCTATGTGGAATATTGGGTGTTCAAATTTTATAAAATTCCCAGAAAGCTGCGGAAAACCTATTATTCCAGAGTCAATAACAACAAGCTGGTCCGAGCGCTGAATGATCCGGCTTATAATCAATATTTTGACTCTAAAATTTTATTTAATCAAACATTCGCCAAATTTATTCACCGAGAATGGCTGCCGGTTTCAGATCTGGATTTTGAAACCTTTCAAGCGTTCTGCCAGCGGCACGATTATTTTGTTGCCAAACCTGATAAAGACACCTGTGGCAAAGGCGTGGAAAAATATGTGACCGCAGAAATCGACAATCTGCAAAGTGTTTATGAACATATCAAATCCGGAGATTTCGGGTTGATTGAAGAAGGTATTCACCAACATCCTGCAATCAATGAGATTTATCCCGGATCGGTCAATACGATTCGGTTTTTGATGATCAAAAAAGACGGTGTGAATCACATTGTTTTCGTTGCGATCCGCATGGGGCACAACGGCATGTGTGTCGATAATTTCGATAACGGCGGCATGAGCGCGCAAATCAACGAAAAAACCGGTGAAATTTACACCGTCGCCGTAGACGGAGAAAATAAAACCTATACGCATCATCCTTATACCGGCGCACAGATCACCGGCCGGTTTATCCCCAAATTTGACGAATGTCTGAAAATGGTGGACGAGGCCTGCAATGTTGTGCCCCAAATCCGGTATGTAGGTTGGGATGTAACCGTCACCGAAGACGGCCCACAGTTAATTGAAGGCAACCGGTATCCGGGCTGCCTGCTATATCCGGAGTTTAACGAGCAGCAGATCGGCTATCTGCCCATTATCAAAGATATTTTGGGTGACGAATGGGAAAAAGTCGGCATCAAAACGCTTTAATCACCGGCTAGTGTGAAGGTCTTACTGCAATTTACAATATGCTGCAAAAACAGGCGCCGCCTGACGGCAGTTGTTTCCGGCAAAACGAATAGAGGGGTCCAAAGAATGTATGAACAAAAACACAGGCTGGGCGCCAGCCGCACTGACGCCGAGGGATGCCTGAAACCCGGCGGGATCATCGACTTCATGCAGGACTGCTCCTGCTTTCAGTTGGATGCCGATCCCACGCTGTCCGCTTATTTCCGGCAGCACGGTGTAGGCATGTACCTGGCCTCCCGGCAGATTGATATTCTTCGGCTTCCGCGATACGGTGAAGAGCTGACGGTACGTACCTTTGTATATGCCTGCAACCGGCTTTACGGTCATCGAAACACCTTTATTTATATAGACGGCGAACCTTGTATCAAAAGCGATTGTACTGGTGTGTTTGTAGATCTGTCTACCGGCCGGCCCCATAAAATGCCGCAGGAGGTTCTGGATGCTGTTCCGATGGATCCCCAGCAGGATATGCAGGTACTTCCCCATAAAATTGACCTGCCGGCGGACGGATGGCAACTGTATCCGCCGACGCCGGTGCTGCGCTGCCAGATCGATCAAAACCGCCATGTAAACAACGCCCGGTATCTGGATGTTGCTGTGGAGTATCTGCCGGAGGATTTCAAATATAACCGAATTCGCATCAGTTATAAAGCACCCGCCAGATATGGAGATGATTTTTATCCGTCGTGTTGCCAGAAAGGCGGCGCCTGCTATGTTTCGTTGGCCGATTCATTTGGCAGGCTATACTGCGCCACGGTCTTTACCACTTTATAAAAGCTGCTGCGGTTGCTGCAAATTTCTATTCAAATATCTTTAAACGTCCTTGATTCATCAAGGACGTTTTTTCGCGAAAAGCACTGGTTTTTCGCGTTTATGTCTTGCAAAATACCGGCGGATATATTAGAATATATTCAAGTGTTTTCAAACCAATACAAGGAGATTGATACGATTGCTGTATTCTCAGATGAGTAAAGAGCAGCTGATAGCGGAACAACAGGATCTGCAAGCTGCATACCAGGCATTTCAACAGAAAAAACTGTGTTTAGACATGTCCCGAGGCAAGCCCGGCGCCGATCAGTTGGATCTTTCCAACGAGATTTTAAACGCAGTGGCCGCGCCGAATTATAAAACCGAAAATGGCACAGACGCCCGAAACTATGGCGGGCTGGATGGCATTGACGAGATGAAGCGTCTGTTTTCGGAAATCTTCGGCATGCCTGCTGAAGATATCATTATCGGTGAAAATTCGTCGCTGCATATGATGTTTGACGCTATCGCACAGGCAGTTTCCAGAGGGCTGGGCGGCGAACGGCCTTGGGCCACGCTGGAGCATGTAAAATTTTTATGTCCCGCGCCCGGTTATGACCGGCATTTCGGCGTCACCGAATATTTCGGCATCGAAAACATTACGGTTCCGATGACCGAAACCGGGCCGGATATGGACATTGTGGAAGAACTGGTCAAAGACCCGATGGTCAAGGGAATCTGGTGTGTGCCCAAATATTCAAATCCCGACGGCATCACCTATTCTGATGAAACCGTTCGCCGGATGGCTGCATTGCAGCCGGCGGCAAAAGATTTCCGGATCATGTGGGACAATGCGTATATCGTCCACCACTTATACGGAAAAGACGAGCCGTTATTGTGCCTGTATACCGAATGTAAAAAACGGGGCACCGAAGATATGGTTCTGATGTTTGCGTCTACTTCCAAAATCACCCATCCGGGCAGTGGCGTAGCAGCCATGGCTGCATCCAATAAAAACATCGCGCTGATCAAAAAACGGATGTCTTATCAGACGATCGGACCGGATAAAGTCAACCAGCTGCGGCACGCCAGAATGTTTAAAAATCTGGCAGATGTACAGGCCCATATGGAAAAACACGCAAAACTGATGCGCCCGAAGTTTGAAACGGTGTTAACCGCGCTGGACAGTCGACTTGCACCACGCGGCATCGGCCGCTGGCATCGGCCGAACGGCGGTTACTTTATCAGCTATTATGCGCCCCACGGCTGCGCGAAACGGATTGTACAGCTTTGTAAAGATGCCGGGTTGACCCTGACGCCGGCCGGCGCGACTTATCCCTATGGCAAAGACCCGGACGACAGCAACATCCGGATTGCGCCGACCTACCCGCCTGTATCCGAACTGCAAACTGCAATGGAACTGTTCTGCATCGCAGCAAGGCTGGCAGCCATTGAAAAGTTATTGTCATAATTTACATTTTACTGCAATTTATTGAATTGACTTTCAGACACTGTTAATATATAATACTATTATTGTTATAAACCTGACACGGAGGATGTGCTAATGAAAAAGAGTAAAAGAGCAACGTTCTTCATTGTCGCCGTCTTGATTCTCGGGTTTGCTTATCTGGCCATATTCGGTATCAGCAACTATTATGGCGATATCAAAAAAACCCATGTCAAGGGCGTCAGTGATATCCGCTGGGGCATCGATATCCAGGGAGGCGTTGAAGCAGTATTTATGCCCGAAGGAGACACTGCCGATATTACCGACGATGATATGGAAAAAGCGGAGCAGATCATTAAAATTCGCTTAACCGATAACAATATCACCGACGCAGAAGTTGATCGGGACAACATCAACAAACAGGTCATCGTCCGTTTCCCGTGGCAGAGCGATACCGCAGAGTTTGATCCGGTCGCTGCCGTAGAAGAACTGGGTGAAACAGCCCTGCTGACCTTCTGTGAAGGAACAGACAACTCCAAAGTATTGTTGTCTGGCTCGGCAGACGTGGCTTCTGCCAGCGTCGGTGTTCAGAACGGAAACGAATATGTTGTGCAGCTGCAACTGACCAGTCAGGGTGCGCAGAAATTTGCCGAGGCCACACAACGGCTGCAGGGGCAAACTATTTCTATCTGGCTGGACGATACACAGCTGTCTGCACCAACCGTGAATGCTGTCATCACCAACGGTCAGGCTATTATTGAAGGGGACTTTACTGCTGATTCAGCCAGCGAATTGGCCGAAAAAATCAATGCCGGCTCTCTGCCGTTCCGGCTGTCGGTTGACGATTCCAAACTGAGCATCGTCGACCCCACGCTGGGCCAGCAGTCGCTGACCGTAATGCTGATCGCCGGACTGATTACCTACGGCATTATTGTAGTGATGATGGTTTTGCTATACCGGCTGACCGGTGTAGTCGCCGCAATTTCCATTACCGGGCAGATTGCCGGGATTTTCGCCTTTGTGTCAGGCTTCTTTCCGTCGTTCCCCAGCTTTACGCTGACTGTTCCCGGTATCGCGGGCATCATCCTTTCCATTGGCATGGGTGTAGACGCCAATGTGATTATCGCCGAGCGTATTCGCGAAGAAATTCGATCTGAAAAAACCATTGACGGTTCTATTGCCGCCGGCTTTGACCGCGGATTTGCCGCTGTCTTCGACGGTAACGTTACGGTTGTGATCGTTTCTATTATTTTGATGGGCGCCTTTGGTCCACCAAGTTCAATATGGGCAACGATTCTGTCTCCGCTAATGTTTATGTTCAATTCCTCAATTACAGGTTCGATCTACTCGTTTGGCTATACCCTGCTGGTTGGTTCTATTTTCAACTTGCTCATTGGTGTGTATATGTCCAGATTTATGATCAGAAGCCTTTCCAGCTTCAAGGCTTTGAGAAAGCCCTGGCTTTATGGAGGTGTCAGCCATGCCAAATAATAGATCTGGTATTAAATCATTGAATTTTGTTGGCAAATTCAAAATTTTCCTGACAATCTCCGTTGCGATCATCCTGCTGGGTGCAATCGTAAATATCGCATTTGGAACGGAATTGGACGTTGACTTTAAAGGCGGCACCATTTTGACCTATTCCTACGAAAACGAACTGGATACGGACCAGGTTGCTGCAATTGTCAAAGAACAATGCGGGCTGGATGTGGATGTTTCTGAAAGTGAAAACTATACCAGCGGCATTAAATCGGTGGTATTAACCGTAGCAGGCGATAATGCGGTTTCCACTGAAAAACAAACCGAAATTACGCAAACGCTGCAAAACGAATTTGCAGATAACAATATTGCCTCTCCGAGTATGAATTCGGTGGCGCCCTCTGTCGGCTGGAGCTTTTTCGGAAAGAGCATGTATGCTTTGGCATTGGCAGCTATTCTGGTCATCATCTATGTCGGCATCCGTTTTCGGAATATCGGCGGTATTTCCGCAGCGATTACCGCACTGATTGCGCTGGTACACGACTGCGCAATCGCCTACTTCGCAGATGTGATTTTCCGCATCCCGCTGGACGATAACTTTATCGCCGTAGAACTGACCATTTTGGGTTACTCCCTGAATGATACCATCGTAATTTACGATCGGATTCGTGAGAATACTAAAATTTATGGGACTTCAATGTCTCATCGAGAACTGGTCAATCTGTCGATTACACAGTCTTTGCGCCGCTCGCTGGTGACTTCTATCGCCACTTTTATCGCGATCTCAACCATCACGGTTGTCGCGGCTATCGCTGGACTGGAATCTATCTTAAGTTTCTCCATTCCGATGTCGATCGGTGTGATCGCCGGCAGCTTCTCCTCAATTTGCCTGGCCGGCCCGCTGTATGTACTGTGGCTGGAATTCAAAGACCGGCACAATATCGGCAAAAAGAAAAAGGGCAAGTCTGCGTATGCTAAAAAAGGCAAAGCTGCTAAGGCATAAACCCACAGGTTATTTATAATTAGCGGTTACATTGAAGCGATACACAACACCAGTGATAAAGCATAGTTTTATCACTGGTGTTTTTTTGTTGCCAACAAAATAATTGTTCGGCATTTTGAAAAAATAAGAGCTTAAAAATATCGGCGCATGAAACCGGCGCATGAAATTTTATTGCAGCATTCTGTAAATGAAACGGAAAAATCGCCTGCAAAATTTGTGCACCTTTGAGCAGACTGTTTCTGGTGAAAAACTTGACAAATTGGGCATTTAATTGTATAATATCAAACGTGGAATATTTGTTTCACAGTGTAGATTCAAGCATTATTATACACTATTTTACTGTCAACAGGGTTGAAAAATCATCACCAAAAACCGGACATATTTTAATTGCCACTGTCTCGTTAACCCCGCCAGGCGCATGTGTGGATCAATGTATGCTTTCAGTTAAATAACAAACCTGAATCAATGCGTGTAGCGTAAAGCGTAAATCCAGCTTTGCGTTCACGCTTTTTTTCGGCAAAACCATATAAATCAAAACAAAAAGCCGTTTTAAGGAGTGACAGACATGAAGCATAAAGTCGTTACAATTAGCCGCGAATTCGGCAGCGGTGGGCGCACCATTGGAAAAGAGCTGGCAAAAAAGCTGGGCATTCCCTGCTATGATCAGGAGCTGATTGAAAAAACCGCGGAAAAATCCGGTTTTGCAAAAGAATATATCAAAGACAGAGGAGAAGACGCCGCACACAGCAACTGGCTTTCAAACGCCTTTATAGACAGAGACGCCCGAGGCTTGTCTATGCAGGATTATCTGTGGAATGTGCAAAGCAAAGTAATCCGCGAGCTGGCAGAACAAGGGCCATGTATCATCGTCGGTCGATGCGCAGATTTTGTTCTTCGGGACACGGCAGATTGCCTGAAAGTTTTTATCCACGCCAGTATGGAAAAACGCGCTGAACGAATTGTACGCGTTTACGGCGAACGCATTGATTCTCCCGAAAAACGCCTGAAGGATAAAGATAAGCGCCGTCGGATCTATCATCAATATTATACCGATATGGAATGGGGCGCAGCGGCCAACTACCATGTTGTTTTAGACAGTGGAGAACTTGGAATCGACACCTGTGTGGACCTGCTCGCGTTTATATATAATAAGAAAGGATCATTAAAAACAATATGATTAGACAACTGGCAAAAAGTATTCGGGAATATAAAAAATCCTCTATTGCAACGCCAATACTGGTATCTCTGGAAGTGGTCATGGAATGTATCATTCCGTTTGTGATTGCGTTATTGGTCAACGCGGTCAAAGACGGCTGTGACATGGGTGTTCTAATACAGTATGGCATACTGCTGATCGTGATGGCCGGGCTTTCTCTGCTGTTCGGTGCACTGGCAGGCGCCACCTGTGCCACTGCCTCCAGTGGATTGGCCAGGAACCTGCGCAAAGATATGTTTCACAGCATCCAGAACTATTCTTTTGAAAACATCGATAAATTTCTGACATCCTCATTGGTGACCAGAATGACAACCGACGTAACCAATGTACAGATGGCATATATGATGATCATTCGAGTCGCTATCCGAGCGCCGCTGATGCTGATTTTCGCCTTTGTAATGGCCTTTGTGATGGGCGGCAGAATGGCATGGATCTTTCTGTTTGTCGTACCTGCTCTGGGTGTAGGGCTCGGCCTGGTCATTTATAAAACGATGCCGCTGTTTCGAAAAGTATTTAAAAAATATGATAATCTGAACAGCTCCATCCAGGAAAACATCAAAGGTATCCGTGTGGTAAAATCCTTTGTACGAGAGGATTATGAACAGAAAAAATTCGACGCGGCAGCCGAAGACGTCTGCGCTGATTTTACCAAAGCCGAGCGTATTCTTGCTATCAACAACCCGCTGATGCAGTTTTGCATTTACGCCGTAATGGTGTTTGTCTTATCCTATGGATCCTACACCATTATTTCCACCACTGGATTAGCGCTGGATATTGGGCAGTTTTCCTCTCTTCTCACCTACAGTTTTATGATGCTCAGCAGTTTGATGATGCTGTCTATAGTTTTTGTCATGATCATCATGGCCGGCGAATCCGGTAAGCGTATTGTTGAGGTGCTGTCAGAAAAAAGCACGCTGCAAAACCCGGAAAACCCTATCTATTCTGTAGCGGACGGATCCATCTCTTTTGAGCATGTCAGCTTTAAATATTCTAAAAATGCGGAAAGAA
>CALWVA010000056.1 GCA_944384875.1 uncultured Clostridia bacterium
GTGGTAAAGTCGCTGACCTCTTATGGCGCCTTTGTGGATATCGGCGGTGTAGACGGCATGATTCATATTACCGAGCTGTCCTGGACCCGGATCAAGCATCCCTCCGAAGTGGTTAAGGTGGGCGATACCGTCGAGGTATATGTCAAAGATCTGGATAAGGAGAAAAAGAAGATTTCTCTGGGCTTCAAGCGCGCGGAAGATAATCCGTGGGAGATTCTCAAGACTAAATATCAAGAGGGCGACGTGGCCGAGGTCAAGATTGTCAGCCTGACTTCTTATGGTGCGTTTGCCAACATCATTCCCGGCATTGACGGCTTGATTCATATTTCGCAGATTGCCGATCGCCGGATTGAAAAACCGCAGGATGTTTTGAAGGTCGGCGATGTTGTGCGGGCCAAGATCACCAAGATCGACTATGAGGCCAAACGGGTCAGCCTGTCGATTCGGGCGTTAATTGAAACCGAAAAAGTAGAGGTTGAACCTGCCGCGCCGGCAGAAGAGGAAACGCCTGAAGGTGCAGTGCTGTATTCCACAGACGATGTGCACCCGGTGGAAGTATCCGACGACAGCGAAGTTTCTGCAGAACAGCCCGCAGAATAATTCAAAATATTTGCTTTTACGACCGGCGGCAGAATCATCTGCCGCCGGTATGTTGTTTTTATAGGCAATCTGTATGAAAAAAAGCTGAAAAAATCATGTAGTTTTACTTGAAAAAGTTGCAATAATATTATAGAATATAGTTGTATGATGTTTTTTTAACAAGCAATCATTTGAAAGTGAAAGGATGTAATTCGATATGACAGCGCTCAACAAAAAGACGGTTGACGACATTAATGCGAAAGGTAAGCGGGTTTTGGTCCGGTGCGATTTTAACGTGCCGCTGAAAAACGGCGTGATTACCGATGAAAACCGTATCGTGGCTGCGCTTCCTACCATTAAAAAGCTGATTGCTGACGGCGCAAAGGTGATTTTGTGTTCTCATTTGGGTAAACCCAAGGGCGAGCCGAAACCTGAATTGTCGCTGGCGCCGGTAGCAAAACGCCTGTCGGAGCTTCTGGGCAAAGAGGTGGTGTTTGCGGCTGATGACAACGTGGTCGGCGAACATGCGAAGGCTGCTGTCGCCGCAATGCAGGATGGCGATGTGGTATTGCTGCAAAACACCCGTTACCGTGCAGAAGAGACGAAAAATGACGAAGCGTTCAGCAAAGAGCTGGGCAGCCTGGCAGATATTTTTGTCAACGATGCGTTTGGCGCGGCCCATCGGGCACACTGTTCCACCGTTGGTGTGGCAAAATATGTGGATACCGCTGTTGTCGGCTATCTGATTGAAAAAGAGCTGAAATATCTGGGCAATGCGGTTGAGAATCCGGTTCGGCCGTTTGTAACAATTTTGGGCGGCGCAAAGGTTGCCGATAAACTGAATGTTATTGAAAATCTGCTGAATAAAGCAGATACGCTGATTATCGGCGGCGGTATGGCATATACTTTCCTGGCGGCTAAAGGTTACACGGTGGGCACCTCGCTGCTGGATCAGGAAAAGATCGAATATTGTAAGAATATGCTGCAAAAGGCGCAGGAAAAGGGCGTTCAGCTTTTGCTGCCGGTAGACTGCGTGGTCGCGAAGGAATTTCCGGATCCGATCGATGGGCCGATAGAGGTGCATACTGTGGCGGCGGATCAGATTCCGGCAGATTATATGGGTCTGGATATCGGTGAAAAGACTGCCGCGTTGTTTACAGACGCGGTGAAATCCGCCAAGACCGTGGTGTGGAACGGCCCGATGGGCGTGTTTGAAAATCCGACGCTGGCTAAAGGCACCATTGCGGTAGCCAAAGCGCTGGCCGAGACAGATGCGATCACGATTATTGGCGGCGGCGATTCGGCAGCGGCTGTGAATACGCTGGGCTATGGCGATAAAATGAGCCATATTTCTACCGGTGGCGGCGCTTCGCTGGAATTTTTGGAGGGCAAAGAGTTACCCGGTATCGCCGCAATGAATGATAAATAAATAGCGGACAATCACGGGCGGACAATCAAGTCCGCCCGGTTTTGTGAACAGAATTTGGAGGATCAGAATATGAATAAAGCTTTGAGACCTGCGGTGATCGCGGGCAACTGGAAAATGAATAAAACCCCCAGCGAGACAGTCGCGCTGATCAATGAGATGAAACCGCTGGTAGCGGATGCGACGTGCGACGTGGTGCTGTGCGTGCCGTTTGTAGATCTGGCGCCGGCGGTGCAGGCTGCTGCGGGCAGCAACATCAAAATCGGCGCACAGAATGTACACTTTGAAAAATCCGGGGCGTTTACCGGTGAGATTTCCGCCGATATGCTCAAAGAGGTGGGCGCAGAATATGTGATCATCGGACATTCCGAACGGCGCACTTATTTTGGCGAAACCGATGTTACCGTTAATAAGAGGACATTGGCGGCGCTGAATGCGGGTTTGAAGGTCATTGTTTGCGTCGGTGAATATCTGGAACAGCGGGAACAGGGCATTACCAGAGAGCTGGTTTCGATGCAGACCAAGATCGCGCTGGGCGGCGTTACGCCGGAGCAGCTCAAACAGGTGATCATCGCCTATGAACCGGTCTGGGCCATCGGAACAGGCAAGACCGCGACGGCCCAGCAGGCCAATGAAGTCAACGCGGCGATTCGCGGGGCGGTAGCCGAATTATATGGTCAGGCAGCAGCCGACGGCCTGACAATTCAGTATGGTGGATCGATGAATGCAGGTAATGCCGAAGAGTTACTGGCGCAGCCGGATGTAGACGGCGGTTTGATCGGCGGCGCTTCGTTGAAGGCCAAAGATTTTTCAATCATCGTGCAGGCGGCAAGTAAATAAGAAAGTGGGCGTATGATGATGAAGAAACCGATGACTTTAATTATTATGGACGGGTTTGGAATCAATCCTTCCAAAGAAGGAAACGCGATTGCCGCGGCAAATAAACCAAATATCGACCGATATCTGGCCACCTGCCCGCATACGCAGATTGGCGCGTCGGGGATGGACGTCGGCCTGCCGGACGGACAGATGGGTAACAGTGAAGTTGGGCATACCAACATCGGCGCCGGCCGGGTTGTCTATCAGGAACTGACCCGGATTACCAAATCCATTCAGGATGGAGTGTTTTTTAAAAATCCGGCGCTGACAGGCGCAATGGAAAATTGCAAAGCGAACAACACGGCGCTGCATCTGCTGGGGCTGTTGTCTGACGGCGGCGTACATTCACATATCGAGCATTTGTTTGCGCTGCTGCAGATGGCGAAAGACCATGCGATCGAGCAGGTTTATGTCCATTGCTTGCTGGACGGGCGGGATGTTTCTCCGACTTCCGGTAAAGATTTTATCCGGCAGCTGCAGCAGAAGATGGCCGAACTGGGCGTTGGGCAGATTGCTACTGTTGCCGGCCGGTATTACGGTATGGACCGGGATACCCAGTGGGATCGGGTCAAGCTGGCCTACGATGCCATCACCTGCGGCGCCGGCAATCACGCCGACAATGCGTATGATGCGGTGTTGCAGTCCTATGAAACGGTGGATGGCGACGGCAAAAACCTGACCGATGAGTTTGTGATTCCGGTGGTAATCGGTGATTACGCGGGGATCCAGCCTAATGACAGTTTTGTGTTCTTCAACTTCCGGCCGGACCGGGCCAGAGAAATGACCCGGGCGCTGGTTGACCCGGCGTTCAACGGTTTTGAGCGGGCGAAAGGGCTGATCCCGCTGTATTTTGTCTGTATGACTGAATATGACGCGACGATGCCCAATGTGCAGGTAGCTTTTGCGCCTGAGGCGCTGACAATGACCATGGGTGAAACGCTGTCCAAAGCGGGTAAAACACAGCTGCGAATAGCAGAGACCACCAAATATGCCCATGTGACCTTTTTCTTCAACGGCGGCGAGGAGGTCATGTTTGACGGTGAGGATCGTGTGTTGATCAAAACGCCGGACGTGGCGACCTTTGATTTGTGCCCTGAAATGAGCGCTTATAAGGTGCGTGATGCGGTTGTAGAACGGATTTTGTCTGGTAAATACGACGTCATTGTGCTGAATTTTGCCAACTGTGATATGGTTGGGCATACAGGTGTGTTCGAAGCGGCGAAGAAAGCGGTTGAGGTTGTAGACGAGTGTGTCGGCGACGTGGTGGATGCAACGCTGAAGATGGGCGGCGTCGCCTTTATTACAGCTGATCACGGCAACGCTGATAAAATGAGCGAAAACGGCAAGCCCTTTACTGCGCACACCACCAATCCGGTGCCGTTTATCGTGGTGGGGCATGACTGCCAGCTGCGTTCCGGCGGACGGTTGTGTGATATTTCTCCGACGATTCTGGACGTGATGGGGATGGAAAAACCCAAGGAGATGGACGGTTGGTCGCTGATCAAAAAATAAGCGTCTGCTGTAGGAAAAGCCGGAATTTTGCCAGTGGTAAAATGCCGGCTTTTGTGATTTTGAGCCGCCGGTTTTCAAGCTGTGCTCACAGCGCGCAAAACCGGTAAGTGTTAGAACCGCCTTCGAGCAGCGATTTTGGCGGGCAGCCTGTTGCATATGTTTTGTATATTTTAGTGGATTTGATTGCAAACCGACTGGGTTTACGTTATAATGAACCGCGGGAGCGGTTCATATCTGCTGTGTGGGGAAATTTGGAGATTGTTTTTGATGTATCGTTGTTCACACTGCCAAAACAGCAGCCGCATACAGGTGTATAACCGGCAATAGGATTGCATTCACATATTATCGAATGAAGGGGACGTGTTTTATGGAATCGCATGGGCAGCGTGCGAAAGCGTATTTTTTAGAAGGCTATAACTGTGCGCAATCTGTGTTATTGGCATTCGCAGATGAATTGGGACTGGAGCGGGATACGGCGCTGCTGTTGACAGCTTCTTTTGGCGGCGGTATGGGCCGGCTGCGGGAGGTGTGCGGTACGGTTTCCGCAATACTGATGGCAGCCGGTTTGCGGTATGGGTACCGGGATCCAAAGGATCTGGCGGGCAAACGGGCGCATTATCAGCGGGTGCAGGAGCTGGCTGGAGCGTTTCGGGAGAAAAACGGGAGTATTGTCTGCCGGGAACTGCTGGGCCTGCCGGCCGGGCCGGATCGACCCGAACCCGCAAAGCGCACGCCGGATTATTATAAAAAACGTCCATGTCCTGATTTGGTGCGGGATGCGGCAGATATTTTAGAAGCATATATGCGTACGCATCCGGTGGGAGACGGTGATAATCGGGAAAAATAAATTTCAGATTGTACACAGCTTTTTCACAATTTTTTTAAGACCTTTTAAAGTTTGTACATAACAGGGACACAACTATATAGTATAGTATACTTGCAGTTAGAAATTCTCCCCCGAATACTAAATTGCACACTGTACGGCCTGCCGGCGCGGTATGCTGCTCCGGCAGGTGCGACAGACAAAAATAATATTGCTTTCATCTCTCCCCCTTTTTATATACCAATGCAAAAGACGCCGGTTATTATACCGGTGTCTTTTGCGTTGCATGACGATATGTAGCAGTTCAAGGCGCGATCTGTTGATCGGTTGGAGCCGCGGCATCTCTGGCTGAAAAAATGCTGCAGATGTTTAAAATCAAAAACATGCAGCGCTATTCGATAGCCCGTAAACCGGAAAATCCAGATGTGAATATTGTTTATAAAATAAAAGGTGGCAAGGCCAAACGACTGTTCGGAGGCTTTTAAAATGAAAATGTGGGATGTCCCCATAAAAAGGGGACATCCCACATTTTAGTCAAACCGGTTGGATAACAAACTGATTTTCATGTTTATAGCATGAACGCGTTTACGATCACAGCCCGGGGCATTTTGACCCAAAGGTTATTTAATCATGCTGGCGACTTCGTCTGCAAAGTTGTCGCTGCGTTTTTCCAGCCCTTCGCCTTTTTCAAAACGCTCGAAGGCCACAATCTTGATATCGCCGCCAAGCTGTTTGGCAACGCCGTCGACATATTTCTGAACGGTCAGATCGTTGTCTTTGACAAACACCTGTTCTACCAGGCAGTTTTCCTTATAATATTTGCCCATTTTGCCCATTACGATCTTTTCGGCGATATTGGCGGGTTTGCCTTCGGCGACGACCTGTTCGGTCATGATCTTCTTTTCATGTTCTACCGTTTCGGCCGGAACCGATTCCCTGTTCAAAAATAACGGATTGGCAGCAGCAATCTGCATTGCTACGTCCTTTGCCATCACTTTGAAGGCGTCAGAGGCGGCAATCTCATCGGTGGTATCAAACTTAACCAGAACGCCAATCTTACCGCCTGCGTGCACATAGCTGGCAATGTGACCCTCCATCCGGGCAAAGCGGCGAATCTTCATATTTTCACGAACAGCCAAAAACAGCTCCTGCACCAGCTCTTCCACGGTCTTGCCATCGGTCTTGCAGGCCAGCAACGCGTTTACGTCGGCCGGATTCTGCTCAGCAACCACTTTGGCAACTTTGGCAGTCAGCTCTTTAAAGCCGTCGGAACCGGCAACAAAGTCGGTTTCAGAGTTGATTTCCACGACGGCGCCTACATTGTTTTCCACATAGGTGGCAACCAGACCTTCCGCCGCGATCCGGCCGGCTTTTTTCGCCTGAGAGGCCAGGCCTTTTTCGCGCAGAAAATCAATGGCTTTCTCCATATCGCCGTCTGTTGCAACCAGCGCTTTTTTGCAGTCCATCATGCCGCAGCCGGTTTTTTCTCTTAAAGTCTGTACGTCTTTTGCTGTGAAATTCATACGAACAATTCCTCCCTGTTTTATTCAGCGGCGGCAGCCGGCTCGGCTTCGGCTTGTTCAGCAGCCTCTTCCTGTGCCGCAGCGCCCTGCTGGCCCTGTTTGCCCTCGATTACCGCTTCAGCCATCGTATGGGCAATCAGCCTTACAGCGCGGATTGCATCGTCGTTGCCGGGAATTACATAATCGATCTCATCGGGATCGCAGTTGGTATCAACAATTGCAACAATCGGAATACCCAGCTTTTTCGCTTCCATAACGGCGATATGCTCTTTGCGGGGGTCTACGACAAACAACGCACCCGGCAGTCTTTTCATGTTTTTGATGCCGCCAATAAATTTTTCCAGCCGGTCAATTTCCGCTTTTAACTTAATGACCTCTTTTTTCGGAAGCAGTTCAAAGGTGCCGTCTTCCTCCATCTTGCGCAGCTGTGCAAGCCGGTCAATCCGCCGGCGAATGGTGCGGAAGTTGGTCATCATACCGCCCAGCCAACGAGCGTTGACAAAAGGCATTCCACAATAGGTAGCCTCGTCTTTGATAGATTCCTGCGCCTGTTTCTTGGTTCCGACAAACAGAATGTCTTTGCCGTCGGCGGAAAGATCGCGCACCAGATTATACGCTTCTTCCAGCTTTTTGACGGTTTTCTGCAGGTCGATGATGTAGATGCCGTTACGCTCGGTGAAGATGTAACGCGCCATCTTGGGGTTCCAGCGTCTGGTCTGGTGGCCGAAATGAACACCGGCTTCCAGCAGCTGTTTCATGGATACTACTGACATAAATGGTTCCTCCTGATTTCGTTTTTTCCTCCGCTTTGATCCGCTTATGCCGCCACCGGGCGCGGCCCGGAACAGACAACATAATCCCAAAGCGTGCGTATTGCCGTAATAGTATAGCACAAACAGGGTTTGATTGCAACAATTATTTTGTCCGCAGCGGGCAAAAAATACAACTGATTTTGGTAAAAGGCGACAAACGGTAAAAATCCATTAAAATTTATGAAAAAATTAAAGGTTTCTTATCGAATATACCGGCGGGCTGTTTCTTGACAAGCCCTGTCGGAAGCGATATAATATTGTTGTGTTTTTCAGATTGCGATCAAAAGCGGCTGTGTTTGTTTGCCGTGTGCTTTGCGCCGGTGCAGCGGTCAGGTTATATGGCAAACCGGAGTTGTTTTGGAGCTTTTAATCTTGATGAAATATGGGAGATTGTGTGCATGTGCGAGACCTGCCAGCTGTGTTATCATGCGCCGGCTGTCTGGATGTCCGGTCAGGCTGTGGGTTTTCGCGCCCTTGGCGTTCGCTTCCGCCCCTCGGTGTGCAAACAACGGGGGATTTTCATTTTTAAGACCGGATGTGCTTTTATGTTTACAGATCGCGGCAGCCGGTATAATCAGAAAGGAAAAGGTGTAAATGAAAAAGACAGCGTTGTTGTATGAAGGAAAAGCCAAAAAAGTGTATGATACCGATACGCCCGGCGTGGTCATTGTAGATTATAAAGATGACGCTACCGCCTTTAACGGGCAGAAAAAAGGC
Organism: uncultured Clostridia bacterium; assembly: GCA_944384875.1. Classification (GTDB taxonomy): domain Bacteria; phylum Bacillota; class Clostridia; order Oscillospirales; family Acutalibacteraceae; genus RUG14109. The sequence goes on from CALWVA010000056.1 coordinate 8,272, forward strand.
ACGATTACCGGCAAAGGCGTGGTAAATAACCGGATGTCCAACTTTATGTTTCAAAAGCTGGAGAAGCAGGGCATTCCCACTCACTTTATCCAGGAACTCAGCGACCGTGAGACCGCTGTTAAAAAGGTGGAGATCATACCGGTAGAGGTGATTGTGCGCAATATTGCCGCCGGTTCGCTGGCCAAGCGGCTGGGGCTGGAAGAGGGCACAGCATTAAAAGCGCCGGTGCTGGAGTTTTGCTATAAAAACGACGATCTGGGCGATCCGATGATCAATATTTCTCACGCGGTCGCCATCGGGATCGCGACCAAAGACGAGTTAGATCAGATCGCGCAAATGGCCTATAAAGTTAATGAAATCATGGTCGAATATTTTAAATCGGTCAAGGTGATTTTGGTTGATTTTAAAATTGAGTTCGGGCGTTGCGACGGTAAAATCATTTTGGCCGACGAGATTTCACCGGATACCTGCCGTTTCTGGGATGCGGATACCATGGAAAAGCTGGATAAAGACCGTTTCAGACGGGATATGGGCGGCGTAGAGGAAGCATATGCGGAAATGATGAAACGCCTCGGCCTGAACTGAGCATTTTGAGCAACTTCTGAACAAAGGGGAAATAACATGGCTTTACACGAGGAATGCGGCGTATTCGGGCTGTATGATTTTGACGGCGGCAATGTGGCGCCTTATGTGGCATACGGCCTGGTAGCGCTGCAGCACCGGGGGCAGGAAAGCTGCGGTATCGCGATCACCCGTGATCGGGAGGTTGCACACTATAAAGACCTGGGGATGGTCGCCGACGTGCTGTCTGATAAGGTGTTAGAGCGGCTGGACGGCTATATGGCCATCGGACATGTCCGCTATTCTACACATGGCAGCTCCACCCGGGAAAATGCGCAGCCGCTGGTGATGCGCTATAAAAAGGGCACGCTTTCTATTGCCCATAACGGCAATCTGTCCAACAGCGACGAGTTGCGCGAAAAGCTGGAAAATTCCGGCGCAGTGTTTCAGACCTCCACCGATTCCGAGACCATTGCCTATCTGATTGCCAAAGAACGAATTTTTTCGGGTAGCGTAGAGGAAGCGGTCCGAAAAGCGATGCTGAATCTTAAGGGCGCCTATTCGCTGCTGGTGATGAGCCCGCAGAAGCTGATTGCCGCCCGGGATCCTTATGGCTTCCGCCCACTGTGCATGGGCAAATTCAACAATACCTATGTGTTTGCTTCAGAAACCTGCGCGCTGGACGCGGTGGGGGCAGAATATGTCAGGGATATCGAGCCGGGCGAGATCGTATTGGCGGATGAGCAGGGGGTGCGCACGGTGTCGAAGGTGCCGGCGATGCCAGCGCCCTGTATTTTTGAATATATTTATTTTGCCAGACCCGACAGTGTTTTAAACGGCGTGAGCGTGTTGAAATCCCGCCAGAAAGCCGGCGCGTTGCTGGCACAGCAGCACCCGGTGGAGGCGGACGTGGTGATCGGCGTGCCGGATTCCGGCATCGATGCGGCGGTAGGTTATTCCAAACAAAGCGGCATTCCGTATGAACGCGGGTTTATTAAAAACAGCTATGTAGGCCGTTCGTTTATCAAGCCGAAGCAGAGCGACCGTGACCGGACTGTCAAGCTGAAGATCAACCCATTGGCGGATAACGTGCGCGGCAAGCGGGTGGTGATGATCGACGATTCCATTGTCCGGGGCACCACCAGCGCGCGGATCGTGCAAATGATCCGGGATGCCGGCGCAAAAGAGGTGCATATGCGGGTAGCTTCGCCGCATTTTCTGTGGCCCTGTTATTTTGGAACAGATATTCCCGACCGCAGTAATTTAGCGGCGGTCGGCCGCACCGATGAGGAAATCTGCCAGATGATCGGCGCCGATTCACTGGGCTATTTATCGATCGACAGTCTGCATGAGCTGATCGGTTCCGATCAGTTTTGCCGGGGCTGTTTTTCCGGCGAATATCCTTATGACGTGTCTAAAAAACTGGATTATGACGATCTGATCTATTAACATATGAAGGAGTCTGACCATGAAAAACAGCTATGAAAGCCCGTTATGTTCCCGTTATGCCAGCCCGGAGATGCAGTATATATTCTCGCCGGACATGAAATTTACCACCTGGCGTCGGCTGTGGATTGCGCTGGCCGAAACCGAGCAGGCGCTGGGGCTGCCGATTACCGACGAGCAGATCGCCGAGCTGAAAGCGCATGTGGAGGATATCGACTATCAGGCGGCCGCCCGGTATGAAAAAGAATGCCGGCATGACGTGATGTCTCATATCAAGGCCTACGGCGATCAGTGCCCGAAAGCGAAGGGCATCATTCATCTGGGAGCGACCTCCTGCTATGTAGGAGACAATACCGATTTGATCATTATGCGCAAAGGGCTGTTGCTGCTGCGGGACAAGCTGGTGACGGCGATCCGGCTGCTGGCGGAGTTCGCAAAAAAATATAAGGCGACTCCGACGCTGGCATTTACCCATTTTCAGCCGGCGCAGCCGACGACGGTGGGCAAACGTGCCACCCTGTGGATTCATGATCTGTGTATGGACCTGGA
>CALWVA010000057.1 GCA_944384875.1 uncultured Clostridia bacterium
GGAATTTTAAACGACTCCATGCAGCAGAGCGACTGGTTCGCCCGATTTTTCGAAACCTGGGATTTAGGCCGCTTGTTTGCCGATATGAAGGGGTCAGGTTGTATGCTGCATGCACATAACCTGTTGTTTGACGCGCTATATAATTTTGGAATTATCGGAACATTGCTGTTAGGCTTTTGCATGCTCCGCTATTGCTCGGCAATGTATCGTAATTTCAGTTATCATTCTTATAATCCGATGATTGCGTTGATCGTAGGCATTATTGTTTCAATTTTAATCAACGGAATTGTGGACGCTGAGATTATCGGATTGCAGACCAGCGTGTTTACTGTTTTGATCTTCGCAATGACCGGGCTGCGGGAGGAACAGATCTATCCCGAACCGCCTGTACAAAAATCTATGCGGGAGTTGTTGCTGCGCCGCTCGAAAAAGAAACAGGTTTGAACAGCGGTTTTATGTGGGGCAGATGTAAAATGACCATAGATAAAAACACAATATGACTGCTGACCGAAAAAAGCCCTTAGAAAATACATTTTGTATTTTCTAAGGGCTTTTTATGTATGGGTGGGTTATAAAATATACAAATAGTAAAACGGTAAGATGTAACCGGACAGTGTAGCATCACATTTTTCAGAAATTTTGGCTAGACCCTGCTATAAAACGGCAGTCGGACAGTTTTCACCATATCGTTTATCCAAAACCCATCTGTCATGTAGCGAATTATCGGTCAATCAATTCGCGAATCAACCGCAATTTTTTCTCATTGTAATGGAACCAGCCGCCTTCATGCTCGGCGAAGGGATAAACCGCGATCTGTTTTTTGCCGGGAAGCCGATTATATGCCGCGTAAAAACAAATAGCAGGGCAGGTGGTGTCTTTCAGGCCGACTGAAGCATATACGTCGGCTTTGCAGTATTCCGCCATATTCATAATGTCAAAATAGCTCAGCGTCTGATAGACCTGCTCCAGCTTGTCTGGCCGCCGCCGCAGATATTCAGTCACCTGGGAGAATGAACCGTTGCGATTCTGGATCCGGCGTTCGATGTTGCAGTTGGAGGGAACATCGCAAAAGCAATACCGAACCCTTTGGTCCATACAGGCGACTGACAGTGCCATCGCGCCGCCCTGAGACGAGCCGTGGGTAAACAGTCTGGTATCGTCGATATCCGGCCGTGAGAGCAGATAATCTACCGCGCGCACACCGTCTAAGATCGACCATTTTACCGTATAATCCTCTTTGTCTTCACAGCCTCTGGTCATAAAATCCAGCGAGTCTGAGTTGTAGGCGTGTTTGTCGGGCGACTGTCCGTTTTGCCCGCGGTGGTCCATCGACAACACCGCCATGCCCATGTTGACAAACGCCAGTTGATCGCTGACCTGCCCGCAATACCAGGAGTAGCCGTGGAATTGCAGTATAACCGGCAGCCTGCCGCTTTTTTCGGGCAACACCAGCAGCCCGTGACAGGTGGTCGCGCCGTCGGCGGAATCATACCATAAATCGAAGCTCTGAATGCCGTCGAATGGATTTTCACGAGGGGTGAGCCGGGCGTTGAGCGGCTGTGCCGCGCTTTTTTGAAGATTACGATCCCAGAATTCCCGAAAATCCGGCTGGCGGGTCAAAGGGGGCAGATACTGTTCCATCTCTTTGATTTGCTGATCGATAAACTCCATCTTTCGAACTCCTTTACAGTTGATCAAACCTCTATTGTTTTCATAGAGCAATCGAAATCTTTTGAACAATAGTGTAAACCATTTTATATATAACGCGTTTATACGGCCTTACAGCCGGACGCTGACACCTTTTTGTTTTAAATAGGCTTTGACCTGGCTGATTTCCAGCTCTTTATAATGAAACAGCGAAGCCGCTAGCGCCGCCTCGGCGCCGCCCTTGGTCAGCGCTTCGTAAAAGTGCTCCGGTGTACCTGCGCCGCCGGAGGCGATCACCGGTACCGGCACCGCCTGTGCTGCCGCGCGGGTCAGCCCAAGATCAAAGCCCGCCTTGGTGCCGTCGGCGTCCATGCTGGTCAGCAGGATTTCGCCTGCGCCCAGCGCGACGCCCTGCTTGATCCATTCGATAGCGTCCAGCCCGGTATCTACCCGGCCGCCGTTGCGGTAAACAGTCCATCCGCCGGCGGGAGTTCGTTTAGCGTCTACCGCTAACACCACACACTGGCTGCCAAATGCTTTGGCCGCGTCTGTGATCAGCTGCGGATCACTGATCGCAGCAGAGTTGATGCTGACCTTATCCGCCCCGGCTGCAAGCATGGTGTGAAAATCGGCGACGGTGCGGATGCCGCCGCCCACCGTAAACGGGATAAACACTGTTTTCGCTACTGCCTTGACCATTTCCACAACCGTAGGTCGGTTGTCGCTGGAGGCGGTGATATCCAGAAACACCAGCTCGTCTGCGCCGGCCTGGTCATAGGCGGCGGCGCATTCTACCGGATCGCCGGCGTCCCGCAGATCTACAAAATTGATGCCCTTGACAACCCGGCCGCGATCTACATCTAAGCAGGGTATAATTCGTTTGGCATGCATCGTTGAGCCCTCCCTTCAGTGCAGCCCGATAAAGTTGCGCAGCATTTTTAAACCGGCCGCACCGCTTTTTTCGGGGTGAAACTGGGTTGCAAACAGATTGTCGCGGCTGACGGCCACGTCCATCGTTACGCCGTAGTCGGCGGTGGCGGCAACGTCCGCCCGCTGTGCCGCGCGCAGATAAAAGGAATGTACAAAATACACATATTCGCCGTTTTTGATACCGGAAAACAGCGGGCAATCTTTTAAAAACGCAAGAGAGTTCCAGCCAATATGCGGAATTTTGACGCCGGGGCCGTCTGGAATTTTCACGATAGCGCCGGGAAGCAATGAAAGACCGGGAACACCCGGACTTTCTTCGCTGCTGTCAAACAACACCTGTAACCCCAGACAGATCCCCAGAAACGGGATACCGCTTTGGACCGCGTCTCGGATGGTATCAGCCAGCCCGCGCCGGTTGATCTGCGTCATTGCCGCGCCGAAAGCGCCTACGCCGGGCAGAATCACCCGGTCGGCGTTTAAAATCTGATGTCGGTCGCAGGTAATGATTGCAGATTCGCCCAGCGCCTCCAATGCGTTTTTGACGCTCTGAATATTGCCGGCGCCGTAATCGATAATGGAAGTCAATATTTTTCAGCCCTTTCCTGGGAATAAAACCTGCTGCTTGTCCAGATCGTAAAATATCCGCCATGGCGCTGTCAGTTCATATATAGAACTGCCGTGCATTGCGGTTTTATGGCACTACCGCACAGCGGCGGCATAGCAGCCGGGATTGATGAAGACCAATGAAGCTGTATTTATCATAGCACAACCCGGCCGGTTTGGCAATCTGAAAAAAACAGGCCCGGGAACAATCCACAGGCCTGTATAGATGCTCAGATTTCGATCTCGCCGGAGAATACGGCGGTGGCAGGGCCAGTCATTAACACCCGGTCATCGTTATAATTGACGGTCAGCTGCCCGCCGGCGAGCTGCACGGTGATATCCTGCTCTTTTTCAAAGCAGCGGTTTTCTACCGCCGCGACCACGCTGGCGCAGGCGCCGGTTCCACAGGCCAGCGTTTCGCCGCTGCCCCGTTCCCAGACCCGCATTTTAATGGAATCCGGTCCGGTGACCTGCACAAATTCAGTGTTGACCCGTTCTGGAAACAACGGGCTGTTTTCAAACAGCGGCCCGATTTGGGGTAGATCCAGCAGATCTGGATCGTCGCCGAACACAACGCAGTGGGGATTTCCCATGGATACACAGGTGATCTTATATTCGTAACAATCGATTTTTGCCAGCTCGGCAATCACCCGGTCACCCGGCATATTGACTGGAATAGCGGCGGGATCCAGCACAGCCTTTCCCATATTGACCGTCGCGCCGGACACCAGCCCATCGTCGCCAAGCTGCAGATCCAAAAATTTGATGCCGCTGCGGGTTTCGATGCTTAACAGCCGTTTTTTTACGATGTCGTGATCATAAAGATACTTGCCGACACACCGGATGGCGTTGCCGCACATGTTGCCCTCTGATCCGTCGGCATTAAACATTCGCATCTTGGCGTTTGCGGCATCCGACGGGCAGATCAGAACGATCCCGTCGCCGCCGATTCCGAAATGCCGGTCAGACAGTGTTTTTGCCAGCTCTTCGGGCTGGTCGATTTGCTGATCAAAGCAGTTGAAATAGATGTAATCGTTTCCGCAGCCGTGCATTTTTGTAAATCGCAGTTTCATAAACAGGGCCTCCTAAATCATTTTAAAATAGGACTGATACAACAACGCGGGCTTTTGTTTGCATTCTGCCCGTTTGTGGCGCAGATAAGCGTCCAGCAGTGCAGGATGAAAAAATTCCCGGACAAATGCGCTTTGCTCTGCAAGATCCAGAGCCTGTTCCAAGGTATGCGGCAATTGTTCCGGCGGACTATCACCGCTATTTTCCAGAGGGGGCGGCAGTTGCAGCTGTTCCTGCATCCCCAGCAGCCCGGCCTTTAAAATCATCGCAAGAGCCAGATGGGGGTTTGCCGCGGGGTCGGGGGAACGCAGCTTGATAATCGGCAGGCGGCCGGGCAACGGCTCGGGAACCCAGAGCAACTGATCGCCCTGTCTGTAAGACCAGGAGACGGTGCCGGGCGCTTCAAAGTTTCCCAGCCGGTCATAAGAACAGACCAGCGGATTTAAAAAGGCGGTGATTTCCCGAATATGACGCAATATACCGGCGATAAAGCTGTGCGCCTGCGGGCAGTGATGATGTTGATCCAGCGAAAAGATATTACGTTCCTGCGCATAGATCGACAGATTGATGTGCAGCCCGTTGCCGCAACCGTCTGCAATCGGTTTAGGCATAAACGAGGCATAAAACCCGTTTTGCGCCGCAATCGCCTTGACCACAGATTTAAAGGTCAGAAAATGATCGGCGGCGTCCAGCGCCGGCGCGTGCTGGAAATCAATCTGGTTTTGGCCGGGTCCTTTTTCGTGATAAGACTGCCGGGGGACGATGCCCATCTGTTCCAGCGTCAGACAGATATCCCGCCGGACATTTTCACATTTGTCCAGTGGTTCAATATCAAAATAGCCGCCCTGATCGGCGGTCGTCAGCGTTGGTTCACCGGCCGCATCCATTTTAAACAGATGAAATTCACAATCGGTTCCGACCTTCGGCGTCAGGCCCAGCCGGTGGTAATCAGCCAACACCCGTCGCAGCATGGTGCGGCCGTCCAGCGCAAGCTCGGCATCATCTGCCGTCTGTAGATCGCAGAACAGGCGGACAACACCATCTTGCGCGGGCCGCCAGGGCAGCAGCGTCAGGGTCGACGGGTCCGGTTGCAACACGGCGCTTGCACACCAGTCTCGCAGTTCTGGGAACGGTGTGCAACTGATCGAAATGCCGTGTTCCAGAATGTCCGCGAGGGCGTCAGAGAGCACAGCGATATTTTTATGAACGCCGAACAGGTTACAAAACGACAATCGAATGAATTTAATGTCGTTTTCCCGAATAAATTGTAATACATCGCTGTTGGAAAGGGCACACATCTTTATATCTCCAAACCGAAAAACAGAGTTGATGGGTTAGTTTTGCGTATATAATTTTTTATATGGATTTTTCGCGTTGGGCTTGAGCACGAAAAATGTATCGGCTGCCAGCTGTTCATAATCCAACTCAAACTGTTTGCAGTAGGCTTTCAAATGAGGCGCAAGTTCTTTGAAATCCGCCGGTTGCGCCGGTTCGGCGCTGACCTGCGCGGGCAGATTATCGGGAACCGTCTGACAGCGCAGAAAAATTTTGCCGCCGTGCATACCTGTGCCGGTGAAATTGCTGATAATCGGTTGTTCGTTTTGCAGATTCAAGACGGCGATAATGCCGCCGGCCAGATATTCGCCCAGAAAGCTGCCGGCCCGGCCGCCGATGATGATGACCGGCTTTTTCTCTTTATATTGCTTCATATGGATGCCGGCCCGGTAACCAGCGTTGCCGCGGACAAAGATCCGTCCGCCGCGCATGGCATATCCCGGCGCATCGCCCACATTGCCGTGGATAATGATAGCGCCGTCGTTCATTGTATCACCGACCGCGTCCTGCGCGTTGCCGTTAACCTGAATTTCCGATCCGTTCAGGTAAGCGCCCAGCGCGTTGCCCGGCGTGCCGTTAATGGTGATGTTCCGGCCGGACATGCCCGCGCCGATATACCGCTGGCCGCAGCAGTTGTCAATGGTGATTTTTTTACTGCTGTTATTGCGGATTTTTTCGTTTAAAACCTGAAAGTGCATATTTGCAGCGTCGATGGTCATTATTTCGCACCTCCCAATATTTGCGCCCGTTTTTCCCGGCTGAACGCCAACAGGCCGGGCTTCTCAAACACCAGGTCAAAGTCGATGTCGCTCAGCGGTGTCTGTTCCCGAATCAGGCTGGTGTAAATACCGGCCCGGTCAATATCACCGATCAGAATATAGCCTTTGAGTAGCCCGTCTGACACAAACAGCTTTTTATAGGTGTTTTCGCCGATTTTCGTATATGCCTTGCCGGTATAGCTGCCCGCGGTGATGATATGCAGCCCGAAAAAGCCGATGGCGTTCATCGGAATCGCTTTATCAAACACTGCTTTGCCGCCCGCCATGTTGATGCCGGCGGTCTCCCCCTGCATATAGGCGTTGGGCAGCAACGCCAGAATTCGGTCGGTATCAGACGAGATATCATGGCTGCGGGTGCAGTCGCCTGCGGCATAAATGTCCGGCAGAGAGGTTTTCATTTTGTTGTTAATGACGACACCGCGATTGACCTTGCCGCCGGCTTCCTCCAGCAGCGCGGTATTCGGGCGCACGCCTACCGCCAGCACTACCACATCAAACGGGACCTGTGCGCCGCTTTTGAGCGTAGCGGTATCTTCGGTAAACTGTTGGACGCTGTCATTGAGGTAAAAACGCAAGCCGTGATTTTCCAGATGCTTTTGCATCATAGCCGCCGCGTCGTCGTCCAAAATGCTCGACAGAATATTGGGCGCTAAATCTACCACCGTGACGTCTGCCACTTTGTGGCGGATGCCTTCAGCACATTTCAGGCCGATCAGTCCTGCGCCTACAATCAGTACCCGGGTAGAAGAATCCAGCGTTTTATCCAGCGCTTTTGCAGAATCCAGCGTCATAAACGTGAATTGTTTTTTGACCCGCTCCAGACCCTGCATCTGCGGCACAAACGGCGAAGAACCGGTGGCATACAACAGCTTATCATAGGAAATCTTCGCGCCGTCGTCCAGACAAACCTGATGTGCTTTCGGGTCGATGGCGGTTACGGTTTTGCCGGGCATAAAGGTGACGTTGTTTTTCTTATAAAAATCCGCCGGCCGGTAATACATATTGGCTTCGGTAGTTTCGCCCAACAACAGATAAGAGATCAGCGGACGGGAATAGGTATGGTATTTTTCATCGCTGATGACGGTGATTCCACCGGTCTGATCCACCTGCCGGATGCCTTCAATGCAGCCCACCGCCGCCGCTGAATTGCCGATAATTACATATTCCATGTCGTTCACCTCTCCTCAAATACGATGGCGTTGTTGGGACATCCCGCCACGCAGCGTGGTGTGCCCTGGGTGGTTTTGATACACAGCTCGCATTTCTGGATCGCGCCCTCCTCCGACGGGACAATCGCGCCGTAAGGACAGCTTAAAATACAGGTGTAGCAATGAATACAATGCTCTTTATCGATGGTAATGACTCCGTTTTCATCCCGGCTCAGCGCGCCGGTGATACAGCTCTTGACACACAGCGGCTCGTCGCAATGCCGGCAGTTGACAGCAAAATGAATGTTGTCACCGTCTTCTACCCGGATGTTCGGGTGAATCTGTTTGCCCTTGAGGGCCAGCGCCATATCCTCTTTACCAGTCTGGGCAAAGGCGCAGTTGTATTCGCACAGATGACAGCCCAGACACCATTTTTCATTTACATATACTCGTTTCATGCTCCGCGCTCCTCCTTATTCGCCGGCGTGCTTGATGCCGAGAATCTCCAGCTCTTTCTCGGTCATGCCGATTCCCCGCAGCATCAGGCGGTTGCCCTTGAGGCTTTCAATTGAGTTGATGCCCATGCCGCCCATCATTTCTTTGATTTCATGGTTCCACGCGGTGAGCATATTGACCAGCCGCTTATAGCCGATATCGGGGTTCAGGCGTTTGACCAGGTCGGGGCGCTGCGTGGCGATTCCCCAGTTGCACTTTCCTTCATGGCAGCTTCTGCACAAGTGGCAGCCCAGCGCCAGCAGCGCCGCGGTTCCAATATAGCAGCAGTCTGCGCCCAGTGCAATGGCTTTGAATACGTCGGCGCTGGAGCGGATCGAGCCACCCACCACGATGGATACATCGTCGCGGATACCTTCGTCCCGCAGGCGTTTGTCTACCGAGGCGAGCGCCAGTTCAATCGGGATGCCCACATTGTCGCGGATCCGGGTAGGCGCCGCGCCGGTACCGCCGCGGTAGCCGTCGATGGCGATGATGTCTGCGCCGCTGCGGGCGATGCCGCTGGCAATCGCTGAAACGTTATGTACCGCCGCAATCTTGACGATCACCGGCTTTTCATAGTTGGTGGCTTCTTTTAACGAATATACCAGCTGCCGCAGATCTTCGATGGAATAAATATCGTGGTGCGGCGCGGGCGAGATCGCGTCGGAGCCTTCGGGAATCATCCGGGTGCGGGAGACGTCGCCCACAATCTTGGTGCCGGGCAGATGTCCGCCGATGCCGGGCTTGGCGCCCTGGCCCATTTTGATCTCGATGGCGGCGGCGGTATCCAGATAATCACTGTGTACGCCGAAGCGGCCGGAGGCTACTTGCACGATGGTGTTGGCGCCGTATTGATAGAAGTCTTCATGCAGGCCGCCTTCACCGGTGTTATAATAGATGCCCAGTTCTCTGGCGGCTCTGGCCAATGATTCATGGGCGTTGTAGCTGATGGAACCATAGCTCATGGCCGAGAACATCACCGGCATCGAAAGCTCCAGATGGGGGGTGTTCTGCGGCAGGATGTTGCCGTTTTTATCCCGCTTGATCTGCTTGGGCTTTTTGCCCAGAAACACTCTTGTCTCCATCGGCTCGCGCAGCGGGTCGATAGACGGGTTGGTAACCTGCGAAGCATTGAGCAGAATTTTGTCAAAATAGATGGGATAAGGCTCCGGATTGCCCATACTGGAAAGCAGTACGCCGCCGGTGCTTGCCTGCCGGTAGATTTCCTGGATTGCCTTACCCGACCAGTTGGCGTTTTCCTTGAAGGTGTGATCGGTCTTGACGATTTTCAGCGCCCGGGTGGGACATAGCGATACACAGCGGTGGCAATTGACGCATTTGGACTCGTCTGCCATCATGCAGCCCGCTTCTTCGGAATAATGGTGCACTTCGTTGGCGCACTGCCGCTCGCAAACGCGGCAGCCGATGCAGCGGTCTTTATTTCTTACAACCTCGTATGGAGGATAAATATATGCAATACCCATTGGTTGCTCCTTCCTTTCTTTAAGCCCGCGACTGGTATGCCGCTTTTGCAGCTTCATCCAGCGTGACGATGACGGCTTCGCCGCCTCTGGGCGACCAGACCCGGTCCAGCTCCGGCTGGATAATCCGGATGGCGCATTCTTCACTGGCCATATAAACCATGTCGTCTTTTTCGCCGATCACCATCGACCGCAGCTTCAACCGGTCGTTCAGCGCCATCAGCCCGCCGTCGAAGCCCACCAGAATCGAAAACGGACCGGTTATCAACTGTCCGGCAAAGACGTTGCGCAGATATTCGGCGCGCTGGCGCTGCTCCTTGGGCATCCGTTCAATGGTCTGCCAGAACGGCGCGGCGATGACCGAGGCGATTTCCAGCTCGGTCAGGCCGATCTTGCGTTTTAAATAATCGTAGATATAGGCGATGACCTCAGTGTCGGTCTGTAATGTGCATTTATAGCCGTACATCTCGATGGCCCGCCGGTTGGCGTCATAAGAGGAGATCTCGCCGTTATGTACCACCGAGCAATCCAGCAGCGCGAAGGGATGCGCGCCGCCCCACCAGCCGGGCGTGTTGGTGGGATACCGCCCGTGTGCGGTGAAGCAGTAGCCTTCGTATTCCTCCAGCCGGTAAAACCGGCCGACGTCTTCCGGAAAACCTACCGCTTTAAATACACCCATATCCTTGCCGCTGGAGAACACATAGGCACCGTTAATTTCGGTGTTGACCCGGAATACACATTTGACTACAAATTCATCTTCGTCCAACTGGCTTTCAGCCAGCTTGGTATGCAGCGGTGTTACAAAATACCGCCAGATCAGCGGCTCGTCGGTAATCTGCGGGATTTTGCGGGTGGGGATCTTCGACAGGTTGATAATGTCGAAATGCCGTTCCAGAAAGGCTTCACAGTCTTTTTTTGCTTCATGGTTGTCATAAAACACATGAAATGCGTAATAATCCTTATATTCGGGATAAATGCCGTAAGCGGCAAAACCGCCGCCCAGCCCGTTGCTGCGGTCGTGCATGATCCGAATCGATTCAATAATCGCTTCTCCGCTCATCCGTTTGCCGGATTTGCAAAAAATGCCGGAGATGGCGCAACCCGATGGAATTCGCACCTGACCTTCTTTTAACAATGTAATCAACCTCCATATAACAGAAAACAAAGACACTCACCAATGTCATCAATACTACCGCGCGGTCATAAACCGCGCTAGCGCATAAAATGATATAGGTGAACGTCTTTGTTCTTTTAGCAGAGATAGTATAACAAAAAGTTAAAGTTTTGTCAAGCTCTCACATAAAAGAAATTTTTACCAGCA
>CALWVA010000058.1 GCA_944384875.1 uncultured Clostridia bacterium
ATCTACCCATGTTGCGATTCGTCTTTTTGAAACTTTGATATATTTATGATCAAAAACATTGTTTATCATCTTCGAAATTCTGCTATCCCAATTTCCTTGAAAATCTTTTCCAAAAATAACACCTGGCCGCAAAATAACATAGTTTGCTCTTTGCTTTATCATTTTTTCACCGAGCAATTTAGCTATTACATAATCGTCAGCATGGTGGCCTTGACACAAATAATCCGGTTGATCATGTTCTTTATAGCTTCCTTTACCTCCGTTAAATACATTCGTTGACAAATAAACCATTTTACATTTAACAGAACTATACTTTAAAACATTTTTCAACCCTATTGTTATTAAATCTCTTTCACTAGGCATATCTTTTACAGCCCAAATAATAATATCCGGATTTGTTTTGGCGATAATCCATTTAACACTTGAATCATTTAGCAAATTGACATAGGCGAGCTCATGTACAGCTTTCGTGTAATATGTTCCGGTCACATAACAGAGGGGGTGTTTCGTCAACTTTTCATACAATTTTCTTCCAACGAAACCACTGGCTCCTAAAATCAATATTTTTTTCATATTTAGTTTTCCTTATTAAAGTTTTAGATGCTCACATAAATCTTTCATAAAATTCGCAGCTGTCGTATGAAACACTATGTCATCCTTTTTTATGCCTTCTTTTGGGTAACTTAACATAGATCCGTTTTGCTCAAAACCCTCAGGATCAATATGAATTATTTTCAGACCCTGTTCTCTCGCACTTTGCAACACTTGCTTACAAGGCTTTCGGCGTTGTTTCTGGCGTCCCTGCCCGGATTCGAACCGGGGGCGTTCCGCTTAGGAGGCGGACCCTCTATCCTGCTGAGGTACAGGGACGTATAAAACATATAATTACTTTTATTCTACAGACCTTCCGCCTTTTTGTCAAAGGCGGAAGACATATCTATAAATTAGAGGGGACCGTTATATCCATTTAACTAAGGGGGCATAAACGCGGCTTTGCCGCGTTACATATCGTTTAGACTCTATTCCTGATCCGCCAACGCCGCTTTCAGCATAATCGCACATTCCAGCCGTTTACGTTCCAGCTCACAGGAAACCTCATGTTGCTGCAAAATACCGCCGGCATATTGCTGTGAATTGGCATTACAGCCACCGCTGCAATAAAATCGCGCCCAACAATTCCGGCAATGCGGTTTATTAAAAACATTTGCCTTAGAAAACGCCTGTTTCATTGCAGGATCAATAACGCCTTCATCCAGCGTTCCCATTTTAAAGCCGTCAATGCCCACAAATTGATGGCATGGATAAATATCCCCCTCCGGGGTAACAGCCACATACTCATTACCGCAGGAGCAGCCGCGCAACCGTTTAATTGCACACGGTCCCTGATCTAAATCGAGCATAAAGTGAAAGAAGTTAATACTTTTTCCGGATTTTCTGATTTTAATGATTTCCTTAGCAAGCCGTTCATATTCCTGTGCTACTGCCGGAACATCTTCTAATTTGAGCGAATAAGGCACGTTCGGATCAGAAACAACCGGCTCGATGGAAATCTGATCGAAACCCAATTCATATAAGTGCAGAACATCTTTGGAAAAATCCAGATTTTTGCGGGTAAATGTACCCCGAACATAATATTGCTGTCCATTTCGGCGCCGGACCAGTTCCTGAAATTTTGGAACAATAATATCGTAACAGCCTTTTCCATTCGGCGTCACCCGCAAACTGTCGTTAATTTCCTTACGTCCATCAATCGAAAGAACCACATTGTCCATCTCCCGATTGATATAATCCATGATGTCATCGTCCAGTAAAAGGCCGTTCGTCGTAACCGTAAATCGAAATTTTTTCTGATATTCCGCCTCTTTCGAACGGGCATATTCCACAATCTGTTTGACAACATCAAAGTTCATCAGCGGTTCGCCGCCGAAAAAATCTACCTCCAGATTTCTGCGGTTCCCGGAATTATTCAATAGAAAATCAATCGCTTTTTTTCCGACTTCCAGCGGCATCAGCTTTCTGCCATGGCCAAAATCTCCTTTGGCTGCAAAGCAATAATCACACCGCAGGTTGCAGTCATGGGCAATATGCAGACACATCGCTTTGACCGGGGCCGGTGCGATCTTCCCGATAAACTGATCATAATCGTCTTCTGTGTGCAGCAACCCATCCTGTACCAAGGTATACAACTCACCATAAGCTTCCGACACCTCGTCCCGGCTGTAATCCGACAATGCCGCATAGGCCTCTTCCGGACAGCGCGCAGGCATCTGTGCACTTGTGAAATCCACTAAACGAAAGCTCAGGTCATCCAGCACATGCACCGCGCCGCTGCAAACGTCCAGCACAATATTATAATGATTTAAAGAAAATTTATGTATCATAACACAATCCTGTCTTTTCAACCACGACAGCAAATCAGGCGGACAGATTTGGTCCGCCTGATTGACAGCATGTTTAAAATTATTTCTCGCACTTCTGGTTTGCCACTGTGCAGGAGGTCTTGCACGCCGACTGGCAAGAAGTTTGACACTCACTGCAGCCGCCCTTGGCAGCCGTTTGTTTCAGATTCACTTTGTTGAGCGTTTTAATATGTTTCATTTTCAAACATCCCTTTCAGATTCATTAAATCAATTTTTTACGCCTTTTCAGGTTGACTCCGAGAATACCGCCCAAGCCGGCGCATAAAACTGTTACAACCAATTTGATCAACGTCTGTATTGTCACACTCTGCGGGTTGATTGCCAGTGAAACCAGTAAAATCAACGCAAACAGAACAACGCCGACAACCATACCGATCAGTAACCCGTTTTTCCCATACAACTTTGAAGCGGTAAAACCCGCTGCAACAGCACCCAACACCAGCGCTGTCAATGAGAACACTGTCACCAAAAAATCAAAAACGTCATAAGCGGCTAAAATTGCCGCGAACAACACCATACATAAAGCTGTCAATAGCAGACCGACTGCAACGCCAATTCCCAAAGGCTTTATATACGCCATCCAGCCGTCGCTTTTTTTCATCTCGCTCAAATACGCCGCCCCCGCTTATCTGAAATATTCTATTTCAATATATGCGGTAAGCGACCTATTCAGAACGGTTATTTTTCGACCGGCTCTTCTTCCTTCTTTTTCTTCCAGCCAAAACGTTTAACCGGCTTGTCCTCCTGTATATCCTCATGCACCGTAAAATTCTGCTGCAACGCCCACTTGGCAACCCGGATCTTTGCCCGGTCAGGGCCGGATTCAATAATGAAAGATTCTTCTTTCATTGCAATAATTTTACCATAAATGCCGCCAATCGTCAAGATTTCATCCCCAACCTGCACATTATCGCGCATTTTCGCTTCGGCTTTTTGCTTTTTTCTTTGCGGCCGAATCAGGATAAAATACATTGCGGCACCGATAATGACTACATATACAATTATAACCAGAATGCTGCTTGAACCTTCCAAACCTGTTACCTCCAAGAATAGAATATAATTATTATAACGAAAACCGTTGCCAAATGCAAGAGATTTTGCAAAAATGATGCCGGATTCAATGATCCGGCATCACAATATTTAAAATCTAACCTTTAAATTTTCCGGGCAAATTCAAAAATTCTGTCCGGCAAGTCACTCTCATCACAAGAAAGTGTAAAGGTGAACCGGGTATTGGATTCCTCAGCCAAAGCCGAAACTCTCGAAATAAAATCTGCCACCAGATCATAATCCCGGCCAATAATCCGCAACGTGGCGTCACCGAAAATATCTGTAACGTCATAGTTCCCAGCGCAGATTCCACTTAAAAAGCCATAGTAAGCATCATAACCACTGATGCCATAAACTTCGGCGTCTACCAGTCTTGCAGACGACGTAATATCATAAGTGAGGGTGTTACCCTTTTCGATGCAAACAACGTTGCCTTTGGAACTCTGGACCGCATCATTCACACATTCGATCAAATGTTTGGTCTTGCCCGAACCCCGTTTGCCGATGATCAGAGATATCATTTTGTCCATCCCCTTATAAAATTTTATTGTAAAACCGCCTTTAACCTCCGGCGATTAAAGCCAAAACAGTCTGTTGACCATTTATTTACGCAGCCGCTTCTCCAACTCTGCCTTAGCCGATTCATATCCAGGTTTGCCCAACAGCGCAAACATATTGCTTTTATAATTCTCTACGCCGGGTTGATTAAACGGATTAACACCCAACATATACCCGGAAATCGCACAGGCTTTTTCAAAGAAATAAATCAGATAACCCAGCTCATACTCATCCGCCTGGTCAATATGAACCACCAGATTCGGCACACCCCCGTCAGTATGCGCCAGAATCGTGCCTTCATAAGCCTTCTGATTGACAAAAGACATCGGCTTATCTGCCAGAAAATTCAGGCCGTCTCCATCCTGTTCCTCTTTTTTCAGAACCAGTTCCTTCTCAGGCTTGTCAATGCACACAACTGTTTCAAAAAGCAGCCGAACCCCATCCTGAATATACTGGCCAAGTGAATGCAAATCGGTGGAAAAGATTGCCGACGCAGGAAACAGACCTTTATGATCTTTCCCCTCGCTCTCACCGTAAAGCTGTTTAAACCATTCTGCCATCATGGTAAAGCGCGGCTCATAGCATACCAGCATTTCTACCGACTTACCCTTTCTTGCGAGGATCTGTCTGGTTGCCGCATATTTATAACAATCGTTGGTATTGACACAGGGTACGCTGTAAGCCTCTCTGGCAGCAGCAGCGCCGCTCATCAAAGCGTCGATGTCACAGCCGGCGACCGCGATCGGCAGCAACCCGACAGCGGTTAATACAGAGAAACGCCCGCCTACATCGTCAGGAATCACAAATGTCTCATATCCCTGGGCATCAGCCAATGCCTTCAACGTACCCCTGGCCTTATCGGTAGTACAGTAAATTCGGCTTTTTGCGCCGTCTTTTCCGTATTTATTCTCAAGATACTCCCGGAACACACGAAACGCGATTGCCGGTTCAGTCGTTGTGCCGGATTTGGAAATCACATTGACCGACACATCCCGACCTTCGCAGATCTCCAGCAAATCTGTCAATGCATCTGAGCTGATACTGTTACCGGCAAAATAAATATCCGGCGTATCCTTTTTCTTGTTGTTATAATAAGGAGATTTTAAAAACTCGATCGCTGCTCTGGCGCCCAGATATGAACCGCCAATACCGATCACAATCAGCACATCAGTATCAGAAATGATTTTCTGCGCCGCCTGTTTGATTCTGGCAAACTCAGCCTTGTCATAATTCACCGGTAAATCCACCCAGCCGAGAAAATCATTGCCCAAACCAGATTTGGAATGTAACAACTCATGCGCTGCTTTGACCTGTGGCTGCATAGCCTCTAACTCATAATCATGAATAAACGGCGCAGCAAAGTCTCCGTTAAATTGAACCGCCATTTGATATCCTCCAATAAAATTGCTATATTTTTTGTTTATTTCATTTTACAATAAACCCAGGATCATTGCAATAGAAAAACATGAATTTATTAAAAAAATCGTAAACCCGATATCCAACGATCAGCGTATTCATCATTCTTGCAGAATATCTAAATGTGAAATTCTTTTACAACGTCAGAAACTGCGCGAACAGCCTGGCAAAACAAAATCTCCAATTGATCTTTTCTACGCTTTCCACTGTGCATACATTATAGATAGCTGCTTCCTCACCATCCACCAAAACCCGGACGCTGCCGACCTTTTGCCCCTCCTGCACAGGTGCCTGCACCGACTCATCCAACGACAACTCCGTTGTTACGCCAGACGCTCCACCTTTTTTTACTAACTGATTTTGAATCGGATCCACATCAATCTGCACACTCTGTTTCTGTCCTTTGACGACTCGAATATCCTGTAACTGCGCGATATCAAATTCAGGTGTGACGATCCCCCAATTGGCAAACCCATAATCCAAAAGTTTTTTACCGCCGGTAAACCGCTCGTTGGAGGATTCACCGTGCATGACTACAGCAATTAGTTCCATGCCGTCTCTCTTCGCAGTTGCCGCCAAACAAAAACCCGCCTTATCAGTTGTTCCAGTTTTTAGGCCGGTAGCCCCCATATAATACCGAACCAGCTTATTGGTATTTACCAACTGAGTCGCACCGTCCCGCAAGCTGTCCATCCAAATTGTAGAATACTTTTTAATGGTATCATGGCGGATCAATTCCCGGGCCATAATTGCTACGTCCCGCGCGCTGGTCATATGTCCGTCTTCATCCAGTCCGCAGGCGTTACGAAACGTTGTATCCTCCATGCCCAGTTCCTGTGCCCGCTGGTTCATCATCGCTACAAAGCCTTCTTCACTGCCCGCAACATACTCGGCCAGCGCAACGCTGGCGTCGTTGGCAGATCCCACCGCCGCCGCTTTGAGCAGCTCATCCACCGTCATAGTCTCTCCCGGTTTCAGCCAGATCTGAGAGCCACCCATAGACGCAGCGTGTTCTGAAGTTTCCACCTTATCAGATAACGCAATTTTCCCATTGTCCACCGCCTCCACCACCAGCAGCATCGTCATAATTTTAGTGATAGAAGCAGGAAACAGCTTCTCCCGCGCATTATTTTCATGCAAAATTTTGCCGGTGGAAGCCTCCATCAACACTACCGACGTCGCCTTAACCCCCGGTGCAGTAGTCATCGGCACTGTCGCAGCGGTTTCCGACGGCTCTTCCAGTAAATCGTCAGAATAATACTCAGTCGCAATCAAGCCATTTACGCTTTCGACATATGGCTGCTCACTGACGTCGGCATGTGCACAGATACTAAATGCAAACAGAAAAACCAACACACAGCTCAGGATCTTTTTTTGCATAAAACAACACCCTTTTATCCAAATATACAATCAAGTATATGATAAAAGGGTGTTTGTGCATACCGATTTCAATAAAATTGACAAATTTAAGCAGGCTTTTCCGCATCATCGACGATACTACCGTAATGCGTTGTACAGGTAGGCTGATAATCTTTTTTAAACCAGCCATACGCCGTATTTGTACAGCCGCTGACCGCTACCTTGCCGCTGGTCAGGCAATAACGTTTATAAACGCAATCATCGCTCTCCGGAAATTTCTTGGTCTCCAGATCCTCATGAATATATGGCATTACAGCATTCCAAAGCCGCAGCGCCGGATTAGAGTATAACCCGTGCATATCTTCATGATTATCCAGGCCAAACATTACAACCCCTACATAATACGGCGTCGCGCCTACAAACCAGCGCTCCTTCGTGCCGCTGCTGGTGCCGGTTTTACTCATAATCTCCCAATTACCAAACCGCGCGCCGGAGCCTGTTCCATCTCTGGTAACCAGCTGCAACATTTCACACATAATATTCGCCGTATCTTCACCCATAGCGGTCGTGGGCTTATCCTGCTGCTGCAAAATAACATTTTCCTGCTTCTGGTCCATCACTCTGTAATAAGTGGTAGGCTCCCAATATTTGCCCAAATTTCCGAAAGCCGCATAAGCCGCCGCCATATCCATAGTGGTTGCGCCATACACGCTGCCACCCAGTGCCAGAGACGATTCACCTAAATCTGTTTTAATTTCACCGTCGACTTCAACAGATTCTACAAACGTGCTGATACCCAACTTTTCCGTCGCAAAATCATAAGATCTCTGAAGCCCCATCTCTTGCACCAGTTTCACCGGAATGGTATTCAGCGACTGTTCCAGCGCATATAAGACCGATACGTTTCCGCTGTAATAACCCGAATAATTTCTCGGCCATGGAGAATCCGGCGGACTGGCGCCGTTGGCCAATTCGGTCACTGGGCCGTCCCGCATATAAGAAGCGTAAGTGATGATGTTATACTCCAGTGCCGGCGCATAGCAGGTAATAGGCTTAATCGCAGAACCGGTCTGCCGCGGACTGGTTGCCCGGTTAAACAACCGGTTCCCCTCTTTTTCACCGCGCCCGCCAACGATACCCAACACATGGCCTTCATAATCCATCACCGTCATAGCGGCCTGCGGTGAATCGCCACTCTCGCTAGTTACTTTCATAAAATTATCGTCATTTTTGAAAGCTCTTTCCATCCGGTCCTGAATATCCAGATTCATCGTTGTATAAATATGATATCCACCGGTATATAGCCTTTGTTCAGCGGTTTCTTCATTGAGATCCTGCGTTTCCATCAGGTCGTCAATAACCTGTTCAATCACCGTATCCACAAACCAGGAATTATATTCTTCCTCAATCCGATCCGTTCTGGACAACGTTGTGGAAGGCGTATCACGCAGCTCGATGTCGGCGGCCTTCGCCTCATCCCGTTCTTCCTCTGTAATATATCCCTGATCACACATTTCATCCAAAACCAGATTGCGACGAGATTTGTTTTTGTCCGGATGACCATAGGGCTCATACAAACTCGGTTCCCTGGTGATGGCTGCCAACGCTGCACACTGCACCAAAGTCAGCTCTGACGTTTTTTTATCAAAATAATAATTAGACGCAACCTCTACGCCGTCTACACCATTTCCAAGATGGATCGTATTCAAATAACACTCCAAAATCGTGTCTTTGGAATATTCTCCCTCCAGATAGCGGGCGCGCATAATCTCGCGCACCTTCCGCATAATTCCTTCTACCCCGGAAGTTTCATTGTCGTCGGTCAGATTTTTCACCAGCTGCTGCGTAATAGTGGATCCGCCCTGTTCACTGTCCCAAAAATGAAACAGCAGATTGGCAAATGCAGAAAAAGTGCGTTTCCAGTCGACGCCATCATGATCATAAAAACGCTTATCTTCAATCGCCACAAAAGCATGCTGCAGCATGACCGGCATCTCTTCCAGCCCGACCCAAACACGGTTTTCTTCGCCATGCAGCCGGCCGATCTCCACCTGCTTGTCTCCATCCTGCGCATACAAAACCGTGGTATAATTTAACGTCAGATCGTTTAGATTGTTGTCTACTGTGTTATCTACAAACGCAAATACATAAACCATAAAAGCGCCGACAATCAGGCAAAAGGATATAACCCCCACCAAAAACAGCGACAATACAACCCGTCCGACTGTGCGCCACGCGCTTTTCTTTTTTTTCTTCTTGGAAGATGTTTTTCTCCCACTTTGTGATCTGCTGGTAATTCTTGTACCACCGGTAGTATGCGTCTGTGTCCTAGCTGGCTGCAAAATTTCAAAATTCTCGCCCAAAACCGGAAACGCTTCCGGCTCCTGCGCGGTCAAATCTGCTTCAAAATCCTGACGTGTATGCGCAAAACGCTCAGTCGAATGCCGTTTGGAAGCCGGCCTTTTCGACGCATCCGGCCGCGTGCGCCGGCTACTTTGCCCGACGTGCCCAGATGTCTGCGTATTCCGCACAATCGGAACTTCCCTGGTGTAATCCTCTGAACGACGTACTTTAAAATCATCGTCCATCAATATCCGGCTTTCCTGTTCAGGATGGCGCACAAAGTCAGAACGTTGCGTTCGCTTCGACCGAATCGGCCGTCTGAACCCGAACATTCCCAGAAATTTATCAATAAATTTCTTGTTGTCATTTCTCTTGGATGGCATGTACATCAACCGCCTCTTTTGAACAAAGATATACCCATTGACAAAAATCTTCAAATCGGCTTGATATTTTTAAATTATAACACAGCTTTACAGAAAAATCAAATTTTACTTTTTTTGCATAGGATAAATCGACCGACACATACTAGCAAAAAAAGGGGAAATCTATATGCATACAACCCGACGTTCTATGATGATCATTTTGATTGCCCTGTTGATTCTGCTTGCAGCCACAACCGGCATTCTGATCGTTAAAGGTCAACCGGCAAAACAAACAACATTGCCCAAATATATTCTGAAAGAATACAACGGCAAAGTCGCTGTATTTTCCAACGGGCAGCAAACACCGCAGGAAATTTTAGAAATTGATCTGAGTGCGTTACCTGATACAGACCAAGAACAACTGTTCGCCGGCATCGAAGTAGATAATGAAACACAGTTACAGCAATATATAGAAGACTTTGACGGCTGAATCAGATAAACAGCATTTTATAGCGCTGGGAATCCGCCATGGAAACATAATCATCCCCGCCCAAAATAATATGATCCACAATGCGAGTATCCATGGGTTTCAGCAATGCCTGCGCCGTCCTGGTGGCAATACAATCCTGCTCGCTGGGCAGAGCTACGCCACTGGGATGGTTATGGCACATGATAACATAAACAGCGTTATATTTCATAGCCAGAGAAACCAGCGTTTTCGCAATGATTTCAGAGGAAAAATTCGAACCACCGCCGGTTTTGGCCCAATTGATGACCCTGTGTTTAGCGTCCAGAAACAGTGCGGAGGGTTGTTCGACAGTTTGATCTACATAATGCACTCGCAACTGCCTATAAGCATCTTCAGAGTTACGGATAACTACACCTTCCCGCACGCTGTCCTCCATATATACCCGGGCCGATGCAGGCAAAAGCTTCAATAAAAAGGCCGCGGCCTCTCCTACTCCATCCACCTTCAGCAATTCTTCATACGGCGCATTTAGCACACCGGAAAAAGAACCGAATGTATCAATCAGCCGGTGGGCGATGGGATTGGTATCCCGCCGGGGATTGCAGGCAAACAGCAGCATTTCCAACATTTCATGCGGATGAAAGGAGTC
>CALWVA010000059.1 GCA_944384875.1 uncultured Clostridia bacterium
GATTCGCCGGAGAAGATCAAAAGCTATTACAGCGAGATGTTTGAGACCGGGTATGTGCTGGATTATCTGGCGGCCCAGGCATTTCTCCGGCTTACGGCGGAGCAGAAGGCGGCGGTTGCAGTACAGGCGACCCATACCGAAGGCGGGAACTCATCGTTTAGCACAGTGTACAGTGATTTAAGTGTAGAGGAAATCAGACAAATGGATCTACAGAATATAGAAGATCTGTGGGAGAACAGGATCTCTATACGAAATCTGGAAAAGGGCTCTACGGAAAAAGTAGCCACAGCCACAGACGGGAGTTACGGTTTTGAATCTTTTTACTATATGAACTGGTATCAGTCTCACAATGACAATGGTTCGCCGGATACCCATTCTTTCAAACGCCTGGGCATGGAGATGCTGGGAGTCGGCGGTTACGAGGGCGGTTATATGATCTATATGTCGGCCTTAAGTGAAAACGATCTGGACGCTTTGCAGAAGATTACGGGTGATCCGAATATCACATGGAAGCAATACAAGCTCAACCGGTTTGAAACGGTGAAAGAAAATCTGAAGCGTATCCCGTATTTTGATGCACAGGCCGTGATCCAACAGTTCCAGGCAGCCTTCGAAAAGGATGCGCAAAACGGCACCAGAAGCGAGAGCATCGCCGTCAAACGGATGCTCTACGGCATTGTCAAAAGAGCGACCGGGGATTTCAGCTTCGGCGGTATTTACGAAAGCCCCCAGGTGATCCCGGTTACCTCGGCAGCGGAATTGATCCGTCTGGCTCATGAGAATCGGTACGGATATTACAGGCTGGAGGCGAACCTGGATTTTACCGGAATTCCCGCGACGCAGGGAAGCTATATCCCGAATCGATTCATCGGAATTCTTGACGGAAACGGATATAAAATGACAGGGATGCAATATCCGCTGTTTGGGGATTTGCAGTATGCCCAGGTGAAGAATTTCACCATTGCGCAATCGTCTTATGTTTCCGGAGCGCAGGCGATGCTGGCTGTGAAGACCAGACAGGTGGCCATAGGAAATGTGACCGTAGACAACATGACTGTGGATGATGCAGGCCGGCAGCTTCCTTTTGTGAAGACGAAGACTGATGTTTACCACCAATATTGATACAACGGCGAAAGACGCAGGCCCTGCATGCAAACAATAAGATGCAGGGCCTGTAGGAAAAAACATGGATTTTTCTGTGTGTGGATCGCAGAAGTTCTAGCCGGCAACATGAATTTTTGACTTGATAGAATAGATCATCCAAACGTAACAGTATCGTCTGCCAGATAGGCTTTCAGGCGGGACAGATCTTTATTGCTGATATTGGAATCGCCGGTCAGCTCGGCATTTTCCCGCGCGATTACAACAGTATCGTCTGCCAGATAGGCTTTCAGCCGGGAGAAGTCTTTGTTATTAATAAAGCCGTCACCATTAATATCACCGCGTATACCGTCTGAAACAGTAATGGTAGCCTGCGCTGAGATGCCGCTGTCTGTTTGTGCTGTAATAACGACGGAACCTTTTTTATGGGCGGTCAGCGTTCCGTTTTCGGTAACCGAGACAACAGATGGATCAGAGCTGCTCCACCAGACCATTTTATTTGGTGCATCTGCAGGAGAAACGGTGGCAGAGAGCTTGGAGGTCATGCCCGGAACCATTTGCAGATTTTGATGATTGAGCGTTACAGTGACGCTGTCAGCGGACCCAACATAACCGGTTTCATAAACCGACCGATAGGTATAGTCGGTCAACTGGCCGTCGGTGGTTTGCACATTTTTTAAGGTAATTTGATAGACGTTTCCAATGCGGAAGCTGACACTGCTGTCATAAAACGAAACCATATTGCCGCCCCGTTGGAACGTATAATCAGCGGTGCTTTTCTCTTCGTCAAATATCCAGCTTTCACCGGTGTTCAGACAGGTCATTTCTACGGTTGTCTGATCGGTGATTGTGTAATTTTTATAAAAACAGGCGGTAAACATATTGGTAAGGCCTGCTTCGGCCAGCATAATGCCTTTGGAGGGCCAGGCCACTAATTCTTCATCACAGCTTTGATAACCGCTGAATTTATGGACGCCTTGTGTGCCGATCGAAAGGGTGGGAACAGAAGAGCCCAGACCGATATATTTCCAATGGGGATCCAACAGATTATAACGGTGGCCGCGCGAGATATATTGACCGGTTCCATAAGAGTCTTCCAACGCGTTGGTAATAGAGGTCAGAACATTTCCATGAAACAGATTTTCGCCGCTGCCGTTTTGACAGAGCGCGTAAAATTCATCAGAGATGCCATCAATGTGCGGCGGATTATGTGGAGAAGGATTACTGATGTTGTTTTTAGACAGATACATCGTCAGCGCCGCCTTACACTGCGCGCCCTCGGTCAATTCAGGGGATTCTGTGAGTTTGGGCAGGCCTGCACCGACGCGAATGGCGTTTAGATAACCGATGGCACCAGCGATTTTTTCAGGCCGGATTTCTCCCGCAGTTAAAGGAAGGGTGTTGTATTGCGGCTCGGTAACAAAGTAATCAGTTGCACTGTTCCAAATGGAAACGCTGTTATAATATTCTTCCCGGGCGGCGGCAAGCAGTTGTTGTTCCCGTTGTGTATAAGCTACCGGCTGGCCTTGGTCGAAAAACGAAGGATTTAAAAAGCCAATAGTGGTAATATCATATTGGTCAAAGGAAAAGATCGGATAGTAGCCCTCGGGCGCGCGATATCTGCGGGCATAAGAAGCCAGCCTGAGGGGGTTTGGATACCAGTAGCCAACGAAAGCGTTGGAGCCCCGGGCAACCAGTGAAAAATCAGAGCTGCTGATGGCGTTGCAGTAATCATATAAATTGCTGCCATTTTCAATCAGCTGTGCCTGTGCGTAAAAAGCGTGTTCATTAAAGGTCAGCGGCGTATGGTAACCGTATAGTTCGGAAATTGCATTCCACATTAAAACGGCATGCTGCCAGATGGCCTGGTTATAATGCACGGCATTGGCATCCCAGATTTGTTCATTCATCGTGAACCGGTCGGCGCAATAACCGATATAGCCATATAGCCGATCATCCTGATCATAAGCGAATTCCCCGGAATGCACAATGAAATCTTCGGGATCGCCATAGCTGAAGTTTGGGCTGGAAAACCCTTCGCTGATGGTGCCATAAGAAGCGATCTCGCCGTTTTCATTGGTCTCCAGATATATATAGTTCTGATAACCATCGCTATAAAATGTATATGCCTGGCCACCGAAAATGGAATCGGTTGTCAGGCGGGGAGCACCAAACAGGGAAATGACCTGCGCAACGGTCATATCACGTGTAATGGTTTTGCCGTTGACGGTGAGCAACGTTTGGTCATCATCCGCACTGACGCCGATACATGTACCAGTGAGCAATAAGAGAAATGTCAGTAAAAGCGCTGTCATTTTACGCCACAGCTGGCTGTGAGATAAAAGCTGTCGGTTGGATGCATACATGGCGAATCCTCCATTATTTGAAATAGATTGATTACATATTTAATATATAATGATTTATCTATGATGTCAAGAACAGAAGACAAAGTAAAGTGTTGCAGAAAAAAGACTTGACAAAACGACAGGTGGATGGTATGATATGCAAAGACAATAAAGCAGAACCGTCCGGTTCTCACCTTTGCGCCGCAGAGCAGCACGGGTTTATGAACATGTGGGCTATATTTGGCCTCGGTTTTTTACGGACGGAGTTGATCTGTCCTTTTTTGTTGCATTTATTTTTGGAGGTGTATACCCATTAGCAAACTGGAGCATTCCATCAACGAGGAAATCAGAGATAAGGAAGTACGGCTGATCGACTCAGACGGCAGTCAAATTGGTATTGTGCCGATTAAGACGGCGCTAGAAAAGGCTGCGCAGCGTGACGCTGATTTGGTGAAAATCGCGCCCAACGCCAAACCGCCGGTCTGCAAAATCATGGATTATGGGAAATACAGGTTTGAGCAGTCTAAGCGGGAAAAAGAGGCTCGGAAAAGCCAGAAAATTATCAAGCTCAAAGAGATTAAGCTGGGGCTTAATATTGACGTGCACGATTTCAACACTAAAGTTAAGCAGGCCGAACGGTTTGTGAAAGACGGCGATAAGGTTAAAGTGTTCATTCGCTTCCGTGGCCGGGAGCTGGGACATCCGGAACTGGGCGTCGATACGATGAACCGGTTTGCGTCCGCATGCGAGACGTTTGCGGCGATCGAAAAACCTGCGAAGATGGAAGGCCGGAATATGCTGATGTTTCTGGCACCGAAAAAAAACTAATTTATCTCATTTGAGGAGGAACCTTCAATGCCTAAGATTAAGACCCATAGTGGGGCCAAAAAGCGTTTTAACCTTACGAAAACTGGTAAGGTCAAGCGTTCTCATGCGTACAAATCCCATATTTTAAACAAGAAAACAACCAAGAGAAAGAGAAATCTCAGAAAAAGCGCAATTGCGGACGTGACGAATACGGCGCAGATCAAGCGCCTGATTCCTTATAAATAAGACGCGATTCCGATAAACGAGCGGAATAATGATTTTATGCCCTGATGAAAGGAACGATTAAGAAATGGCAAGAGTAAAAGGCGCAATGATGACGCGCAAAAGAAGAAATAAAACCCTGAAGCTGGCCAAGGGTTATTTCGGATCCAAGCATAGACTGTTTAAAACCGCAAAAGAGGCGGTTATGAAATCAGGCAATTATGCCTATATTGGTAGAAAACAGAGAAAGAGAGATTTCAGACGGCTGTGGATTACCCGGATTTCAGCTGCGGCGAAAATCAATGGGATGAATTATTCCACCTTTATGAACGGGCTGAAAAAGGCCGAAATTTCAATCAACCGCAAAATGCTCGCAGAGCTGGCGGTCAATGATGCAGAAGGGTTTGCCGCTCTGGTCGAGCAGTCGAAAACTGCTTTAAATAAATAAAGCCCACGCGCCCGGCATGTATATGATCCGGGTGCGTTTTTGGTTTCATGATGATGAAGGTATGGTGGATGAACAGCAGCTATGGAACGTATTACCAGTGTGAAGAATGACCGGGTAAAACATCTGATTCGGCTGCGGGACAGCGTCCGACATCGGACGCTGTCGGGCTGCTTTATAGCAGAAGGATTGCGGTTGTGTACGGATGCGGTTCGTTCCGGCCTGCGGCCGTGTACTTTGTATGTCACCGCCGCATTTATGGGTCGACACCCGGAGGCATATGAGATGCTGGCTGGTGCGGCAGAGGACTGTGTGGAGCTGGCGCCGGAGGTGTTCTCCAGAGTGGCGGATACGGCGTCGCCGCAAGGTGTGTTATGTGTATTGCCGATATTGGACAGGCAGATCGCATTACGGTCTACGGGACGGTATATTGCGCTGGTGGAGCTGGCAGACCCTGCAAATTTAGGGGCTATCAGCCGCACGGCGGAAGCACTGGGGTTAGATGGTATGCTGGTTTCTGGCGGCTGTGATTTATATAATCCCAAGGCGCTGCGTAGCTCGATGGGCGCGCTGTTTCGGCTGCCTGTCCAACAGGTGGAGAGCCCGCGGACGCTGCTGTCACTGTGTAAAATCAGCGGATTAAAAACATTTGCATCTACGCCGCGTGATACAGTGACGCCGTTATCTGTGTGTGGCTGCGGTGTGGGAAGCGTGATGTTGATCGGTAATGAGGCTAACGGTTTGCCGCTGCAGGTAGTCGATGCATGTGATGTGCAGGTAACCATTCCGATGGCCGGACGGGCGGAGTCGTTGAATGCCGCTGCCGCTGCTGCGATTTTGATGTATGAGATGATGAATGATCAGGCCACAGACGCCGGTTCTGACTGATCGCATGGTGACTATTGAACAGTAATATATATTGGTCGTTTACTGCAATGTTGGGAAGCTGTGGCCCGGCGTTGCTTGCAAATAAAATGATAACAATAGAAACGGAGGTGCTTTGTTGGATCACAGACATTACTGGATTTGGCTGCAGCAGGCGCTGAGATATGCTTCGACAAAGCCGATCCGGATTTTGGAACATTACGAAACGGCTGAGAATTTTTACAACGCCGGAATGCAGGCCTGGCGAAAACTGCGGTTGTTTACGCCGCAGGAACTAAGAAGTCTGGAATGTACCCGGTTGTCTTATGCAGATTGGGTGATTCGGCGCTGTGAGCGTCGGCATTACACGATTCTGACGCCGGAGGACGAGCGGTATCCGGAACGGCTGTTGCGGATCAAAAATCCGCCGGCGGTACTGTATGTCTGGGGCGATTTGACCGGCATAGATGATGAAGCGGCGATCGCCGTAGTTGGCACCCGGCGTTGTACGGCGCAGGGCATGGCGCTGGCGGGGACGCTGGGGTGCAGGTTGGCGCAGTCTGGTATGGTGCTGGTTAGCGGCGGTGCTGTGGGCTGTGATATCTGCGCAACCAAAGGTGCGCTGCATGCAGGCGCACGGTCGGTGATCGTGTTGGGCTGCGGGCTGGATGTAGATTATCTGCGGGAAAATGCAGATGTTCGGGTACGGGTTGCACGAAACGGTGCGGTTATTACTGAATATCAGCCGGATTACAGCGGAAACAGGGTGACATTTCCGCAACGTAATCGGATTATGTCAGCGTTGTCGCTGGGAACGGTGGTTATTGAAGCGCCGAAAAGAAGCGGTGCGTTGATTACGGTAACACATGCGCTGGAACAGGGTAAAGATGTGTTTGCGGTTCCAGGAAATGTGGCTTCAGCTGCTTATGCGGGCAATAACCGGTTGCTGGAGGACGGTGCGAAACCTGTTTATTGCCCGATGGATATTGTCGGCGAATATGTGGATTTTTATCCCAATAAACTGCATACCGAACATGCATATACTTCTTTGGGTGAGGATAAAATGTTTACGGGTTTACTGCAGAAGCTGCAGCGGCAGCAGAAAGCGGATATGCATGCAGGACGCCCGACAACCGCAGGGCGATCAGCGGAAGCTGCGGAGCACGCGACAGCACAAGGCGGCGCTGCGCGGAGGAATTTAAATGGAGACTGTCAGTCACCAGAGCGGACTGTTTCTCGCGCAGACCGGAAAATGGAGAAAAGTGCCCCACCGGTGGCACGCGATGTTTCCAAACTTGGAAAGGACGCCCAGATTATTTACAACTGTTTTACAAATGGACCGGTCACTACTGATATAATATTAAAAATTTCCGGTCTGCCGATCGAGAATGTGCTGGCAGCATTAAGCGAGCTGGAAATATACAATTATATTCGTAGCATTGCGGGAGATCGGTATGAACGTATATAAACTGAAAAAGACCCGGACAGTTCCCGGACTGTGTGGGCAAATATAGAAATATTTTGCCGGGAAAGAGGAGCCGAACATGTCGAAATTAGTCGTTGTAGAATCCCCATCTAAAGCTAAAACGATTCAGAAATATCTGGGTTCGGGTTATGAGGTGATCGCATCTACCGGACATATCAGGGATCTGCCCAAGTCCAAAATGGGTGTGGATATCGAGCATGGCTTTCAGCCGGAATATATAGAAATGCGGGAAAAGAAGGAGTTTATTAAAGCAATTAAATCCAAGGCTGCCAACAGCGATTATGTATATCTTGCAACCGACCCGGATCGGGAAGGCGAAGCGATCTCTTGGCATCTGTGTCAGGTGTTGGCGCTGAATCTGCAGGAGGAAAACCGCATTACTTTTAATGAAATTACCAAAAACGGTATCGCAAAGGGTATCGCAAACCCGCGTAAGATCGACATGAATCTGGTGGACGCGCAGCAGGCTCGCCGGATCTTGGATCGGATTGTGGGTTATAAGCTCAGCCCATTTTTGTGGAAAAAGGTCAAACGAGGCCTGTCTGCCGGACGGGTGCAGTCTGCCGCGCTGCGGATTATTGTGGATCGGGAGCAGGAGATCCGTGCGTTTGTATCCACGGAATATTGGACGATCGACGCATTACTGAAAAAAGGGAAAGATTCGTTTAAAGCGTATTTACACAGCGGGCCGGACGGCAAAAAGGTGCAGATTGCAGATGAGGCAACCGCCAAAAAGCTGAATGAACAGTTGAAAAATGCTGCCTATACAGTGTCTGCGGTGAAAAAAGGTACCCGTAAAAAGCAACCCGCGCCGCCGTTTACCACTTCTACGATGCAGCAGGACGCTTCCCGTAAGCTGAATTTCAACGCGCAGAGAACGATGCGTATTGCACAGGAACTCTATGAAGGTGTTGCGGTACCGGGCGTGGGTATGACTGGTTTGATTACCTATATGCGTACCGATAGTCTGCGAATTTCAGAAGATGCGCGTCAGGCGGGAAACGCATATATCCGTGATAACTATGGAGATGTGTATTTGCCGGAGAAGCCGCGTTATTATAAACAGAAAAAGAATGTGCAGGATGCGCACGAGGCGATCCGGCCGACGAATCCGGCGATGACGCCCGCACAACTGAAAGACAGTCTGACCAGTGATCAATATAAGCTGTATAAGCTGGTTTGGGAACGGTTTATCGCGAGTTTGATGCAGGTTTGTGTTTTAAATACGATGCAGGCGGATATTGCAGCGGATGATTATCTGTTTAAGGCCAGCGGGTACAGTGTGAAATTTGACGGGTATACAGTCTTGTATGAAGAAGGCAAAGACGAGGCGGAGGAAGAGCAGAACGCGCTGCCATCGCTGAAAGCCGGCGACACGCTGGAACTGGACGAGTTGACGCCCAACCAGCACTTTACCCAGCCGCCTGCCCGGTATACCGAAGCGACGCTGATCAAAACCATGGAGGAAAACGGTATCGGGCGCCCGAGCACGTATGCGCCTACGATTTCCACGCTGACCAGCCGGGAATATGTAGAGCGGGAGAAAAAAGCATTGGTGCCGACTGCGTTGGGTGAGATCATTACCGGCCTGATGAAAGAGATGTTTCAGGATATCGTAGACCTGAAATTTACAGCCAAGGTGGAAAGTGAACTGGATGAGGTCGAGGCTGGGCAGATGCAGTGGGTAAAGGTTTTGGAGAAATTCTATAAAGATTTTGACAAAGAGTTGCAATCTGCCGAGAAAAAGCTGGATGGTACCCGAATCAAAGTGCCGGAACAGGAAAGCGACGTCATTTGTGAAAAATGCGGGCGAAAGATGGTGATTCGGTCTGGACGGTTCGGTAAGTTTTTGGCTTGCCCGGGCTTTCCAGAGTGTAAAAATACCAAGCCGCTGGTTACCGAGATGCCCGGAAGCTGTCCGAAATGCGGTGGGAAGATTTTGCTGCGCAAATCTGCGAAGGGAAATAAATATTATGCCTGTGAAAAGGGCAAAGAATGTGGATTTATGACCTGGGATGAACCGACTGATAAGCGTTGTCCGCAATGCGGCAAGACATTGTTTAAACGCCGCGGCGGCCTGCTGGTTTGTCTGGACGAGAGCTGCGGCTATCAGGAAAAGGTAGAGCGTAAGAAAAAATCTGCCGGAAAGACGGCAAAAAAATGACGGCGCAAACAGTGCATATCATCGGTGCCGGGCTGGCTGGTTGCGAGGCGGCCTGGTATTTGGCTAATCGCGGCGTACGGGTTCGGCTGTATGAGCAGAAGCCGCAGAAAAAGTCGCCTGCGCATCACGCGGATACTTTTGCAGAACTGGTTTGTTCGAATTCACTGAAGGCTAAAAGGATCAACAGCGCAGGCGGTCTGCTGAAAGCGGAAATGCGGTTGTGGTCGTCGTTATGCCTGCAGGCTGCGGATACCTGCCAGGTGCCGGCCGGCGGAGCACTGGCGGTGGAACGGACGGCTTTTTCAGCGTATATTACGGAGAAGATTCTCGGGCATCCGGCAATCGAAATGGTATATGGAGAACAGACCGAAATTCCTGCTGACGGCGCACCGGTCATCGTCGCGACCGGGCCGCTGACATCCGGGGCGTTGTATGACGCGATTCGACAGCGGTGCGGCGATTATTTGTCATTTTACGATGCGGCGGCACCGATTGTTACTGCTGAAAGCGTGGATGCTGCTTTTAGCTTTGCACAGTCGAGATATGCCGACGATGAAGGAGATTATGTAAACTGCCCGTTAGATAAGCAGCAATATGAAGCATTTTATCAGGCATTGGTCACAGCGCAGGCAGCGCCGTTGCACAACTTTGACAGGCCGGTGGTCTATGAGGGTTGCATGCCGATTGAGATCATGGCCCGGCGCGGCGCCGATACGATTCGTTTCGGCCCGATGAAGCCGGTAGGCTTGCGGGATCCTCGGACCGGTAAGCGGCCCTGGGCGGTATTGCAGCTTCGACGGGAAAACGAAGCAGGAAGTTTATATAATTTGGTAGGATTTCAGACCAACTTGAAATTCGGCGAACAGAAACGGGTGTTTTCAATGATTCCGGCGTTGAAAAACGCCGAGTTTGTCCGGTATGGGGTGATGCACCGCAATACCTTTATTGATTCACCCCGGGTGCTCAGCGGCAGTCTTCAGCTGCGCGACGGAACGCCCGTCTGGTTTGCCGGCCAGATTACCGGGGTGGAAGGATATATGGAATCTGCGGCCAGCGG
>CALWVA010000060.1 GCA_944384875.1 uncultured Clostridia bacterium
GGTACCGAAGAATTGGCACATTTAGAGATGGTCAGTGCGATTTTACATCAGTTGACGAAGAATATGAGTATTGACGAGATCAAAAAAGCAGGATATGATACCTACTTTGTAGATCACACGGCTGGTGTTTATCCACAATTTGCTTCCGGAACACCCTTTTCTGCAGAAACATTTGCTTCTACCGGCGATGTAATTGCGGATCTAAACGAAGATCTTGCAGCAGAACAGAAAGCTCGTTTAAGTTATGACAATCTGTTGCGGCTGATTGACGATCATGATGTACGGGATCCGATTAAATTCCTGCGGGAACGGGAAATTGTGCATTATCAACGGTTCGGCGAGGGATTACGAAAAGTTTTGGATCATTTGGATTCCAAAAACTTTTATGCATTTAATCCTGCATTTGATAAGAAATAAAAAACGGATAAATAAATGAATACGCAAGTATTCACAATCAAAAAAACGGTTTGATTCATAACAAGGTACCTTTTGGCTGAAATATTCATCAAGATAAGTGTAGAAAAGCTTTATAAAAAGTTTTCTGTTTCGGCGTCAATCTGTATTTTGTATGAACGCTAAAACGCGCAATAGACGTTAAAACAAAGCAACTGATTTCACTTTTTTAGTGAAATCAGTTGCTTTGTTATCTGATCACCATTGAAATATGAAAATATGGTGAGAAGATGAAAGCGTCAAGTAAAAAAGCCCCTCTTGCCAAAACAGGAATGGATTATGCCAT
Source organism: uncultured Clostridia bacterium (assembly GCA_944384875.1). GTDB lineage: Bacteria > Bacillota > Clostridia > Oscillospirales > Acutalibacteraceae > RUG14109. The sequence goes on from CALWVA010000060.1 coordinate 740, forward strand.
CTATTAAAAAACTACGGAAGAGTTTTTTGTCGATTCTAATCTGTTTTTCAACAGATGTAGCCTGTGGTTTTTGGATACAAATTTAAAGCCCTCCTATGATTGTTTTTACCATAGGAGAGCTTTCAGATTGTTCATTTTCCGGTTACAAACACCGAAGCGTTTATATTTTATTTGTCAAACTGGATACCTTCCGGATCTGCAACATACGCTTTCAGACGGGCATAATCCTTATTATTAATATAACCGTCTAACACACCGTCTTTCCCTGCTACATCGGCAGCCGCTACAACCATTTCGACTGCATCGTCAGCTAGATAAGCTTTCAGACGGGCCAGATCCTTATTATTGATGTAGCCGTCTCCGGTCACATCGCCTTGCTGAACAGTATTTACAACTGTTACAGAACCGTCTGTCACATGGATCTGATCTTTTAAATCAGTTAATGCAAAATTATATGCGCTGTCTACTGTAACTTTAATCGGGTAACTGCCGGATGCAGCGGTTGTCTTGATCCTAAATTTCAAATTGATTAGTCCACCTTCTCCGATATGCACGGTCGGATTCAGCGAATCGTCAAAAACAATCTGATATGGATCGGCCGTCGTTCCTTCACTGGTTGTTATCAGCACGCTGTCTTGTGCGAAGAACTTGTCAGTGGCCGGTTGTGCCGGCTGTTCTGCCAATTCCAGTGCTGTATCGTCATAATCGATTGAGATCCCCAGGCCGGATAATGATTGCTGCGCGTCAATCCTGATCTGCACCTCTACTGTATCTCCAACATCTCCGCTGGCCGAAGAAACAGTCAGCGTGCTGTCTTGTGGTTCAAAAGGATCAGGAGCTTCAGGGAACCAGTAAGGATTCAGCACATTATTATACATGACGCCGTTGATTGGTGTTACGCCATATGCTTCAAACAAGCCGGAAACTGTTACAAATTCATAGCCCTGTTCCTGCAGCGCCGGAATCAGAATGTCCAGCGTTGCGGGGGTTTTTGCGCTGTTGGCTTCGGTGTCGTGCAACAGAATGATGTCGCCGCCTTTAACAGTGTTCAACAGCGTTTGCGCGCTTTCTTCCGCGGTGACGCCGTAATCCCAATCGTTGGATCCGACACCGCCGATCAGAATCAGATCTGTGGTATCCGATACATTGGTATTGACATTTAAATATGGCGGGCGCAGATATTTTGAGGTTGTGCCTGTAATAGCCAGGATTTGATTTTGCACATATTCAATCTCTTGAATCATATCAGTGCGGTTCTGAAGAGTCAGATATGGATGCGTGGCAGTATGGTTGCCGATTTCACAGCCCAGCGCCAACTGGCGTTTCATGATCTCATCTGGTTTAAAATACCGGCCGTCGCCACTGTCGATACTGTTTCCAATTAACATAAATGTTGCGGGAATTCCATATTCCTCTAATTTGTCCAAAACGGCGCTGGTTCCTCTGGTTGGGCCGTCGTCAAACGTTAAGGCGATATATTTCTTCGTTGTGTCTGCCGCAGCCGGTCCAACCGTTCCGACGGCAAACATCGTCCCCAGCATCACCAGAGACAACAACATGGCTAAAAACTTTTTCATTTGTCACAACTCCCGTGTACAAAATCTAATTTTATACATATATTTTAAGCGGTTTGTTTAAAATAGTCAACCTAAAAAAATAATCCAAAAAGCAATTTGGCAAAATGCACGAAAGGCTCTTTGGCGTTTTAGCACTATTACCATATTCACACTTGAATCAGTGGTCGGATGCATCACGTTTTTTACCGGAATATTACAGCTTTGCAATAAGCGTTACAGTTTTATTATTTTCCGAAAACAAGCTTGTAAAGGGCGGAAAATTGGTATACAATAATGCAAGACTATTTCTTTGAGAAAGAAGGTTTGATTTTGAAAAACGGCTATCCGTTCCTGCTGCGGGCGGCGTTCAAAGACTATTTGTGGGGCGGGACACGGTTGCGTGACTCTTTCCATTTACCTTGTGACAATCTGGACAAAATCGCTGAGGCCTGGGTGCTTTCCTGTCATCCGGACGGGGAGAGCATCATTCAAAACGGTGCGCTGGCCGGTATGACACTGACACAGGCGGTTCGGGAAAATCCTGCTCTGTGTGGTGCGCATTGTGAAAAATTTGAACGGTTTCCGGTTTTGATTAAACTGATTGACGCCAAAGACAACCTGTCTGTTCAGGTGCATCCTGCCGACGACTATGCATTGCAACATGAGAACGAATATGGCAAGACCGAGATGTGGTATGTGATAGACTGTGAACCTGGCGCTTATCTGTATTACGGCTTTCAGCGATCCATTACGAAAGAACAACTGCAAAACTGTATTGCGCAAAACACATTGGATACCGTTTTAAATAAAGTGATGGTACATCCGGGTGACTGTTTATTTATTCGTGCGGGGACGGTGCATGCAATCGGCGCAGGGATACTGATTGCCGAAATTCAGCAAAATTCCAACACAACTTACCGGGTTTATGATTATGGCCGGACCGATGCAGACGGCGCGCCGCGCCCGCTGCATATCCAACAGGCGTTGGATATTGCGATTTGTGACCGGCCGGCTGATCCGGTTTTACACCAAACTGAAACTGGGCCCCTGTTTGGCTGTGATTATTTTCAGACCAGCTTGTTGAATGTGGCTGGGTCTGCCAAAATCACGGCGAATGCTGCTTCATTTCGTGCGTTGCTGGTTGTTTTGGGTAGTTGTGCAGTAGACGGCGTGCGCTGTAATGCCGGACAATGCATCTTTCTGCCGGCGGGTTATGGGTGTGCCACTTTGGTTGGAAATGCCCGCATCATTGTGACTGACATATAGGAAAGAGGCAAGTTTTTTTATGGCAATGCTGAACGTGGTTCTGGTCGAACCGGAAATACCTCAAAACGCAGGAAATATTGCGCGCACCTGCGCTGCCACCGGTGCGCGGCTGCATATGGTTCGACCGCTGGGCTTCACGCCCGACGATAGACATTTAAAGCGCGCCGGGCTGGATTATTGGAATTATCTCGATTTGACCTATTATGACGGGTTGGACGATTTTTTCAGCCGTAATAACGGCGCTTGTTTTTATTTTACGACCAAAGCGCGAAACGTCTATTCCGACGTGGTTTATCCTGATAATTGTTATCTGGTTTTCGGTAAAGAAACCGCCGGGCTGCCTGAACGGCTGTTGGTTGCCAATAAAGACCACTGTGTTCGGTTGCCGATGCTTCCGGGACTGCGCAGCCTGAATTTATCCAATACCGTTGCGATCGGCGTATATGAAGTTTTGCGGCAGTGGAATTTTCCGAGCCTGCAAAACTATGGATCTCTGACGCAGTTCGACTGGGACAGCTTAGACGATCATACATAAATACGAAAGGGGAGGACCGATCTATGTATAACCGCATTATAGCGCTGCTGCTTTGTATTGGGATGCTGCTGGGATTATGCGCCTGCGGTGATCGGCCTGTTGATCCTGAAACGCCATCTTCTACTTTTTCCACCACTTACACTGAATCGGCCGATTTCGCTTGGGACGCTTCGACTGGTACACAGCCGTCTTCTTCGGCGATGGACACGCAGGACATACAGGATGCTACTACTGCGTCGGACACACCCTCTTATCAGTCTGGTATGCACCAAAATCCCGATGCGCGCTATCTGATCGGTCAAATATTAACCGATCGGCAGCTTCAGCTCTATAACCGCATCGTCAAAGCGGTTCAAAATTATGAGCAGGAAATTGATTTTCCAAACTGTAAATCTACCGATCTGTTATATGCCTTCAACGCGGCGAACAAATACAACCCGGACCTGTTCTGGTTCCCGACCAGATACAGCATGAACTGGCGCAGAACCGGGTATACGTTAACGCTGTATTATCCTTATAGTAAAGAGCAGGTCGCGTGGATGTCCGACAAGCTGCAGAAGGCGGTAAATGATCTGTTAACCGGGTTGCCGGCTGGACTGGATGCTTATGCAACCGAGTTGTATCTACACGATCAGCTGGTTGCTGCAACAGAATATGATTTTGATTATCGAACCAACGCATTTAACGCATATGGTGCGTTGGTGGATGGATCCGCAGTCTGCGAAGGATATGCCCGGGCGATGCAGCTGTTGCTGCACAGAGCCGGCCTGGAATGTTTGCTGGTTAATGGAAAGCTGGATGATGAAGGGCATATGTGGAATATCGTTAAGGTTGACGGACAGTGGTATCATCTGGATCCGACGCTGAACGACTCAGACAACCGGCGCAGCCATGCCTATTTCAATCTCACAGATCTTGCGATCAGCGCCGATCATACGATTGACCGGCAACTTACGTCGGACGCCAGCGAAATTCCACTGGATCTGGATTTTAATCTGCCTGTACCTGCCTGTAGTGACATTACAGCCTGTTATTTTGTGAAAACAAACAGTATGATCTTTGCCGATGACCAGTTAGAATCGGTATTGCAGACGAAACTCAGTCAAAAACGGTATGTTACGGATGATATCATTGAATTCGGTTTTGACGGCAGTTGCAGCCTGATCTATCCTGTAGCAGGTAGTCCGGAATTCACCGTTTTCGAAAGCAGGATATCAGACGTTGTATTTGCAGCGGGATACAATAAATTTTATCTGACCGGAATTCCAGGGTCCAAGGGTTTTTCCGTTCGTATTGGCTGATATGCGCTGTCTTACCGTTGACGGCGCATATTTTTCTTGCACTTTATTCCTGGCTTTGTTATAATATTTTTTATATAATGCATCATATTGGGAGGTTTTGCGGTGAAGCTGCTTGTTTTGGCGACGGATTATCCCGCCCCAGACGGTAAGGTCGCGCTGATGTATGTCCACCAGCGCAACAAATATTATGCACAGGCGGGTATGGACGTCACTGTTCTGAACTTCTCGGCCAAAAGCTGTTATGAACTGGACGCAATTCATGTAATCGATTTGCAGACTTATGAACAACAGGCGGCCAGGCATCAATACGATTTGCTGATCAGCCATGCCTCCAATCTGAAAAACCATTACCGGTTTTTGAAAAAATATGAATCATTTTTTCAGAAAATCGTGTTCTTTTTTCACGGCCATGAGGTATTGCGCATCACACAGGCTTATCCGCCGCCTTTCCCTTTTGCGTCTGATAACGCTGTATGGCGCCGGTTTTTGCAAAACCGTTATGATACGCTGAAATTATATCTCTGGCGACGTTATTACGAATATTTGGCGCCAAAGTCTTATTTTGTTTTTGTCAGCAACTGGCTGTATAATGAATTTTTGCAAAATACTAAAATCGACCGGAGCAGCATTGAATCGCATGTGCACATCATCAATAACAGCGTTGGCAATGTTTTCGAGCAGAACAGCTATCATCCGGATGTTCCAAAGGATTATGATTTTATTACCATCCGTTCAAATATGGATGATTCCAAATATGGCGTGGATATTGTCAATGATCTGGCGCGGCACAATCCGACTCTGAAATTTTTGATTGTCGGGAAAGGATCCTTTTTCAGTCATTATCCAAAAGCAGACAATGTGGAATGGATGAATAAAACGCTGTTTCATCAGGAAATGCTCAGTCTGTTGGATCGTTCCAGATGCGGGCTGCTGCCAACCAGAGAAGACACCCAGGGCGTTATGACCTGTGAAATGGCTGCTTACGGCCTGCCGGTCATCACATCAGATATTCCGGTCTGTCATGAGATCTTTGATCCGTTGGAAAACGTCATACTGATCGACAATCAGAATACGGCGCTGGATCTGACACCGCTGTTGCAGGATCTGACCGGGAAAGTGCCGTTTCAAAAAGATCCGCGCTATTTCTATCGCAATACAACACAAAAGGAAATTGAGTTGCTCAAACAGTTGGCAAATGAAAAATAAAGGGAACTGATTTATGGAAATTTTAATGCTTGCCGTTTTTGCATTGATTCTTCTGGTACAATATAAAATCAATAACCGGCGGGTCTTGTGCGCTTTTTTGCTGATTATGGGGCCCTATGTTGCGATCACGCTGTTGAATAATACCGTCGGCGTAGCCTATGATTTTTATTCCATTGATGATACCGTGATTGGTTATATTACGGTGTTTATGTGTATTTTTTATCTGGGCTCTCTGGCGGGCCGGCGGCTGACTATGCATCGCCGATTGGTTCCGGGGGGGCTTGCTGGGGTGGACGAGCAGTCCCACAGCATCAACCTGAAATGGGTCTGTTTATTTGTATTTGCCGTCTGTCTGCTGCGTACTGCGCAGTTGGGCGTTCGTTTTCTGCAAAACGGTCTGTCGGCTATGATGGCAGATGATTTTGCGCTGTTCCAGATGGACGGGATTGTCGGCCATCTGATGATCTGGATTAAGCCGCTCTGCGCCATTTTATTTTATGAATGGATGAAGCAAAAGCGAAAAATTGTTTATCTGCTGCTGGTAGGGTTCGCCGGCGGGCTGTTGGCTTCCAGCTTTATTAAATATCATATCATTACCTTTGTGTTGCTGTTGTATATTTATTGCTGCCTGAAAGATCATCGCTATTTCTTCAAGCTTGGCGTGGGCGTTTTGATTTTGATTTTCGCTGTATTTATTCTGAATTATTTGATTAGCTTTGTCCTGCGCAGCATGGAGGTTGACAGTTCATTCTACCTGCTGCATTTATGGAAATATATTGCCGGTGGCACTATTAATATGCAGGCGGTGCTGTCTGGTCCTGATTCCATTACGCTGACAGTCGGACAATGGCTCTATGATTTCTTTATGCCTATTCCCAGAATGCTGCTCAAAGGGCTGACCGGCGTGGAGGATGAAATCAATCTCTTTAACCCTGATATGCTGGCAGTTGGTTTCAACGGTGAGGAATCCAACGTGGTGGCAACGCTGGGCTATATGCTCTGCCAGTCTTCTACTTTGTTTGCTGTTGCGATCGTGTTTTTGTGGGGCGCAGTCAGTGAAGGCGTGTTTTATTTATCCAGAGCCAAGACCAGCGACGCTGTTAAATCTTTCGCAGCTGTGTTTTTCGCCTATAATACATTGTCATTTTTCTCTTCGTTTTTCCGGTTGTCCGGCCCATGGGAGGAATTGATTATGGCATTTGCCATCGTCTGGATCTTTTCTTATCACAAACGAACGGTCAATGTTCCAAGCGTATCTCCATTGTAAAGGAGCCTTTGTATGCAACTGTATCAATATAATGTATACACGCCGGAAACCTTCAGTGCCTCCGGAAAAGCAAAAAAAGATGTTTCTCAGATTTTCAAGGAGATGGATATCGGCGATATCTATATGCCCAGCCGCCATCGGATCATTCGGATATTGCAGCAATCTGCCGCTATGCTGAAACATCACAGAAATGCGTTGATCTTTATCCAATATCCGGCGGTGATTGACGGTTTTATCAAAGCTATGCGCCGTAAGTCGGGTGTGACGCTGGTTGGCATTCTCCATGATATCTCCTGTATCCGTGGGGAAAGCACGCCGCAGGCAGAGATGAAAATTCTCAATTGCTTTGACTGGCTGATCTCTCACAATCCATCTATGACCGAATTTTTGCGCCAGAACGGATATCGCGGCAATGTGGTGGACCTTGGGATTTTTGATTATCTTCACGATCCGCAACGGCCTACGATGCCCGCCGAGCCCGGCAACACCGTTTGCTTTGCCGGCAATTTGGACAAAAGCGCTTTTCTGCCTGCTCTCGGTACACTTTCCGATTTGCGTTTTTTACTGTATGGCGTGAACCATCTGAACACCGTGCGTGAGTTACCCAACGCTGACTACCGGGGCATGATCCCTTCGGATGAAATCCCTTATCAGTTGGAGGGTTCCTTTGGCTTGGTGTGGGATGGAGAGCGTACTGATTGCTGCAGTGGAATATTGGGCAATTATCTGCGCTATAACAATCCACATAAGCTGTCTTTGTATATCTGCTCCGGACGTCCGGTCATCGTCTGGGATCAGGCGGCGGTCGCTTCGTTTGTGAACGAACAGGGAATCGGTCTGACTGTAGGTAGCTTGCAGGAAGCAGCACGACGGATCAACACGCTAGACCCGGCAGATTACACACGGATGGTCGCCAACGTCCAAAGACTAAAACACCGGCTGGCCACCGGCGATTTTATGAAAACTGCGTTGCATACCGTGATTAACAGCCTTTCGCATACAGTCTGATACGCGGCGTTACACAAACTATTTATCCGGCTATAGTCGTTTGAAAAGGAGATGCATCATGTATAAAAAATATGATTTTCTGATTGTGGGCGCCGGGCTGTTCGGGGCGGTGTTTGCGCACGAGGCCGTCCAAAAAGGAAAGCGCTGTCTGGTTATTGACAAACGGGCCCATATCGGCGGCAATATTTATACAGAGTGCATCGAAAACATTCAGGTGCATCAATACGGCGCGCATATTTTCCATACCAATAACCGACGTATTTGGGACTATGTGCAGCAATTTGCTGATTTCAACCGTTATACCAATAGTCCGGTGGCACGATATAAAGACGAACTGTATAATCTGCCCTTTAATATGAATACATTTCATGCGTTATGGGGGGTTGTTACACCGGAGCAGGCCAAACAAAAAATCGAAGCACAAATTCGGGAAAGCGGTATTACCGAAGTCACCAACCTGGAAGAGCAGGCCATTTCTCTGGTCGGCCGGGATATATATGAAAAGCTGGTCAAGGGTTATACCGAAAAGCAATGGGGGAGAAGGGCGACCGAACTGCCGGCCTTTATTATCCGGCGGTTGCCGGTAAGATTTACTTATGACAATAATTACTTCAATGATTTATACCAGGGGATTCCAATCGGTGGCTATACCCAGATCGCTGAAAAAATGTTAAAAAAATCTGATGTACAGCTTAATACCGATTTCTTCGCGGACAAAGATCGGTTATGTGCTTTGGCGGATACCATTGTATTTACCGGGATGATCGACCAATATTTCGATTATTGCTTCGGAAATTTGGAGTATCGCTCGCTGCGGTTTGAAAGCGAGATTTTGCCGACTGACAATTATCAGGGCAACGCTGTGGTCAATTATACCGACCGGGAAATTCCCTATACGCGGATTATTGAACACCGCCATTTTGAGGCTACTGATTCTGATAAAACCGTTATTACCAGAGAATATCCGGTTGACTGGCATCCCGGCGATGAGCCGTATTATCCGGTCAACGATGCGAAAAACAACGCGCTCTATCAGAAATACCGCGCGCTGGCCGAGCGAGAACCTCATGTGATTTTCGGCGGCCGGCTTGGCGGATATCAATATATGGATATGCACCAGGTGATCGAAAAGGCACTGGAATGTGCCGAGCAATATGTTTAAAAGGAGTCCGTGTCATGATCAAAGAATATCAACGAAGTGAAGAAACCAATTTTGCCTATTTTCTAAAACAGGTCTGGCGGCGCAAATGGATTGTGTTGGCGATTGCGCTGGTTTGTGCCGTGGTTTTAGGCGGGTGGACCGGTTATCAACGAATGTCTGCGGGTAAAAACGATAGCGAAACTGTTGTAACGGCGCAAATGCAGCTGTTTGTTCGGGATACAGAGACGAAAATGGTTGTGGAAGATCACAAAAACAATATTGCCGGTATACTTGTCAACACTGGAAATCTGGCAACAGTGATTGACGAGTATGATTTGGATTTGCCGGAATCCGAATTAAGCGAAAAAATCGAGCTTAC
>CALWVA010000061.1 GCA_944384875.1 uncultured Clostridia bacterium
GACATTATGGTCGAGCGCGACGATAATGGCAAGGAAAAGGTGCTTGAGATGACCATTGAGGAGCTTGACCTTTCGGTCCGCAGCTTTAACTGCCTGAAACGCGCCGGTATCAACACGGTGGAGGACCTGACCAATAAAACCGAAGAAGATATGATGAAGGTGCGTAATCTGGGCAGAAAATCACTGGAAGAAGTGATCAATAAGCTGGACACATTAGGCTTTTCGCTGCGCCGGGATGAAGAATAACCCCAAGCGGCAAGATTGTTTTGATACGACGCTAAAGGAGTGAATGAAATGCCAGGTACAAGAAAGCTCGGCAGAACCAGCGACCAGCGTAAAGCGATGCTGCGTGCAATGGTAACCTTTTTGCTGGAAAACGGCAGAATCGAAACCACTGTGACCAGAGCGAAAGAGGTCCGCGCAATGGCCGAGAAATATATTACGATTGCGAAAGAGAACACGCTGCACAACAGACGGCAGGTGATGGCGTTTGTAACCAAAGAGGATGTTGTGGTAAAGCTGTTTAACGAAATCGCCCCGTCTTATGCCGACCGCAACGGCGGTTATACCAGAATCATCAAGACCGGTCCGCGCCGCGGCGACGCAGCGGAGATGGCGATCATTGAGCTGGTAAAATAAAATTCATGAGGTTAAACCGCCTGGCGTCTGAACAGATACCGGGCGGTTTTTGTATCCGGCTGTATGCAGCCTGCCAAAACCCGCGCGCGGTGGTCGCCGGCCTCTCCTAGGATGGATGCGGTGGTGCGACCGGCGGTGTGATGCGCTATGTGCGCTGCGCTTCCATTAGCGATACGGCCGGCGTTGACATGCCTGGTCTTCGTACAGACGGTATACGCCGGAGTTTATAGGGATTTAACACAAAAAGCACTTGCATCTGATGGGAATTGTGCTATAATAATATAGAATATTGTATTTTCGACTATAACGATAGAAACTGCCTAAAAGGAGCTTGATACATATGAAAACGATCGGTGTTCTGACCAGCGGCGGCGACGCGCCTGGGATGAACGCGGCAGTGCGCGCGGTGGTGCGCGCGGCGCTGGCGAAAAATATGAAGGTTTACGGTATCCGCCGGGGCTATAACGGCCTGATTTATGACGATCTGTGCGAAATGGATTTGCGCAGTGTGTCAGATATTATTCACCGCGGCGGCACCGTGTTATACACCGCCCGCAGCCCGGAATTTAAAACCGAAGAGGGTATGCAGAAGGCCTTGCAGACCTGCCAGAAATATGGCATCGAGGGTTGCGTGGTAATCGGCGGCGACGGTTCTTACCGCGGCGCCAGAGATCTGTCTTTGCGGGGCGTGCCCTGCATCGGTCTGCCGGGAACAATCGATAACGATATCGCCTGCACCGAATATACCATCGGCTTTGATACAGCGATGAACACCGCGATGGAGATGATCGACCGGTTGCGCGACACCTCACAGTCGCATGAGCGTTGCTCGGTGGTAGAGGTTATGGGCCGGGGCGCCGGCCATCTGGCGCTGGAAACGGGTATTGCCGTGGGTGCAACCGCGATTTTGGTGCCAGAGGTCAGCTATGATTTAGATTCGATCATTGCCAAAATGCGCAAAACCCAGAAATCCGGCAAAAAGCATTTTATTATTGTGGTTGCCGAGGGTGTCGGCCATGTGGAAGAGCTGGCGAAAAAGATTGAGGAGATCACCGGCATCGAGTCCAGAGCGACGATTTTGGGTCATGTGCAGCGGGGCGGTAATCCGTCGCTGCGTGACCGAGTGGTCGCCAGCGAAATGGGCTATGACGCGGTAGAGCTGTTGGAAAAAGGCATCGGTAACCGTGTTGTGGCCATGCGCGACAGCAAGATTGTCGATTTTGATATTTATGAAGCGCTGCAAATGACCAAGCCGTTTAATATCAATCTATATAATATTGCCAATGAAATCAGCATCTAACCGGCGCAATGTCCGGATAGCCGGGTCGGGCAGACGGTGGTCTGCCCGATTTCAGTTTTTTATTGAGAAAGGATTGTATCGCAATGAATCAGCAATTATATGAAACCGCGAAAGCGGCCTGTGCCGCGCTGTGTGACAAAGCCGGGCTGCAGCAGGGCGATATTCTGGTGGTAGGCTGTTCGTCCAGCGAGGTTGCCGGCGGCGTCATCGGAACCAACTCTGATGAACATGTGGCGGCAGCGGTCTTTTCGGGTATTTATGACGAATTGAACAGCCGGGGCGTCTATCTGGCGGCCCAGTGCTGTGAGCATCTGAACCGCGCGCTGATTGTTGAGCGGGCGGTGGCAAAACGGGAACGGCTACCGCTGGTGAATGCGGTGCCGCAGAAAAAGGCAGGTGGGTCGTTTGCTACTGCGGCTTATCACGCGTTTACTGACCCGGTGGCGGTAGAGCATATTCGTGCCGATGCCGGTATGGATATCGGAGATACCCTGATTGGCATGCACCTGAAAGAGGTGGCGGTGCCGCTACGGCTGGAAATCGGGCAGATTGGCGCAGCGCATCTGGTCTGCGCCCGAACCAGACCGAAATATATCGGTGGCGAGCGGGCGGTATACGACGACAGACTGCGGTGACCGCCACATGAAGATCCGTAACGGGCGATGCGCACAATTGTGTTTTTCTGCGCACGTTTTGCGCCGGTATATGTTTCAGGCCGGCGTCTTTTAAAGAATATGCTGTTATAAGGAGGGTTTTCGATTTGCAGTATTTTGCCGGAGAATTGGATATTGCGGTGATTGGTGCGGGCCACGCGGGCATCGAGGCCGCGCTGGCTGCCGCCCGGCTGGGCTGTAAGACGATGATCTTCACCATCAATCTGGACGCGGTGGCCAACCTGCCCTGTAATCCCGCCATCGGCGGCACGGCCAAGGGGCAGCTGGTGCGCGAGCTGGATGCGTTGGGCGGCGAAATGGGCCGCGCGGCGGACGCGACTTCGATTCAGAGCCGGATGCTTAATCGCGGCAAGGGGCCGGCGGTACACAGCCTGCGGGCGCAGATCGACCGCCGGGCATACGCCGAGCGGATGAAACATGCGCTGGAGCTGCAAGATCATCTGCTGCTGAAGCAAGCGGAGATCATTGATCTTGTCCGCGACGGGGCGCAATGGCTGCTGACGACGCAGATGGGCGCGCAATACCGCTGTCGGGCGGTGATTTTATGCACCGGCACCTATCTCGGCGGCAAAATCTATGTAGGTGAAGTATGCTATAATGGCGGGCCGGATGGAATGTTTGCTGCCACCAGGCTGTCGGCAGCGCTGCAAAAGCTGCAAATTCCGCTGCGCCGATTTAAGACCGGTACACCGGCGCGGGTGCTGCGCAGCAGCGTGGATCTGGAGCAGCTGGAGGTGCAGCCTGGCGACGAGCCGCCTGTGCCGTTTTCATATGATACGGTGACGCCGCCCGCCAACAAGGCGGTGTGCCATATTGCCTGGACCAATGAACAGACCCGGCAGGTGATTTTAGACAATATTCACCGCTCACCGTTATATGCGGGGCGAATTGAGGGGATCGGCCCCCGCTATTGCCCCAGCATTGAAGATAAAATCATGCGTTTTCCCGATAAACAGCGGCATCAGTTGTTTATCGAGCCCTGTGGGCTACATACCGAGGAACTGTATTTACAGGGCATGTCCTCCTCTCTGCCGGAGGAGGTGCAGGTGCAGATGTACCGCACCATCCGGGGGCTGGAGCAGGTGCAGATCATGCGCACCGCTTATGCCATAGAATATGACTGTGTGGATCCCACCGCGCTGTATGCCACGCTGGAATTTATCGATCTGCCCGGTTTATATGGCGCAGGGCAGTTCAACGGCTCCTCCGGCTATGAGGAGGCGGCGGTACAGGGGTTTGTCGCGGGGGTCAACGCCGCGCACAAGCTGCTGGGCCGCCCGCCGCTGGTGCTGTCCAGAGCCGATTCCTATATTGGCACACTGATCGACGATCTGGTGACCAAAGGCTGTAACGAGCCATATCGAATGATGACCAGCCGTTCGGAATACCGGCTGGTGCTGCGGCAGGATAACGCCGATCAGCGGCTGATGGCCACCGGCCGGCAGTTGGGGTTGATTCATGACGACCAGTGGGCGCGGTTTGAAAACCGGCAGGCGTTGCGAAAACAGGAGCTGCAGCGCGCGCAGACGACAGTGTTCCCGCCTTCAGAGCAGTTAAACGCCATTCTGACCGCCTGTGGCACCACGCCGGTGACCACCGGCATCCGGCTGGCGGAGTTGCTGCGCCGGCCGCAGGTTTCCTATGCAGATCTGACGCCGGTGGATACCGGCCGCCCGGCGATACCGCCGGAGATTTTAGAACAGGTGCAGACTGCCATCCGCTATGAAGGTTATATCCGGCGGCAGTCGGCAGCTATTAAAGAGGCCCGCCGGATGGAACAGAAAACATTGCCGGCAGATCTGGATTATACGGCGATTTCCGGCCTGCGGCTGGAGGCGCGGGAGAAGCTTCAGAAAATTCGACCGGCCCATATCGGGCAGGCGTCGCGGATTTCCGGCGTTTCTCCGGCAGATATTTCGGTGTTGCTGATCTATCTTGAAAAAAATCGCTGAACGTGGTATGCTGAATGTGGCACGGCCGGGTCTGCGCCTGCCGCTGAAAACGTCTGCCCGGTCCGGGATATTCGGCAAACGGGTAGTGTATTCGGGAGATTGCCCGATGCACGGCGATTATAGAAAGGAATATACAAAGCATGACGACGCTGCTTTTGAAACTGTTTGTAAAAGACTATCAACAGACCAGAGACCCTGCGGTGCGCCGCCGTTACGGCACATTGGGCGGTGTCTGCGGCATTTTACTCAATTTGCTGCTGTTTGGCGCGAAATGCGCCGCCGGCCTGCTGACCGCGTCTATATCGATCGTTGCCGACGCGTTTAACAACTTGTCTGACGCGGGCTCTTCGGTTATTACGCTGGTGGGTTTTAAGTTGGCGGGCAAAAAGCGGGATAAAGAGCATCCTTTCGGCCATGGACGATTGGAATATATCGCCGGGCTGGTCATTTCGTTTATTATTATTCTGGTAGGCTTTGAGCTGTTTACCAGTTCGATTGAAAAAATCATTACACCGTCGCCGGTACAGTTTCATATCGTCTCGGTTTGTATTCTGATTGGATCGATTCTGATCAAACTGTGGATGGGCCTGTTTAACCGAAATTTGGGCCGGCGGATCGATTCGGCGGCGCTGCGGGCAGCGGCTACCGATTCGCTCAGCGACGTCGCCGCTACGGCGGCGGTGCTGGTTGGTCTGCTGGTCAGCCGGTTTGCCGGTTTGAATATCGACGGCTACATCGGTGTGCTGGTGGCCGGGTTTATCATGTTTGGCGGGATCAAATCCGCGCGGGATACCATCAATCCGTTATTGGGTCAGGCGCCTGATCCGGCGTTTGTGCGGGCGGTGCAGCAGACGGTGCTGTCTCATCCTGAGATTATCGGGCTGCATGATATGATTGTGCACAATTACGGGCCGGGCCGGGTGATGATCTCGCTGCATGCAGAGATTCCGGGCGATCTGGACATTATGCGCGCCCATGATACCATCGATTTAATCGAAATGGAGCTCAAGCAGAAGTTTGGTTGCGAGGCCACTATTCATATGGACCCGCTGGCGGTGGATGATGGCCAGACGGCGGCGCTGCGCGAGCAGGTGGAGAAGCTGGTCGGTGAGATTGATCCCCGGCTTCGTATCCATGATTTTCGGATCACCAGCGGCCCGACACATACCAATGTGATTTTCGATGTGGTGATCCCGGCAAAATTTTCAATGACTGATCAAGATCTGATCCGCCGGCTGAAGATGCGAATTCACGATCTGAATGAAACCTATTTTGCAGTCATTCAGGTCGATCAGGATTACGACGGCGTTTAAACCACACAACGCCCGGCGCCGGCGCGCCATCGGGCTGTACATACGGGCAAAAAGGCTCGACAGGGAAAGGACGGCGAATGTGTTGCAGGAGCATCAAGCACAACAGCAGGAATACGAGCGGCAGCTGCAGCGGCTGCGGGATTATCTGGAGGAACAGGAGCAGCAGCGCCGGGTCTGGGCCGGGGAAAAATGGGGGCATCCCGGCGGCCGGCTTTATAAGCTTTTGCGGGTGCTGATTCCGATTTTCACAATATATTTTATATTGTCCGCCGTTTTATATTGTGGGATTCGCGAAGCGCAGGCAATGATCCAGCAGACCGGCGGCCTTTCCTATGAGGCAGATATTTCCTATGTAGAGCTGTATACGACAGGTATGATCGTGCTGTGCGTTGCGGCGGTAGCGGGGAATGTATTGCTGTTTTTGAAAAAAATCCGGCTGGGCAGCGCGATTGCAGGCGGCGCGGTGCTGCTTGCATCGCTGCATATTCTGACCCAGCTGTTTATGCCAATGCCCAACGACCAATACAAGATTGTATTCGGCGTCAGCCTGATTGTTTATGTGGTGCTGATCGCTATGTGCGCTGCGCTGTTCTGGATTGTAATGCAGGATCGGCGCAATCTGCGCATGATGACGGAAAACACGCTGCAAAAATTGTCCCGTGGCAGCGAAGGACTATTGCAGACCGAAGATTATTGCCGGCTGATCGACGAATTTCTGGCAGCAGAGCAGCAAAAACAGAGTGAACGTGCCAACCGGAAGCGCCGGCATTTGGATGAGGATTGATTCGGCGTCGTGCGCGATTAAAAAACCGAACCGCTGTGCGCGTTCACAGCGATCCGGGGTTTGTGATAGCAGGCGTTTTTGCTGTAAATTCATACAGCGCACACCAATATAAAAACGTTTTATCAGATTTTCCGGCGAAGCGCTCTGGGTGCTTCGCCGGGTTTTGCTTTTATAGTTTTACATTTTGCAGGTTTTTGCTATTCAGCGCCGCCGGAGACGGCTGTATGCGGCCTGTCGGGTTAATCATTTCTGCGGTTCTGTCAGATCTGCGTCATCCCAGCAGACAGCTTGCCCGAAAGCATTCGCCCCGGTCGTGGGCCGCGGTGATATAAACCGTGTCGCCTGCCGTGGCCGTCGAAATCTGCAGCAGATCGTTCAGCCGGGCTTCATGCCGATAGTCAATGTGAAAAGCTTTTACCGGCCAGGTTTGCAGCTGCGTGGGCAGAAAGTCCTGTAAGATATCGGCGTAAAATGCATTGTTCAGATGCCGGTTTAAATCCAGTTGGCTGAAAGTGATGCGCTTTTCTCCCGCAGGCTGCATCGTTTTTGGAAGCTGCAGCTTTTCCGGCGTAGTCGCAGTATTTTCCCGTGTCGGAAATTCCCGCATTGTGTCGAAAAAAGCGTCGGGCCGCAGCGGCTTATGGCTTTGGATATCCACCAGCACATACACATTGCAGGATTCGATCACCAGCGCACCGGTCTGGTCATACCAGTTAAAACCCCGGTAATACCGCACGCCGTGTGTGCCCTTGTTCCAGGTGGTGACGCGCAGCCGGTCGTTATACGCCGGCATCCGATGTATCCTGTTTTGGGTGGCGGTCACCAGAAATGCCATCTGATGCGCTGAAATCCGGTCATAGGAAAAACCCTGGGCGTCCATATGCCGTTCCGCCGTTTCATGCTGATATTTCAGTTGAGACGACAGCTTGAGCCGCTTGAAACAGTCAAAATCACAAACGGTGGTTTCAAATCGATGGGTATATTCTACCACCGGGTCTGGACTGCCGTCACAACAATCAAAAAGACACATCTGCCGGTCACACCTTTCTGTTAAAAATTTTACAGTATAAAGCCGCCGCATTTGTTGCGGCGTTTTTTGTATATTACACAAGCGCTGCATCCACAGGGCTTTATGGATTTTATAGGTATATACGCCGCTGTGCCCCGCAGCGAACAGATTGGTTTCATCATTTCCATTATAACAAAACAGCCGGTAGAATCGCAATAGTAAATCGCGGTTTTACCGGCCATCTTTTTATGCAGATTACGTGTGCCAGATGCGCATGGTACTCTATCAGAACCCGCGGGAGCTGCCGCCGCCGGAGAAACCGCCTCCGCCGCCGGAAAAGCCGCCGCCACCGAAGCCGCCGCCAAAACCACCCCGGCCGCCCCGGCCGCGCCCGCCCAGAAGGCTGCCTAACAAAATCGCGGTTGCCACATCATCCATGCCGCCACCGCCGCCATGGCCGCCCCGGCCGCCCCGGTGCCGTCTGGTCAAAATCAAAAACACCGCCAATGCAATCACGCCTGCGATCACCAGCAAAGCAGCCCTGGCCGTCGGCGTGTTATCCTCTTCTTCCGGCAGGCTGCCGTTTTCACAAACGGTGCTGACCAATGCGATCAGTTGTTCATAGGTCTTGCGCAGCCCGGTGGAAAACCGATCTTCCCGAAAATCAGGGATGGCGTATTCATCTAAAAGCCGGCCGGTGCGCCCGTCGGTAATATCGCCCTCGAGCCCGGTGCTGATTTCAATATCCACCTGACGCTCCTGCAAGGCGAACAGCAGCAACACGCCCCGGTTGTCGTTGCCCGCGCTGTCGCCGATTTTCCATGCCCGGGAAAGACCAATGCCATATTCCCGAATTTCCTGCCCGTCCAGGGTTTCGACGGTGGCTACTACCACCTGCGCCTGCGTATTGTTATACAGTTGTTCGCCGGCCTGCTGCATGGCCGCCTGATCCGCCTGGTCAATCACATCGGCAAAATCGTTGACGAAAAAGGCGCTGGTCGGGGTTGGATAAGAACCGGCAGCCGACGCCAGACAAGACGCTGAAACAAACGCCGCCGCTGCCATCATGCAGATCAGTCGACGGATCCATTGTCTGCCGTGTATCATTGTAATCAAAACCCCTTTGAAAGCCCCGCGCCGCCTATTCAAACGACACGGTTGGCGTTTGCTGTGCGCTGTCGCTGGCTTCAAAATAATCTACCGATTCAAAGCCGAACAGCGCAGCCCAGATGTTGCCGGGGAAGGAACGAACCTTCCTGTTAAACGTCTGTGCCGCCTCGTTATAATCTTTGCGGGCGACGGTGATCCGGTTTTCGGTTCCCGCCAGCTCATCCTGCAAATTGATGAAGTTTTGATTCGCCTTTAAATCAGGATAATTTTCGACAACCACCAACAGCCGGGACAGCGCCGTGCTTAATTCGGTGTTGGCAGCGTCCATCTCAGAAACATCGCCAGACGCGGTAGCACCCGCCAGCTTTGCGCGCGCGTCCGCTACGGCCGTGAAAATTTCCTCCTCATGCGTGGCGTAGCCTTTAACAGTGGCAACCAGGTTGGGCACCAGGTTTGCCCGCCGCTGCAGCTGCGTTTGAATATTGCTTTTCTGGGTATTGACCTGTTCTTCGGCGCTGACCAGTCCGTTATAACCCGAAACTACCGACGCTACAATAATAATGATGATCAGCAGAATCACGCCCAGCGTGATCCATAAACCTTTTCTTTTCAAAAAAACCGCCCCTTTCTTTGTGAAACATCATGGCTGTGTGTCATTGAAAATCCCTAAACATATTATATGATGCCCGACAGATTTTAAACCGTTTGATTTGCTGTCGGGATGCTGTGCATTCATCATACAATATTTTGAGGTGCATTGCAACTGTTTTCGGGTCTTTGATGGGACAATAACCCCTATTTTCCATAAATTTAAAATGAAATTGATTTGACTTACCACACGCTGTGTGGTAAGCTAATAACATATGAAATTTACGTTGTTGGGATCTGTTTGATAGATGAATGAACAACTGCTCGGCGAGTATTATGCGTGTGTAGACGATCTGCTGCTGTCTGCGCCGGTGCTACAGATGAAAAACTTTGTGCAACACGGCCAGACCAGCTGTTATGATCATTGTGTTTACGTTTCCTATTGCAGTTTTCTGATCGCGAAAAAATTGGGCTGCAACGCCCGCAGCGCTGCCCGGGGCGGCCTGCTGCACGATCTGTTTTTATATGACTGGCATCAGAAAAATGAAAATGGCCTGCGTCATGGCTTTACACATCCGTCGGCGGCGCTGCGCAATGCCGAATTTCACTTTCAGTTGACCGACCGGGAGCGGGATATTATTAAAAAGCATATGTGGCCGCTGACGCTGATGCCGCCCCGTTATAAAGAGTCTTATATTGTGATGCTGATGGACAAATACTGTGCCATTAACGAAACAATTAAGTGGAACCGCAAACGGTTGCGTACGCTGTTTGCCAGGGTGGAACGGCTGTGCAAAAGCCGTGCGGTGGTTACGCGCTGACGGTCATATGGGCCGGCGCTGTGCCGGCAGTTATGAAAAGAGGTTTATTGCATTTATATAAAAGAGAAGTCTGTCTGATAAATCAGACAGACTTCTCTTTTTTTGCGCCCGAAATTGATAAAGCAATGTGCCAATGGACGTTGCATGCCAAC
>CALWVA010000062.1 GCA_944384875.1 uncultured Clostridia bacterium
TTGCGGTTGCCGCCCCGGCGGCGAGCAAACGTGCTTGTAATGCCCCGCGCAGCGGATAATAACCGCTCTTGCGGTTACTATACCATATTGCGGATAGCAATATGGTATATCGCACATGTTTGCGGTTGCCGCCCCGGCGGCGAGCAAACGTGCTTGTAATGCCCCGCGCAGCGGATAATAACCGCTCTTGCGGTTATTATACCATTGGATTGTATAAAAAGCAAATATAAAATCATTCTGTACTTGCGTTCTACACCAAAGGCCTATATAATGAAATCTAGGAAATACGGGCGGTGAGGACGATGGCATGGCTGCATAACTTATGGAACAAACTTCCTCGAAAACTACGCGTGTTGCTGCGTTATTATAAACACGAAGCGATCAATTTTAAAAAGATTATAGTGCATTTTTTTACCTGGTTGTGGCGATCGTTTCTGACTGGCGTCGCCATCGGTCTGGTCGGCATTGCTTTTCGTCTGTCGCTGGATTATGTAACACAGCAACGGCAGGATCACAACTGGCTGTTTTATCTGATGCCGGTTGGCGGCGTGTTAATTGTTTTTTTGTATCACATCTGCGGCGTTAACGAAAGTCGCGGAACCAATTTAGTTCTCTCCGCAGTCCGCATGGAAGAAAAAGTACCGTTTCTGATGGCACCGCTGATCTTTATATCCACGCTGATCACACATTTGACTGGCGGTTCAGCAGGCCGGGAGGGCGCCGCGCTGCAAATCGGTGGCAGCCTGGCACAGTGGAGCGGCCGGATCCGGGAAATGGATGACAAAGATATCAATATCCTGACGATGTGCGGCATGAGTGCCTGCTTCTCCGCACTGTTCGGAACGCCGATCGGCGCTGCCATATTCGCCATTGAGGTAATCAGCGTCGGCGTGATGTATTATTCCGCACTGCTTCCCTGCACTATATCTGCCGTTACAGCCGGCTATATTGCACATGCATTCTCATTGCCAAATGAGTTCGCATCTATTTCAACCGCTACGGCATTCAACATTGTCACGACACTGCAGGTTTTAGGTTTGGCTGCCGGTTGTGCGTTGATCAGCGTACTTTTCTGCCGGGTATTGAAGCTGTCTCATAAATTGTTCAATTTAATTAAAAACCAATATTTCCGCATTTTGCTGGGCAGCGTCCTGATCATTGGAATTGTATTATTATGCGGCAACCGGTCGGCATTGGGCGCGGGACTGGACACCATCAACCAGGCGCTGTCCGGCGTTGCCAACTGGCAGGATTTTGTGTTAAAAATACTGCTAACCGCTATTACGATCGCCGCAGGATTCAAAGGCGGCGAGATCGTTCCAGCATTTTTCGTCGGCGCAGTATTTGGCTGTTGGTTTGGTGATCTGATCGGTATGAACCCATCCTTTGCTGCAGGTGTCGGCATGATCAGCGTGTTCTGTGGCGTTACCAATTGTCCGTTGGCATCTCTGCTGATGGCCTGTGAACTGTTCGGCTACCGGGGAATCCCTTATTTTTTACTGGCGATTGCCACAAGCTATCTGCTGTCCGGGTATTCGGGCTTTTACAGCACCCAAAAAATCGTTTACTCCAAATATAAACCTGAATTCATCAATATTCACACTAAATAGCCAGACAAACAATTAACGAAACCTCAGCAAGTTTTTTAGCGACAAATAGCTTGCATAAAACAAAGTGTCACAAACAATTTTCGTTATTGCAACAAGCTAATGCTAGAATTTGCACTTTTGCCTTATATCTGTCAACCTGAAATTTTCTTTTGTCAGATTATCAGTCTTGGTTAGCAGTATAATTCTTTTTAAGCCATAGAGCTATTCAAATGTTTTATCCACGTTTTCTACTTTTTTCAGGCGTAATTCAGCGACGCCAGTGGAATCAAACTACATTTTCATCTCTGGGGCAAAAACTGCATCCTTGCAGGCTGCCTTTATTTTATATTCTGGATCGTATGTCCCGGTCATCCTCAAAATCAGTGTTTCCCCACGAGAGAAATAGGCTACGAGAATATTGCTTTCATATAGATGATGATTCATACAAAATAACAGCGGATGCATCATGAAAAACGACGCATCCGCTGTTGTTTCATTATTTGCTTAAGTACTCGTCGATCGATTTTGCCGCAGTTTTGCCTGCGCCCATTGCCAAAATAACCGTCGCCGCGCCAGTCACCGCGTCTCCGCCCGCATATACGCCCTCCCGAGTCGTTTGCAGCGTATCTTCATGCACCACCAGGCAACCGCGTTTATTAGATTCCAGTCCTTTGGTCGTTGACCGGATCAATGGATTTGGACTTCCGCCCAGCGCCATAATGACCGTATCTACCGGCAGATCAAATTCACTATTTGCAATTGGAATCGGTGAACGCCGGCCGGATTCATCCGGTTCGCCCAGTTCCATCTTTACACAGGTGACAGACTGCACCCGACCGTTTTCATCGCCGTTGATTCGAACCGGATTGCTTAGCATCATAAACTGAATGCCTTCTTCTTTGGCGTGGTGGATCTCCTCATTTCGAGCAGGCATCTCCGCCTCAGAACGCCGGTAAACAATATAAACATTTTCGGCCCCCAGCCGTTTGGAACAGCGCGCTGCATCCATTGCCACGTTACCGCCGCCTACAATCGCCACATTATGCATCTTACGAATCGGTGTGTCATACTCCGGTTTATAAGCCTTCATCAGATTGACCCGGGTCAGAAACTCATTGGAAGACAGCACGCCCAGCAGCGACTCTCCGTCAATATTCATAAACCGGGGCAATCCCGCGCCGGTGCCAATAAACACCGCGTCAAAGCCCATTTCCTCCATCAATTCATCAATCGAGAGCACCTTGCCAATAACCATATCGGTCTCAATTTGAACCCCCAGTTTCTGCAGCTCGGCAATCTCATTTTGAACAATTGTTTTGGGCAGACGAAACTCGGGAATACCATACATCAACACACCGCCGGCCACATGAAACGCCTCAAAAATGGTAACTGCGTACCCTTTTTTCGCCAGATCTCCGGCACAGGTCAATCCGCTCGGACCGGACCCAATCACCGCAACCTTTTTGCCGTTGGGCTCCGGTTTGCGAACCTCCTGTTTACCGCAATGCTCCATTGCCCAATCAGCCACAAAGCGTTCCAGCCGCCCGATCCCAACCGGATCGCCCTTAATGCCCCGGACGCACTTGGACTCACACTGCGTCTCCTGCGGACATACACGACCGCATATAGCCGGCAATGAATTGGTGCTTTTGATAATTTCATAAGCCTTTTCCAGATCGTCGTCGTTGATCGCAGCGATGAATTCCGGAATGCGGACTGAAACAGGGCAGCCATTTACACAGGGCTTGTTTTTACAGTGCAAACAACGGGATGCTTCTTCTTTGGCGTCCTCCAGCGTATAGCCCAACGCCACCTCGTCGAAATTTTTGTTACGCACCTCCGGCGCCTGTGAAGGCATCGCAACTTTATCCAATCTCATATTAGCCATTGTGATTGCCTCCTAACAGTCTGCAGGGATGTGTCGCCGCTTCCCGCTCTTCATCGTAATACATCTTTCCGCGTTTCATCGCTTCGTCAAAATCCACCTCATGTCCGTCAAAATCCGGACCGTCTACACAGGCAAATTTGATTTTACCGCCCACCGTCACCCGACAGCCGCCGCACATGCCTGTGCCGTCAATCATGGTAGAATTCATACTGATCATCGTTTTAATGTTATATTTTTTCGTCAGCTCACAAACCGCTTTCATCATCGGAATCGGCCCGATCGCCACCACAAAATCAATGGTTGGATCCTGCTGGATCAATTTCTCCAGTGCATTGGTTACAAACCCCTTGTGTCCGTTAGAGCCATCGTCGGTCATAATCACCAATCGGTCTGAAGCGGCTGCCATTTCCTCTTCCAAGATAATAAGGTCCTTATTTCGGAATCCGGAAACCATCGTCACTTTCGTGCCCAAATTCTTCAGCGCTTTCGCCTGTGGCAGCGCGATTGCAGTCCCGGTTCCGCCGCCGATCACCACGGCGTTTTTATAGCCTTCCAGCTCGGAGGCCTTCCCCAGCGGACCGACCACATCCAACAAATAATCGCCTTGCTCCAACGTATTCAGCAATTTTGTGGTATATCCCACCGTCTGATAAATGATATCCACCGTTCCATTTTGCGGATCGGTTCCGGCAACAGTCAGCGGAATCCGCTCGCCAAACTCATCAATCCGCAAAATGATAAATTGCCCGGCTTTCGCTTTTCTCGCAATAAACGGCGCTTCAATCGATAAATGTGTCATCTGTTCATTGAGCACACGTTTTTTTACAATTTTGAACATTCTCATTCCTCCACCTGTTATGCGGCCTGCCACATAACCTGTCCAATCTGCATACAAATTTATTATATACTTCTACATTCTAAATGTCAATCGATAGAAAGTGTTTGAAAATTTGTAAATTCTATATTATAATATCATACAATCACCATAAGGAAGGACTGTATCGTTCATTGCGCGCAGGATTTTATACCTTGGGCTGCAAGGTTAATCAATATGAAACCCAACTGATGCGGGAGGATCTGATCCGTCACGGTTATGAAATCGTATCTGAACAGGATCATCCTGATGTTTTTATCATCAATTCCTGCACTGTCACGGCCGAAAGCGACCGCAAAACCCGGCAGATGGTGCGCAAATATCGAAAAGCGCTGCCGGATGCTGTTCTGGTACTGACCGGCTGTATGCCACAGGCATTTCCGGAAGAGGCGTCCGCCATGGAGCAGGCCGACATTGTGTTGGGAAACGCCAGTAATCAGGATCTGACTGCGTGTCTGGACCGGTTTCTAACCGACCGGCAGCGAATCGTTGATTTGCGAACGCACGACCGGGAACAGGTTCGTGCCACGGTCGATGCGTTTTTTGAACATACCAAAGCGTTTTTAAAAATTCAGGACGGTTGCAACCGTTTTTGCTCTTACTGCATTATTCCTTATGCCCGCGGCAGGATTCGCTCTAAACCGTTGAAACAGATTCAAAGCGAAGTACAGACGTTCGCTGCAAACGGCTATCGAGAAGTAGTGCTGATTGGCATCAATCTGACCTCTTACGGTGCAGAAGCAGGGTTAAACATTGCCGATGCGGTAGAAACCGCCGCAGCAATAGACGGCATTGACCGGATTCGGCTGGGCTCCATGGAACCGGAGCTGTTAACAGACCCCGTCATCCAACGGCTGGCAGCCGTACATAAGCTCTGCCCGCAGTTTCACCTGTCTTTGCAATCCGGATGCAACCGCACGTTAAAAGCCATGAACCGTCATTATGATACCGCGCTTTATACACAAATTGTGCAAAAGCTGCGGACCGCTTTCGCCGATTGCGCGATCACCACCGACGTCATGGTAGGCTTTGCCGGCGAAACATCTGAGGATTTTGAAGAATCCCGCCGGTTTGTGGAACAAATCGGGTTTGCGAAAGTACATGTATTCCCCTATTCCCGGCGCAAAGGCACAAAAGCAGATACTTTTCCAAACCAGATAGACCCGCACACCAAACGGCAACGCAGTTTGATCATGCGTCAAACGGCTGAGGCGGGCCGTAAACACTTTTTACAACAACAGCTGGGCCGCGTGTTTCCGGTATTATACGAAAATCGAAACACCAATGGCTTCTATGAAGGATATACTCCCAATTATACGCCGGTTTTACTGCGCTGCGATCACAACCCCTGCGGACAGATCCTGCCCACCCGCCTGTGTGCGCTGACCAACGACGGCTGCACCGGTGAACTGGTGTGACCATACGCCAAAAGATATAACCTGTCCGCAAGGAGGCTTTCATAAAACCATGGAGCAAAATCAACCGCTGGGCACGCAAAAAATCGGGCCGTTGCTGTTTCGGCTGGCGCTGCCGGCCGTCACCGCCCAGCTTGTCAATATGTTATACAATATTGTAGACCGCATCTATATCGGTCATATTGCCGGTATCGGATCGATGGCGCTAACCGGCGTGGGATTATGTTTCCCGGTGATTACTTTAATCACTGCGTTCAGCAGCCTGATCGGCATGGGTGGCGCGCCAAGAGTTTCCATGCAGATGGGTCGGCAGAATAACCGCGGCGCCGAAAAAATCATCGGAAACTGTCTGACTGCGCTGTTGGTGTTATCGGTGATTTTAACCGCGGTATTTTTGGCCTTTGGCGAACCGTTGCTGTTTTTATTCGGCGCCAGCGCCGATACCATCGGTTATGCAACGGAATATATGAACATTTATGTAATCGGCACGATATTTGTCATGCTGGCGCTGGGCATGAATCCATTTATCACCGCCCAAGGTTTTTCCAAGGTGAGCATGTTCACCGTTTTAATTGGTGCGGTAACCAATATCGTATTGGACCCGATTTTTATTTTCGGTTTCGGATGGGGTGTAAAGGGCGCGGCTCTGGCTACCATCTTATCACAAATGATTTCCGCGGTCTGGGTCATATGTTTTCTGACCGGAAAACACACAGTGCTGAAGATTCGCCTGGCCAATCTGCGTCCAAAAGCCAGGCTGTTATTACCAGTTTTGGCGTTGGGCGTCTCTCCGTTTATCATGACCAGCACCGAAAGCCTTTTAAACATCTGTTTCAACCGCTCACTGCAGCATTATGGCGGCGATCTGGCTGTCGGCGCCATGACCATTTTAAGCAGCATTATGCAGGTGTTGTCCCTGCCGCTGCAGGGAATGTCACAAGGCGCCCAACCCATTATCAGCTACAATTACGGAGCCGGCAACCTGCAGCGGGTCAAAAAGGCTTTTTTGCTGTTGTGGGGCGCGTCTATGACCTTTGCGGTCGTGTTCTGGGGGCTAAATATGCTAGCGCCGACGCTGATGCCTTTGCTGTTCTCCAACAGTCCTAAGCTGCTGGAATTTGCCGGCTGGGCAAACCGCATCTATATCGCCGGAACCTTCCTCATGGGCACGCAAATTGCTTGTCAGCAAACCTTTATCGCATTGGGCGAAGCAAAAATCTCCCTGTTTCTGGCGCTGCTGCGCAAAATCATTCTGTTGATTCCACTCATTTATATTCTACCGTTGCTGATACAGGATCAGGTCTGCGGCGTGTTTTTGGCAGAACCGATTTCAGATATTCTGGCAGCGTTAACCACACTGACCCTGTTTACATTAAAATTTAAAAAACTTCTGCGCAATACGCCGACAGTAACATCTGCTGAAAGTCAGACATAAAGCAGCACGTAAATGACACAGCCAAAAACCGTCCTGGATTTTTTCAGGGCGGTTTTGGTTTGCCACAAAATGAATCTAAGAAATCTGCAATGCTTTGAAATAATCTACAATACCCGCCGTGATCTCCTGGGCAAGTTGCCTGTTAAACGCCGGGTCAGCGATCTGCTGCGCTTCAGTCTGGGTAGACACATAGCCATTCTCCGTTAAGATTGCCGGGCACTCAGTCACGCGGGTCACATAAAACGGGTAGTAATATTGTCCCCGTCCGTTCAGCAGATTGACCGACCGGTTGTATATCGCGTCAGACAGCGCTTTCGAAAACGGATAATAATAATAATTTTCATATCCGGTAGCACCTTCGCTCTCAGAAGCGTTTCGATGAAGCGATACAAAAATATCCGGCAAATGTTCTCTGATCATCTGCGTTCGTTGCTCCAACGTCACCTCAGTTTCATCCGTCCGGGTCATAATCACCGTTGCGCCCAGTTTCTCCAGCTCCTGTTGTAATTGCTGTGCCAGCAGCAGATTTAATTCTGATTCTCTGATCGTCCCGTCGGCGTTGACCGCACCGGGATCCGGCCCACCGTGCCCCGCATCCAGCATAATAACTGCGTCGGACAACGATACGCCATAATCATTATTCGCCTCTTCACACTGATACGGCCGCAAAAAACGAAACTCCAGCCGCCCCTGCTCGTCATAAGCGGCATGATAGCCGTAAAACGCCCCCTGCTGCCGCAGATATAGCCGCAAAATATAACCGTTTTCCTGACGGATCCACTCCATCGCCGAAAATAAGTCATCGTCACGCAGGTCTATTTTTCCCTGCGCGCTCACGGCATAATAAAAGGTAATATCAATATGGGTATATTCCGCCGCCGTAATGGTATAATCCGGCCGGGGATCTGTCTGCTGCGGATCCTGATAGCTTTGCGGCAGCCAGGCCACCTGAAACGGCGCTTTCCACCGGGTATCCAGTGTCAACACCATATGCCGCTGATCCTGCCGATATTCCAGCACGGTCACGCTGTTGGTATCCGGCAGTTGTCCCTGCTGCACTGAAACATTCTCTCCCTTTCGGTCGGTGTCTGCATACAGTCTGCCGCCAAAGCGCATCTGTTTATAATACAGTGCCTCTCCGTCGGCATACAGCACCATATCGTCATCCTGACAATAATCCACCGTTCCCACCGGCAACGGCGTATATTCGGGGCGGGATTTATCGTCGGCTACCCCGCCCTTTAAAACCTCGGCCTGTTCGGTTACCACCGTTGCTACAGTATTCCAATTTTCCTGCTGCACCGGGTTTACGGTCACGCTGCCCAGTGTGACCTGCTGCTGTTCTCCGGACTTTTTCGCCGTCAACACGATATCCGCCGTCTGCGGCGCTTCAACATCTGAAACAGCGAATGTCCCGGTATAACGCTCAATCTCTGCGCCGGATACGATACTGTTATCTGTCGCAGGTCGCAAAGAGATCTGCTGATCGCCCAGCGCAGCGGTCAGCAGCGTCCCCTCTGGCGCGACCAGGCTGACCATAACCTGCCCGCCGGGCTGCACCGTCTGATTCGCCGACGGTACAGACCAAAGCAGTTGTTGTTCACGCTGGATCGTCACTGTCGAGCTGTTAGTTCCGTTTTCTACAACCAGGGTATTCGTCTCGTCGGGCAGATTATAATGCAGCCGAAATCCGCCGGCAGCGCCGCGCTGTACAGTTTCTCCGTTTATGGTCAGCGGCTGTGCCGGATCCGACATTCCCAACAGCACGATCTCATCGTCCAAGATCTCCACCTGCAAATCTTCCGGCAGCGCCAACGATAAGGCCGCCTGCCCGGCTGCACCGAAAAAGGCGGTCAAACGCTCCGGCGTATCATACAGCGCGGCCACGCCCGACAACCCTGTCATATTTGAAGTCTGGGGCCATTGGTTCTGCGATGCGTCCTGCGTCTGGTAAAAATCCACCTGCGTGCCCGCCGCAGCCTGCTCCCAACGGACTAATTCAAAAGTCAGGCTGTCTGTCATAATAAAATTGACCAATTCCTGTGTGCACAACAGTTGCGGATCCACCTGGCCACCAGCCAGCACCCCGCAATATAGCATCGCATCCTGCGCCTTTACAGTCTTGATCGCACGGTTTACCAATGCGGTTTGCGCAATCTGCTGATAATCGGTGAAATCAGGTATGCCGCTCTGCAAATAACAGGTATATGTCTGCTCGTCCGGCACAGGCGCCGCTGCGTCCAGCACCAATCCATCACAGTCATAACTTTGCACAAACGACTCCAGTGCCGCCAGAACCTCGTCAGTCTGCTTGTTGGTGGCGGCAAACACATCCGTCTGCAATGTATAAACCGGATACACCTGCCACCCGTGCTGTCCGGCGACCGATAAGATATATTCATATAAATCTTCTTCAAATAGCGGCTCTCCTCGGCCAGCTTTCCCGGCGATCGGGCGCCCGTTATAAAACACCGGCACCACCAGCGTATTCACATCACTGTCCTGTAAAAACGAAACGGCTTTGTCGATCTGTTCACAGGCCTGTTCATAGCGCTCGTCCCCCGCTGTCAGGTATTCACTACCCGGCGATAACCATGCATAGCGAACAACCGGATACTTTCGATTATCTGTAACCGATTGGGCATTTGCCTGCTGCCGTAAATCCAGAACTGCCGCCCGGTCTGCATATACATTTTCTGCCGGGGCAAAAATCAAAACATATAGCAGCAGACCAACCGCAAGTATCACTGTCAATATGCCCACAACGACAGAAACAATTAAAGCCACACGCTTGTTTGCTGATTTCATGCTTCGCTCCATCCCACACGATATTGTTGTTTCATATTATATCTGATTTTGCAGCGGGATTCAAGCAGCTCCCAACAGCTGTCGCAAATTAGAACTGTAGGTGTTACAATGATGTGTGACAAAAGATAAAAAAAGAGAAGCGAATAGGCGAGACCTGTGATAAGGTAAAG
>CALWVA010000063.1 GCA_944384875.1 uncultured Clostridia bacterium
ATCAAAAACGGAGATGCTAAAATTGCTGTGGGCACACGTTCGGCCGTTTTTGCTCCTTTTTCAAATATTGGACTGATTATTATGGATGAAGAGCAGGAACATACTTACAAATCGGAAAGCGCGCCTCGATTTCATGCGCGGGATATTGCCAGATTTCGTTGTGGATATCACAAAGGCTTGCTTGTGCTTGCCTCTGCTACGCCCTCTGTAGAGTCTTTTTCTCTTGCTAAAGCAGGCAAATACGCGTTGTATGAGATGAAACACCGATATGGAAATGCCAGGCTGCCGCAGGTGCAGACGGTTAATATGCGCAAGCAGTATGTCAGTGGGAATTTTTCCATTTTCAGTCCGGAACTGATAGCGGCACTGGAACAGGCGTATAATAACGGAAAACAATCTATTTTATTATTGAACCGACGGGGATATCATGTGTTTGTGACCTGTCGCAGTTGCGGACAGGTTAAGACCTGCCCACATTGCAGCATCTCTTTAACTTATCATTCTGCAAATGATCGGTTAATGTGTCATTATTGCGGATATTCGGAGCCCTATAGCGACGTTTGTTCCAATTGTGGTGAAAAACAGATCAAGCTCAGCGGATACGGCACGCAGAAAGCACAGGAGGAGCTGCAGCAGCGTTTTCCTGACGCGCGTATCCTGCGGATGGACGCGGATACGACCATGACGCGTTTTGCGCATGAGAAAGGGCTCAACGCGTTTGCAAAGGGCGAATACGACCTGATGATTGGTACACAGATGGTTGCCAAAGGGCTGAACTTTCCGCGGGTTACAGTAGTGGGCGTGATCAATGCGGATCAATCGCTGTATAGTAACGATTTTCGAAGCGCTGAAAAAACATTCTCCTTATTGACGCAGGTGATTGGCCGTTCCGGCCGGGCGGATGACGCCGGCATTGCTATTATACAGACCATTGCACCTGAAAATGCGATCATTGCGCTTGCAGCAAAGCAGGATTACGGTCAGTTTTATGAAACCGAGATTGTATCTCGCAAGCTGATGGTATATCCGCCATATTGCGATTTACTGGTGTGCGGTTTTGTTTCTGAACATCGTGATCGGGTCCGACTGGCCGCAATGCATTTTTTTGAGCTTTTAAAACACCAGTTGGATCATCATTATCACAATCAGAAAATGATTATTTTAGGGCCATCGCCTTGCGCGGTGCCAAAAGTTAGCGGCAAATACAGATATCGGCTGATTTTGAAGTGTAAAAACAACCGGCAATTACGGGATTTGTTACGTGGACTGCTGATTCAGCTCTCGAAGGATTATAAGGATGTTACGGCGTTTGCCGACGTTAATCCAGAAAACATGCTATAAGGCCGTGTGGCTTTCTGATGTATTGCCAGATATGGGAAAGGAAGGGTTTAAATATGGCGATCCGGGAAATTTTAAAAGAAGGCGACGAATTTTTATTAAAAAAATGCCGTCCGGTAGAAAAGTTTGATGAAAAGCTGCATATATTGCTGGACGATATGATCGAAACGCTGCATGATGCGGATGGCGTGGGTTTGGCTGCGCCGCAGGTGGGCGTTCTACGCCGGGTATGTATTGTAGATATCGGCGATGCAGACGGGGTGATCGAGCTGATTAATCCGGTGATCGTTAAATCTTCCGGTCATCAGCGCACAGGAGAGGGCTGTTTGTCCTGCCCGGGAAAATACGGAATAACCGATCGGCCGAAAAAAGTGACGGTGCGTGCATTTGACCGTAATGGTAACCCGTTTGAAATTTCCGGAGAAGATTTGAAGGCTAAAGCATTTTGCCATGAGATTGATCATCTAGACGGTATTTTATTTTTAACCAAGGTTATCGAATTTTATGAGCCGGAGAAGTGATTCCGATGGATATCGTTTTTATGGGAACGCCGGATTTCGCAACACAAAGCCTGCAGGCGCTGCTGTATGCGGGGCATCATATTCAGGCGGTATTTACACAGCCTGATAAGCCGGTAGGCAGAAAACAGCTTTTAACACCGCCGCCGGTTAAAACTTTTGCAATCAAGCAGAATATTCCGGTGTATCAGCCACAAAGCGTGCGGACGCCGGATGTGTTAGAACAACTTCGAACATTACACCCTGACGTTTGCGCGGTAGTGGCTTATGGAAAACTTTTGCCTCCGGAATTGCTGCAACTCCCGAAATATGGCTGTATCAATGTCCATGCTTCTCTGCTTCCGAAATACAGGGGCGCAGCGCCAATCCAGTGGGCAATTGTCAACGGTGAACAAACTACCGGTGTAACAACAATGCAATTGGACGCCGGGATGGATACTGGCGATATCCTGCTGCAGGCGCAGGAGATCATCCACACGCAGGATACGGCGCAGACGCTGGGGGAGCGTCTGGCAGCCTTGGGCGCAAAGCTGCTTTGTGAAACGCTGTCGGCGCTAGAACAGGGAAGCGTTATCCCACAGCCGCAAAATGCTACACAAGCAACCTATGCACCGATTATTAAAAAAGAAGATGGCTTGATCGATTGGAACCGGCCGGCCAGCGCTGTTGATTGTCTGATTCGAGGTTTAAACATCTGGCCAACTGCTTTCACATTTGCAGACGGTAAACGTTTAAAAATCTTTGGGGCGCATCCGTTAGCATGGTCAAATGCGATACCCGGCGAAATTGTTTGCCAACGAGAGCAGCTTATAATTGGTTGCGGCCAGAATACTGCGCTACAGGTATTGGATTTGCAATTGGAAGGCTCCAAACGAATGCAGGCCGCCGATTTTTTACGTGGCAAACAGTTTACTTGTCACAAATTTGGTTGATTACAGGAGCGATTGACATTGAACGCCCGATATACAGCGTTTCAGGCGCTGCAAAAATTAAAAGGCAAAGATGGATATTCAAATATTGTTTTAGATGCTGTGTTGAAAAACAGTGGACTTTCCCATGTTGACCGCGGGTTTGTCGCTGCGCTGTTTTATGGCGTGCTGGAGCGCGGTATTACGCTGGATGCTGTTATCCGCCGGTATCTGCGCCCTTCCATGAAATTGTCGCGGCCGGTAGAGCTGGTTTTACAGTTGGGATTATATCAGTTATTATATATGGATAAAATTCCGGATAATGCGGCGGTGGACGAATCGGTAAAACTGGTGCGCAAAATTGGCCAGCCAAAAGCCGCCGGTTTGGTAAACGCAATTTTGCGGCAATTTATCCGGGATCAGAAAAAAATCCCGCTTCCGGATTCCGGCATCCAACGGTTATCAGTGGAATATGCCTGTCCGGAATGGATAATTGAAAGTTTTACAAAAGATTACGGTTATGACAATTGTGTAGGAATTTTGCAAAGCTTTCTACAGCATCGTTATCTGGGGGTGCGTGTAAATATAAATCAGATTTCTGCAACTGATTTGTTAATGTTGTTTACCGAACAGGGCATACAGGTTCGGCGCAGTACGATCTGTCCGGATGCGCTGATTCTGGAAGGCGCCGGTGATGTCCGGCAGCTTCCGGGATATGCACAGGGGCTGTTTCATGTGCAGGATCTGGCCGCACAGCTCTGTGTACAGGCGTTAAATATTGCCGGAACCATGCGGGTTTTGGACGTTTGCGCTGCGCCCGGTGGGAAAAGCTTTACCATCGCACAGCAGCTGGAGAATGATGGAGAAGTGCTGGCGCTGGATTTATATCCGCAAAAGGTAGAGTTGATTCGGCAAGGCGCCGAACGTCTGCATCTCCAAAATATTCATGCTGCGGTTCAGGATGCGCGCGTATATAATCCTGCTTTGGGACGTTATGACCGCGTTCTTTGTGATTTGCCTTGCTCAGGATTGGGGATTTTAGCAAAGAAGCCTGAAATTCGTTACAAAAATGTAGCATTCCTTGACAATCTGCCGGAATTACAGTATCATTTATTGTGCATTTCAGCGTGCTATTTGCAGGTTGGCGGCATATTGGTCTATTCGACCTGTACATTGCAGGATGCAGAAAATGCGCAGATTTGTAATCGGTTTTTGCAGGCGCATCCGGAATTTGCGCCATATTCGATTTTCCAAAATATGCAGCGTGCAATCCAGGAACCTGCGCATATGCTTACACTGTTGCCACAAATGTATCATACTGATGGATTTTTTATTTGTGCATTTCAAAAAATAAAGGAGCCGGTATGCGAGACCTGAAATCTATGACTTTCGATGAGATTGCCGGTGTGGTGACCGCTTGTGGCGAAAAGCCGTTTCGTGCCCGACAGCTTTTTGAATGGATGGGCAAGGGCGTCGACGATTTTGATGAAATAACCAATCTGCCGGCTGCAATGCTCGATAAAATGAAACAGAGCTATTATGTTTCTTATGTCAAAATTGAGAAAAAGCTGGTTTCCCGGCTGGATGGAACGGTAAAATATCTATTTCGTCTGCGTGACGGCGAATATATTGAATCAGTAGTGATGCATTATAAACACGGCTACAGCATCTGTATTTCCACGCAGGCCGGTTGCAATATGGGTTGCACGTTCTGCGCCTCTACCAGAGGTGGTAAACACAGAGATTTAACTGCCGGTGAAATGCTTTCGCAGATTTATACGGCGCAAAAAGATCTTTGCATCCGTGTTTCCAACGTCGTTTTGATGGGCATGGGAGAACCGTTAGACAATTATAAGCAAACCGTCCGGTTTTTGCAATTGGTTGGCTGCGAACAGGGCCTTCATATCGGTATGCGTCATATTTCGTTATCGACCTGCGGCCTGGTAGACCAGATTCAAAAATTGCAGACATTACGGCTGCAGATTACATTGTCTATCTCTTTGCATGCACCCAATGATACGATCCGGCGGCAATTGATGCCTGTCGCAAAAAAATGGAGCATTCAGCAATTGATAGACGCCTGTAAGGCATATATTGATGAGACAGGCCGCAGGATTTCGTTTGAATATGCGGTTGTCAAAGACGTCAATGACAGCGATGCCTGCGCTGTTGAGTTGGCTGGCTTATTAAAGGGGATGCTATGTCATATAAATCTGATACCTGTAAATCAGATTGAAAACGGCAACTGCATGCGACCAGATATGAACCGGATACATCGGTTTGAGGCTCTGTTGCAGCAGCACGGGCTGAATACTACTATCCGGCGGACGCTTGGCGCTGATATAGCGGCGTCTTGTGGGCAGCTTCGGGGAAACAGATAATTATACTTAGAAATTTGCGCGGAGGTGAATGCGTTGAAAGTAGTTGGCAAGACAGATATTGGCCGGCGGCGAGAATCAAATCAGGATAGTTTTGCAGTTTTGCAGTTGTGCTGTGGGATGACCGTGATCGTATTATGCGATGGCATGGGCGGCGCCAACGGCGGTAACATTGCAAGCGACGCAGCTGTCAATGTAATTTCAGCGCAAATTTCGAAGGCGGCGCGGCCGAATATGCGTCCGGCAAGTATCAAAGCCATGCTGGAATCAGCTGTTTTAGCTGCAAATATTACGGTATTTGATGAGGCAAATGCAAATCCGAAACTTTCTGGAATGGGTACTACCGTTGTCGTTGCGGCACTGACAGACGGTTGTGCCTATATTATACATGTCGGAGACAGCAGAGCTTATATTATACATGGCGAACATGAAATGGAACAAATCACTACGGATCATTCCATTGTTCAACATATGCTTGAGCTTGGACAATTAACCAGAGAAGAGGCGAGGACCCATCCAAAGCGGAACGTAATCACTCGTGCTTTAGGGGTGGATGATAATATTGAAATCGATTATAATGAACTGGAATTCACGGCTGAAGATACATTTTTGATATGTTCCGACGGATTGACCAATTATCTGACTAACGATGAAATTCTTCAGATCTGTGATACGTCTGATTTTTACGACTGTGCAGACCGGTTGGTAGAGCAGGCAAACAATAACGGCGGTGGAGACAACATTACCGTTGTGCTCGCCCGAGCCGATTGATATATATTTGTACTATGGAACGCGGAGGATTTGCTCATGGATAGATTTATCGGAAAGCGGTTGGACGGCCGATACGAAATCAGAGAATTGATTGGCGTCGGCGGGATGGCCGTTGTTTATAAAGCCTATGACAATATTGACGACCGTATCGTAGCCATCAAAATTTTAAAAGAAGAATTCCTCGCTAACGACGAGTTCAGAAGACGTTTTAAAAATGAATCCAAAGCCATTGCGGTGTTGTCACATCCGAACATTGTAAAGGTTTATGATGTCAGTTTCGGCGATGTGCTGCAATATATCGTAATGGAGTATATCAATGGCATTACGTTAAAGCAATATATTGAACAACAGGGTGTCATCGAGTGGAAAGAAGCGGTACATTTTACCGAACAGATTTTGCGCGCGTTACAACATGCGCATGAAAAAGGCATTATTCATCGGGATATTAAGCCACAAAATATTATGCTTCTGCCGAATGGCAATATCAAAGTCACAGATTTTGGAATTGCACGTTTTTCCCGCAGTGAGCAGCGGACGATTACCGATAAAGCGATCGGTTCTGTGCATTATATCAGCCCGGAGCAGGCACGAGGCGATTTTACAGACGGAAAAGCGGATATTTATTCCGTCGGCGTTTTGCTCTATGAAATGACAACCGGCAGAGTGCCGTTCCAGGCAGACAGTGCAGTGTCTGTTGCAATTATGCAACTGCAAAACGAACCAGTACGTCCTACAGAAATTAATCCGAATATTCCAGGTGGCCTGGAGGAAATCACGCTGAAAGCGATGCAGAAAGAGCCGCATAATCGTTTTGCTTCAGCGCGGGAGATGCTGCAGGATATTGAACGATTGATTGCTGATCCCACCATTCATTTTCATTACAAATATACTGCTGAAAAGCCGGCTATCCAGGAAGATGCTGAGATGGACGATGCAGAAGATCTGTCTGAAGAGCGCGCCAAGGCGCCGGTTGTGCCTATTCTGGCGGGAATCGCCGCAGTTTTCTTAGTAGTAATGGCCGTTGTTTTGGTAATTGTTTGGAATCTGTTCAGTAATTCCGGAACAACGTTAATTTGTCCGGATTTTGTGGGTAAAGATTATAATGACATTATCAATGATCCGGAATACAGTAAATATAATTTTAATATGACGCAGGAACACAATGCGGATTATGAAATCGGTCAAATTTTTAAACAGTCACCGGAAGCTGGACGTACAATCAAAGAAAAGTCTGAAATTCAGGTTTGGGTTAGCTTAGGCGGTCAATCTCTGACGCTCAACGACTATGCTGGAGAAGATTTTAAAACGGTAAATGCGGCGTTAACCGAAGATCTGGGGTTGAAAGTAACAAGAATAGACGTAGCGGATGAAAATGTTCAACAGGGTTATGTTATTCAAACGATCCCGCCGGCGGGAAGCACAGTTCGAACCGGCGATACCATCACAGTATATGTTAGCAGCGGCAAGGAAATCGAATATGTGGAGATCCGCGATTATACAGGCATGGAAAAGGATGCTGCGAAGCGGGACCTTGTCGCGCTTGGCATGACCGTCAGCATCGTATATCGCTATAATACCGAATATCCATATGATTATGTAGTTGGGCAGAGCCCGGCAGCGGGTAGCGTTGAAAAGGGGAGTGTGGTAACGCTGTATATCAGCGACCCGAACGCAATCACGTCGCCGCCCAGGACAACAACTTCCTCTACTTCGTCGGAAGAAGGAGAAGAAAGCACCTCTGATATTGGACAGACGGATGCGATAATGCCTTCGCAATACCCAACGGAAGATGAATAAATATGCAGGGTATGATTGTTAAATCCATCGCCGGTTTCTATGATGTAGATACCGGCGATGCGGTCTATACATGCAAAGCGCGGGGCGTGTTTCGCAATGAAAGGGTGAGCCCGTTAACCGGTGATCGGGTAGAGATCACTGTGGGTACGGAACATGATGGTACAATTGTATCCATATTGCCACGGAAAAATCAGTTGGTTCGGCCGCCGCTGGCGAATCTGGATCAATTGTTGATCGTTGTTTCAACTGCAGACCCGCCGCCGAATTATTTTGTAATTGATAAAATCATTGCATATGCCGAGCTTGCAGAAATTGAGCCAATGCTGGTTATCAGCAAAACAGATTTACAGGACGGTACTATGCTGGAACAGCTCTACCGACAGGCTGGGTTTTCGGTATTCTACACCTGTGCGCAAAAAAAAATGGGGCTGGACGATTTGCGCAATGCTTTTGCAGAAAAAGTGAGTGCGCTCGCGGGAAATTCCGGTGTGGGAAAATCGACATTGCTGAACGCATTGTTTCCTGAATTATGTTTACAAACGGGAGAAACCAGCAAAAAACTGGGGCGCGGCAGACATACGACCCGACATGTGCAGCTTTACCGGGCAGGTGCCGGATATATTGCGGATACACCTGGATTTTCATCTTTTGAGGAAGATGCGCAACAGCCTGTTCGCCGTGAAAACCTGCAGTTTTGTTTCAGAGAATTTGCGCCCTATTTGAACAGCTGTAAATTTACCTCGTGTTCGCATACAAAAGAAAAAGGATGCAAGATTATAGAAGCGGTAGAGCAGGGAAAGATCGCCGTTTCACGTTTTGAGAGTTACAAACGCATGTATGAACTGGCCAGTCAGACACCCGATTGGGTCTTTGACAAAAAACCACACTAAGAGAGGAATGCTGCATATGCGCAGATGTGTGATCATCGCTTCGTCACAAATTCAAGACTATGAAAAAATCAAAAGTCATCTGCACACAGATGACTTTTTTGTCTTCTGCGATGGCGGGCTGTATCATATGGAGCAATTGCGGGTAAAACCGAATTATATTGTCGGAGATTTTGATTCTTATTTAAATGATTTGCCCACAGATGTTCCCATTGAACGGCTGCCTTGCGTTAAAGATGATACCGACACTGTTGCGGCGGCAAAACTGATGCTTCAAAAAGGCTTCTCAGATTTTTTGTTGATCGGTTTCACCGGCCAGCGGCTGGATCACACGCTGGCTAATATCGGCGTTTTGCTGATGCTGCACGATCACCATGCAACAGCAAAAATGATTGATGATTACGGAGAAATGTATATTGCAGATCAAACGCCCATTTTGCTGAACAAAGGCTGTTGTAGCTTTTTTTCACTGATGAGCGTTGACGGTCCGTTCAGCGATGTGACGATCAGCGGCGCAAAGTATCCGTTGCATAACGCATCTGTTATGCCATCTTATCAATATGCCATCAGCAATGAAATCACAGAGGAACAATGCCAGATTACCATCGGGCGGGGAAGAGCGCTATTTGTGAAAATATATTAGACAATGTAACACATTTATTTTTGCCGCGTATACTGATAGCAAAACAGGGCAATTGCCTGATGCGACAGGGCGGTGATACAATATGCGCTGCAGACCGCCGAACAGACGCAGACAAAAATCCAGTTGGATCTTTTCGTTTTGTTTCGGTATTATAATTGCAACATTCTTTCCATATAAAATGATTATGCTGCTGTTAAGTATTGTTTTGCTGCTGTTAGGGTTGGCATACAGAAAGTGTCCCTGATTTTGATTGGAGGCGGTTTGTTTGAAAATCGTTGTAGTAAAAAGCCCAAAGATGCTGCGCGGAATTTTGCGGATGCTGTTTAAAATCAAAAAAGAGGATCTTACATAAAAAAAGGCCGCTGTCCGATAAATTGCAGGACAGCGGCCTTTTTGTCTTGTTGGAGACTTTTTTTCGTTGCTGGTATCATGTTTTTCGTCTTATATGTGCAAAGTCATGATTCGTGTTTAACCGGCGGCTTGATATTTGCCAGTGGGTTGGCCTCGGAAGCCTGTCGAATTTGTTCGCCAGACAGATGGGTATAAATCTCTGTCGTTCCCAAATTTTCATGCCCTAAAATTTCCTGCAAAACCCGTATATCCACCTTGCCATATTGGTGCATCAAAGTAGCTGCCGTATGCCGCAGCTTATGTACGGAAAAGCCCATGCCAGATAACCCGGATTTCTCTAAAACATTGTAAATCATCTGTTCTACCATTCGACGGCTGATTCTGTTTCCGGTTCGGCTGATAAACAACGCTTTTCGATCTTTAGCCTTGTCGTTTGGCCGAACGGCGAGATATGCCTCTATTGCAGCAATACAGGCGTCATTTAAATATACCAGGCGTTCCTTATTGCCTTTACCGGTAACGCGCACTTTACGCTCGTAGAAATCAATATCATTGACATTCAAAGAACATAACTCGGATAA
>CALWVA010000064.1 GCA_944384875.1 uncultured Clostridia bacterium
TTTTATCCGTAAATTCCTGGTCTGACATATTTCAATCCACGCTCCCGCATGGGGAGCGACGCGAAGCTGTGGTTTAATTGCAACCCGGAATCTCCATTTCAATCCACGCTCCCGCATGGGGAGCGACTGGCGATTCGCAACGGCCGCAGGGGATATGGCATCATTTCAATCCACGCTCCCGCATGGGGAGCGACGCAAAAAGGCCCGATGTTCGGATCAAAATTAGTCAATTTCAATCCACGCTCCCGCATGGGGAGCGACCTGCGCACCTTGACCTGCGGGTCTTTGGGCACAAAATATTTCAATCCACGCTCCCGCATGGGGAGCGACAGCAAAAATATACAAATACATCTTCACAATATCATGATTATCACCAAATCTGCACAAAAGGTCAACTCAATTGTCATGAAACAATTCGTTTTGGCGACATTCTTAATTGAAAGATAAGAATTTTTTCATATATTTCAGTGCGAACTTCCCGGAAAAATCATGTCAACTTGAGGTTCGCACCTCTCTAAATGATCATGGGTTCCTCCGGCAGATATGCACTTTTACAGCCAAAATGTTCTATTTTCTTTTCATACTGATTTCCGAGATAATAGAACCGAAGGCTATCCTTTTCCGGATCTATGATGTGACATAGTTGATCTTGCAAAACGCGGCACTGCGCAGCGGATAACAAACATTCAAACACTGAACACTGCACACGTTGCCCATAATTCACACACTGTTTTGCAATTTGCCGCAACCGTCTTCGGCCGGCCGCTGTTTGAGTATTTACATCATAAGTAATCAGAACCAGCATATCGCTCTCACTTCCATAAAAACGGTGGATATGCATCCAGATCCCCACGCAAATATCGCGTCAGAAGAAGCGCCTGCACAAACGGCACCAATCCCCATGGCAGCTTTTCCCCAAGATAAGGATGTGTAAGGGTCTCCCGCTTTTTTTCCTGCCAATTTTTCAAAAACATTCTACGCGCATCATCCCGAAGCCGTACACTGCCATTTTCTCGCTGAATAAAATCAGAAGCGCCGACCGTCCGGTTGTTAATAAGAGTTAAAACAAACCGATCAGCCATACAAGGACGTAGCTCTTCCATCAAATCCAGTGCCAGAGAACTTCTGCCAGGGCGGTCCCGATGCAGAAAGCCTACATAAGAATCCAGCCCCACGCTTTCCAGCGCGGCGGCACAGTCGTTTGCCAGAAGCGCATAGGCGAAAGAAAGCATTGCGTTCATCGGATCCAGCGGTGGCCGCCGACTGCGGGTATGAAAGAAAAAGGTTTCTTTATAATTCAACACCATATCGTCCAAAACATTAAAATAAGCTGTCGCCCCTGTTCCTTCCAATCCCCGCAAACGGTCCAGATCTGACTCTTGCGCCACAGTTGGCAACAATGTCTGTATTATTTGAGAAGCATGTGACAATTTTTCCGCATCAAGACGCAGTCCATGATCCCGACGTGTACGTTCAATACTCCGACGGGCATTATACAGCTTCCCAAAAATCATGGTTCGGGCGATTTGGCAACTCTGTTCCAAATCATCCGCTACACGATATTGGGTGCGCCGCAATAAGACGTTGCCGTTGTTTTCACCGCTAACCCGTGCCAGAAACCTGCCCTGAGGCGTACAGAATGCCAGCGAAACGCCACGTTCCGCGCAGGCACCCATCAGCGCCGGCGAAACGCCGGGATAAGAAAAACAAACCACCCCTGCAAGCGTATGTAACGGATATCGGGAAACAATCTGTTTATCCCGATTCGCCACCACATTTTCACCGTCCAGCGATAGATAAAGATCCTCTGATGTCACAAACAGTGTATTCAGTAAATGCCTCATGCTTCTTCCTCCATCGCCTGTCGCAGATAATCGGCCACACATTGTTTTCGCAATAAGCTGGGCAAACACAGTTCTTTCAACGAACAGGCATTACATGATTTCGAGGGCTTAACCTTCGGCGTATACCCCCGTCGAAACAACTGATGCATTTCTTCTGTGAGCGTTCGGACCTGACGTCGCAAT
The DNA here is from genome assembly GCA_944384875.1 of uncultured Clostridia bacterium. Classification (GTDB taxonomy): domain Bacteria; phylum Bacillota; class Clostridia; order Oscillospirales; family Acutalibacteraceae; genus RUG14109. The sequence goes on from CALWVA010000064.1 coordinate 2,028, forward strand.
TCTTCTGAAAGCGTGACGGCGACCCGCCGGCGTGTTTCACCATAAAAGAGGGCCCCTTCTGAAATAGAACAGCACAGCATTTCCTCCAGACACATGGCCTGCGCGCACAATTGCAGTTCGTCGGCGCAGTGCTGTTTTGGCGCACCCCGTTTATATTCTACCGGAAACGGCTTCCATAAACCATCTTCGCCGGAAAGCGTAATTCCTGCACGATCGGCGTGAAATTCTACGACGTCGCACTGACCGGAAATCCCCAGGTCATGAGACATAATCGGAAGTCCCCGCAAAATCAGGATATCACCGCGGCGCTCTCGCTGTGCTTCATTATGCGCCCGACGGTGCAGCAAATTGCCCTCTATCGTTCGCAGATTTTCCTGCCACTGATTTTCAATATAAATCAGCGCCCATTGACGCCGGCAGAAAGCAAAGTGCTGCAGACCGGACAACGCTAGAAATTCCTCTTCCTTATAGCGATGCATTACGACCGTCTTTCACAGGTGACTCCCGCCGGAAGCGGTTCGGTCAACGTCACTGTATAATCGCCGTAAGCACGCGGAATTACATCATCTTTCCGCGGTTTGACTTGAACCATGTCAAACAATTTATAAGCCGGCGCATTGCCAAGTTCAGAATCATGACGAAAAATAATCAGTTCCCGTACAGCCATCTTCCCACGAGCGGCACTACGGTCGTTTTCAAACATATTCAGAATTGCCTGCCACAGCAGCTCCAGATCCTCCTCCGAAAACCCGGTGGATTTTCGTGCCAGATTCGCAGATACATAACCCTCTACACGATATAACCCATAAGGGACAATATACTTTCGTCCCATCTCGGTTCCTTTGCTCTCAGCATCAGACTCAGTCGTAATGGCAATTCGGGTAATGGTAACCTCCTGCTGCATGATGGGGTCAATCGACCGGGCAAAACCGAGCTGAACCGGGCCGCGAATCTGACCACAGTTTAAATTCCCCTTAACAAAGGTTGTCATCACCGCGCCGAATGTACGAATATCGAAAAAGTTCTGACACATAAAATCACGAATTTTTCGATCCAGTTCCGGGTCAGATTTTTTGGCTTTCTTAAGATCTCCCGTAACACCCAGATATGTCAGCGCCTCTGCATCGCTGCGATTCAGCGGAACCTGGTCTTTAATATATATCCGGCAACCGGGCGTGTCTTCTTTAGCTGTTTCAATATAGTTGCGGATTTTTCGTTTTAAACACACATCGGTCACCAGACCATGTCCCGTCTCCGGATCCACTCGCGGCATATTACCGGCGTCGGGATCCCCGTTGGGGTTGCCGTTCTCCACATCGAATAAAATGATAAAATCATAGCGATTTTTAATAGGCTCAGACATTTTATTGCTCCTCCTTTTTAGTAAAACGTTTTTGTGTTTGATAGTAATATCCCAGATGGAACGATCCCTGTTCCGGAATAGTCATTCGTGTCGGATATTTTATCCCTTCGATTCTGTTAAGCAAATCTCCAATCTGTTTTTCATAATAGATTTTCAGATTTTCAGATAGTTTTCGCACATGCTTTTGCGCCAGGTTGAGCAACACCGGGAACACCATCGCCGGTGTGGCCGAAGCCGCATTAAAATACCGGTCTTTGATGGTGGCGTTAATTCCCGGATTCGCGCTTTGCTGTAAAGCCTCAAACACAGAAAACACCCGTCCCAACACAAATGGAATATACTTGCTGTCGTCCTTTGATGCCATTTTTAAAACCTCCTTTGGTAATTGTGCGTTTCTATCACGCAAATAGTAAGCTTGTAAAATAGCAGCCTTGCCGCGGGTAATATCGCGTTCGGCACGAATACGTAGCATCACACCCTGCAGCAATGTAGCAGGATATGGTTCCCCCGTCAACACCGCACGCAAAACATCCCCCGCCATCTGTTTAGATGGCATAGCGTCTTTAGATTTTTTATTTACGGTCTCCCGCAGCAGTTGCCATACCGGCAAGATCTCCCGATCATCATAAGATGGACGCTCGATCTCCAACGCCCGATAATGTTGCAACACGTTGTGTGCCAATGTCCCGAAACTGTTCTGCCAGAAAAAACGAACCGACAAACGCCCCGCATTTGGTGCCAGACCCAACACATAAAAACGTATAGAAGGATCCAACGGCGTTTCATCCCACTCTACCGGTTGGCCCGCTGCCAATTGACTCAACGCCGACCACAGATCATGCTCTGTGATTGTATCGCCATATAGCGCAGAGAGCCCGGCATCCTGATAGGCGCTCTGACCACCTTCCGCCCAACAGACGACGGTAGTATCACCAATGCGCCGGACATGTTCCCGATCCGCAAGCAGATGATTTAATGCAGTGGTATAGGCAAAAGCGGCATCACGGCCAATAGATGCATACTCCTGTCCATAAGAACAAAAGGAAGGCGCATTAAAAGACACCAATGCAGCGCCGGCAGACTGCGCCCCCCAAACTCCTTTAATGGCCGGATGCACTTTTTCCGGTGGTGCATGTTGACCGGTAACCAGGCAACAAACTGTAGAATCATCTATATCTTGCTTGTAATAATTCTGCCACAGCGCGCGAACCTCCGGATCCTCTGATACAGGCGCATCCCGATACCAAAACACCAGATTAACGCTCTTCATCAAATCCGCCCAGCGCCCTATCAGCGCAGGGTGCCCGGCCGCTTTTGCTGGTTCCCATTTTGTGAAGAATGCAACAACCGCCCGCGCCGCCGGCGACTGCGCAGCGCCAAGCAAATTCAGATGCAACTGCTTCGCCGCCGCAAAACACGCCTGTGTGCGTTCTGGTTTCCCTTTTTCATCCACACCCAGCAAATAACTGCTGTTATCACATAGAAAATTGGCCGATACGCCTATGCCGGTCCGTTTTACTGGCATAGGCACCGTCATCTCCCGCGGCGCTGCGATCATTTTCTGCCCTCGCTGTTGTGTATGCTGCAAAGACAACAGCGCAATTACGTCTCCGTCATCAGAAAGCTCCAGCCCATAAGAAACTTTAGAACTTCCCCATCCTGGTCTGGAGATTTTCCCCAACGCCAGCAAATCCTCATAATGGCGCGTCAATGCCTGTAAAATCATCGTAACACCTCACAGTCTGCCGTGTCGATTACGCCGTTATTCAACTTAGCGCGAAAAAACATCGGCTTAATATCAGACAGATCACTGTAGTCGAGATCATACAGCATCAACCCCAACTCCCGTGTTTCGTGAATTGTTGGAATCGGGCCGCCCGGCCACTTTCTGAAATAGGCAGGAAACTCCCTGCACCCCAGATAGGGCGTGTGATAACACTGTCCGCGTTCCATTCGCCGCCTGATAATATCCTGGAACTTGCCTGGATTATCGCTGGGCGCCGCTCGGTCTGTCATTTCAAAATGGGCCTCAATCACATAATGAACATCCTGCAAAACCGTAGCTGCCCGCTGTGCAATCTGCTGTGATGCATCGATATAGAGCATGCGTCTGTTTCCATGCATCACTTTGCACACTGTATCAGCTGATAATTTGCTTTTCAGTTCATTACGCCGCAGATTGGTAAATTGAATGTCGTTTAATACATAAATTTTATCCACATGCCATCGCAGCCCGGGATGAAAAAATACAGCTTCTATAATCCCGCGTGCCGCCGACGGCGTTGGAACATCATAAGACATCCGCTCGACTTTTAATTCGGGACGTGAAAAGCACGCATAGTTTCCCCAGACTTCCAACTGGATCATAAATGATTACCTCCTTTTTCTTAAATTTCAGTTATTTATAATTTAACTGTTATTGCTATAATATCACTTTATTTGGAAATTGTCAAGATAAACCATAAAAAATTATATAAAATGTCATAATTAGATTGCATTCTCTGTGAAAAATACGTATAATAGTACTGGTCAGCGAAAGCTGTGGGTTGAAATAGTTATTTATATTTTCATGTGTAAGCGGCGGGAAATTTCCTGCCGTTTGCGCGTTAATCCTATTGATATTGTTGTTCTTACGTAAAAAACGCTTCTCCAGACGCAACATTTCTGGATAACCCCATGTTTGCATCATAAGCGCGGATATCTGTCAATACCGCCACCTCTTCATCGATCCATTCAATCATCCCGGCGCTTTCCAACTCTTTCAGATGGTCTGCATAAACCTGTACGCCATACTGCCCCAATTTTCGAAAGAGCGCACGTCCGCCCTCGCCTCTCCGCAGACGTTCAATCAGCGCCGCCCCTTCTCCGCAGGGAATGTAAATAGTATGACCTTGCTGCTCAATCAGACGAAAATTTTTTGCTATCGATGCAAGCGGATATGTATTAGAATCCAACTGCTTCAATATACACTGCTCATCCAAATGTTTTTCTCCCACCAATGTTCGATAAAACATAAAATAATCCTCAATCGCCTCCGGAACAGATGGGTCCGCAAACCGGCATAGCACGCGCTCGGCCGCGTCAATATTCTGTGCCAGCATATTTGGTCCTGGTTGCTTTTCCAACCAAAAGATATGAACAAGGCTCTCTGCGGCGGGTCGTTTTCCCTCCCGGTTGCAGCGCCCCGCAGTCTGTAAAATAGAATCCAGACCGGCCAACTCTCGATAAGCCACCGGGAAGTCAACATCCACACCGGCTTCAATCAGCGATGTGGAAACCACCCGACATGGCAACCCATTTTGTAATCTGTCACGAATTTCCCTTAATAATCTTTTTCGATCTGCCGGACAGAGAAGGGTTGTCAGGCAATAGGATCCATCTGCCGGCAGTCCGGCATAAATGTGCTGTGCCGTTTTACGCCGGTTGACGACACACAATACCTGCTCTAAACTGCCTATTTGATTTGCGAGTTCTTCTTTAGGGAGATAACCCAAAGTTTTAAGCGTCGTTCGCTTGAAAAAATCATGCTGCTTCATGGAGGTTGGGCAAATTTCCTGAACTGGCATTCCCGGTGCAAATTTGGCAAAGAGCGGTTTGAGCGCCGGCTGTGTCGCTGTGCACAGCACCGCGGTCACACCGTAGTACAATACCAACTGTGCAATGACTGACACACAGGGCAGCAACTGTGAAACAGGAAGCGACTGGGCCTCATCAAAAATGACGACGCTGTTTGCAATATTGTGCAATTTTCTACATCTAGAGGGTCGGTTGGCAAACAGCGATTCAAAAAACTGCACCGCTGTCGTCACAACCACCGGAGCGTCCCAGTTTTCGGTCGCCAGTGCTTTTCGGCGCTGAACAGGCGTCGCTTCCTCGTCGACGGCATAATCCACCCCGGAATGATGTTCTAAAACATTTTCTGCTCCCAAAATTTCTTCAAAGACGTCGGCAGTTTGATCAATAATCGAGGTATACGGGATCACATAAATCACACGCGACATCTTTTTCGCCTGGGCCATAGACAGCGCAAACCCAAGAGAAGAAACAGTTTTCCCACCACCGGTCGGAACAGTCAGTGTATATAGCCCTCTCGCGGCAGTTCGCCCACACTGCAGACAGGCTTGTAAAATATCGTTACGCTGGCGGTTCAGGACCGTAGTAGGATTTTTCCACGGAGCAATATATTGTTCCAATTTCTGATAAAGTTCTGACATTGATGAATAGTCGTTCTCGCGCGCATCTTGACGGCCGTTCATGAAATGTTCGGTATCCAGATAATCAGCATCCACCAGACAGGAATAAAGCATTCGAATATAAAAAGCGATCGACACTCCGTCACACGGTATAGTGAAAGGGCGATGCACATGGTCCGGCAGGCAAATCTCCTTTTTCCAGTAATCATAAGGTTTTACCTGACGCTTCAAACGCCCACTGAGTGTAACGTTCGATGCATGATCCAATCTGCCGCCCATATCCGGCAGCCCGCTATGATGTCCAGCTACGGCAAATGCGACCTCCATCTGGTGCATCCTGAAAGCTTCCTGCGCCCCGGCAGTGGAGTGATCCACATGTGCCGAGCTTCCAAACAAACGCTGCTGAAAAGCCTCGCTATACTTTCCAATGTCGTGTAGTAAGCCGGCCAAATAGGCTTGTTTTTCTCCGTGAAAGGCCGCGGCGAATTCAGATGCCAACTTAGCGGTATTTTTCAAATGAGAATAAACCGTCTGCATCCGTAGCCCATCTTCGCTGATATGTGCATAAAAAGGTTGCGTCATAAACTTTCCTCTCTGTAAAATGTTGTCGATATACTGCCGAATAATAATGCATATAAAGCAATTTTAACAATAAAGCTGTCATAATTGCAAAAATATTGTTGAAAATATTTACAATCAAATCTTACCATAAACAGGATAAATTTTCAATATAAATTTTTTACATCGCATTATAGTTACACCGGCCATTTAGTTTTTAAATCGAAATGAACAATAGATGCCCAAACCTGCTTGAGAAAAAAGTGCATATCGGAATGTTGAAAAATACCCTATTACGAAACTACATATTACTTCATAACAAGTTGATTTCGTCATCTCATTTTTACGGAAATATTAGAAAATAAGGATTGCAAATTTGCATCTGCAATCCTTATTCTTCACGCAACTATTACAGAATAGAAATCTCCTCAAACACGAAAAATACAAAAAACTGACTCTGAAACGCGATATACGTCCAGACTCAGTTTATATAACTGTTAAAAACAGACGCCCGCCTCAATACGGGCGCAAAGCTAAAAAGAAGAAAGCCCCAAACGCGACTTACGCGTCGAGGCTTTCGACTGTCAAGCGGCTATAAAAAGATATTTTTACGGTTTCGGCAGAGGGATATGAACTCTTGTAAAGGATATTATTCATTATTTTCAGCATCCTTCAATTGTTTCAATTCATTCTCTACCCATTGATTTTCTATCTCATATCCCCTTTTATTATTCCAAGCTAAAATCTCATTTAAAGCTTTCTCTGCTTGTTCAGGCAAGTGATTTTCAATATAATAACAAACCAATGAATACTGTGTATCAATTAAGTCTTTATCTAACTGATACGCTCGCTCCCAGCATTTTTTGGCGTTATCATAATCCAATAACTGTTTATATGTGTCTCCTGCATAAGTCAATAAAATGGCATCATTCGGAAATAAAGCAAGACCTGTTTCAGCTACTTTTATTGCATTTTTTAAATCCCCTGCATTTTTATATGCGGCTATTAAAGAAGAATAATGCTTGGGATTATCTGGCTCCTGAAGTATTGCCTTACTGTATTTGTCAATACTTTCTTGTGAACGGCCAAGATGGGAAAGAAACAAAATATATTGCCGTTGGTTTTTGTAATAGGATTCTTCTTTGAGCTGACTGCCTTGTTCAATTGATTTTATATAGTATTCTTCAGCTGCTTTTAAATAATATCGTGCGTGACATTCCAATAGATAAGCATAATAGCCTAAATCTTCATCTGTGAAGTTCCCCAATTCAAACAATTTTTTATATTCCCGATCGGCCTTATGAAAAATCTCCATATCATCCATATTGCTTTCGTACAGCAACATTAACCGTTCGGCTTTATTGCGATATGCCCTCATATTAGGCTGAAAAAGATCGTCAATAGTTACACCAAAAGTTTCCGCAATGGTAGGCAGCAGTGTTACCTCTGGCAAGGTTATACCGGTCTCCCATTTGCTTACAGCCTGAAATGAAATGGAAAGTTTTTCAGCCAACATCTGTTGTGTTATGTTTTGTTCTTCTCTTAATCGTTTTATATTGCTTCCGATTGTCAAAGTATTCATAAATAAACTCCTCTCCTTAAATCGATAGTAAACAGCGCTGTTTCCACTTATATTATAACGCTATGACATATCAAACGGCAATAACTAGATATTTTAATGAGATTCACTTGATGTTTGAAACATATGTATATAAACCGAAAGAAGTCGACCGCTTTACAGCAATCGACTTCTTTCAATAATGTCTAAGCTACATGAAAAAGATATTTTGCGTGTTCGGCGGTGGGATTTGAACTCTCGAAGAAAAATATTTGCTTATTTTGTACAATATCGGATAAAACATGAAAATATCAGTTCAGTA
>CALWVA010000065.1 GCA_944384875.1 uncultured Clostridia bacterium
TTTACCGCAAAAGCGCGGCAGCTTGAGCAGGCGCTGACGCAGCTGCATGTCCGGCGGCAGACGCTGCTGGATGCGGCAGGCTGCGAAACGCCGGAGGCGCTGGATAAACTGGTGCAAAGCACTGATCTTGCCCTGCGGCAGGCGCAGGAAGCGTCAAAGGTATCTGCCCGGGCGCTGGAGCAGGCCCGGCAGGCCTACCAGACAGCGGCCCAGGGCAACGAAAATTATGCCCGGCTGACCCAGGCGTTGCAGACCTTTGCAACGCTGGAGCAACAGCGCGAGCAGATGCAGCAGTTGGATATCCGGTGTAAACAGGCGCAGGCACAGCGGGAACTGTTGCTGCTGGCAGCCCGGCGGGACGCCGAGCAGGCAGCGCAGAATACGGCGTTGGAGCAGGCCCGGCAGGCCGGACAAAAGGCCGATGCCGCGCAGTCGGCGCTGGAGCGGGCGCAGCGTGCGGCCGGGCAGGTCCCGCAGCTGCGTATACAGCTCGAGCAGGCGGCGCAAAGACAGATGCAGCTACAGCTATTGGCGCAGGATGCGCAGGCGTTCAAGCAGACCCAAGAGACGCTGGCGGCGCTGGAAGCGCAGCTGCAGCCTGCACAGGCACAGCGGCAGCAGCTGGCACAGCAACAGACGCAGATTACCCGGCAGGTGCAGCAATTGTCTGCACACAGGCAGCAGCTGTATGAAACATGGATTCAGCCCGTGCAGCAGAACAGCGCGGCGTTGGCGCAGCTGAAACAGGCGTTGGAATATGATGATCAGGCACAGGCATTAACACAGCAGCTTGCGCAGAAAACGACAGCCGCCGCAGAGCTGGAAGCGACGTTGCGGCAGGCGCGCCGGGCATATGAAGCGGCACGCCGGGTGACCGAACAGGCTGAACAATGGGTCAGCCAGAATACCGCGGCTGCGCTGGCGGCCCAGTTGGAACAGGGCCGGCCCTGTCCGGTCTGCGGCAGCGTGGAGCATCCTGCGCCGGCACAGCCGCCAGCGCAGCAGGTGCCGGTGTTGGCGGCGGCCCGGGAGAATGAACAGCGTTGTCTGACCCGTTGTAATGATCTGGCCGCAGAATATGCCCAGGCACAGCAGGAACTCAAACAGCTGGAGCAGCAGCGACAGGAAGCGGCGCAGCATTTCGCAGATAGCGGGTTGGAACGATCAGAGGCACACACACGCCATGAACAGCTTGTAGCCTGGGTTCAGGAAGCAGCCCGGCAGCAGTCGGCCTATGAACAGAGTCAGAAAGAGCTTGCACAATTGCAGCAATCCCTGTCGCAGATCCAGCGGCAAACAGAGGAAAATACACAGCAGATTTCCGTTCTGGAGAATCAGATCAGCGCGGCGCAGGCACGGCTGCAAACGGTGTGCGAAAAATTGCCCGCCGAGACAGCGCCGGACACGCTTATACAGCAGATGCAGCAAGCGCAGCAGCAGGCAGATGCGCTGGCAGAACAGATCCAGTCGCTGGAGCAGGGCTTGCAGCAGGCGCAGCAGGTGCAGCAGGCGGCCGCGGGGGATTTGCAGCATCTGCAGGTCAACCTCGAACAGGCGCGCCGGCGCGCCGAATCCGCAGCGCAGGCGTTAACAGAGGCGCTAAAGCGGCAGGGGCTCAGCGAACAACAACTGATTCATATCGATGAACAGGAGCTGGAAACACTACAGGCGAGGGTGCAAAAATACCGGGAGGATTATGCCCATCAGAAGCGACTGATCCGAGAACTGCAGGCACAGCTTGGCGATTTTCAGCCGGTGGCGCTGGACGCCCTGAAGCAGCAGGTAGATGCATGCCAAGAAGCGTATACGGCCTGCCAGCAGACGGTGGGAGGCCTGGGTGAAAAGGCCGCCGGGCTTGCAAAAAGCGTGGAGGAATTAAAGGCCCTTGCAGAATCCGGCGGTAAGCAGGAGCAGGCTTTTCAGCAATATGAACGGCTGGCCCGACTTTTAGCGGGCAAAAACCGCGGGAAAACTCCGATTGAAAGTTTTGTGTTAGGGCTGATGCTGGACGATGTGCTGACGGCGGCCAACCAATATCTGACCCGGTTCACCAAGGGACGGTATGCGCTGTGCAGGCAGCAGGAACCGGGTTCCGGCAACGCGCTTTCGGGGCTGGATATCGCCGTGTTAGACGGCTATACCGGCACTGCCCGCGGCGTGGGCACATTATCGGGCGGCGAGATGTTTTTAGCGTCGCTGGCGCTGGCGCTGGGGCTGGCGGGTGTGGTGCAGTCCTGTTCCGGCGGCGTCCGGATGGACGCGGTGTTTATTGACGAGGGCTTCGGTTCGCTGGATAGCGATACGCTGGATACCGCCATGACCGCGCTGGAGCAGCTGCGGGTTGACGGGCGGCTGGTGGGCATCATTTCACACGTATCTGAGCTGAAGAGCAGGATCGGCGCCAGGGTCGAAGTCGAAAACGGGCGGATTCGGGTGGAAAAATTGTTTTGACAACCGGCGCCGCGGCAGTATAATAATAAAGAGCATCCTGTTGTGGGACCGATGGTTTGCGTCGCCGGAACAGCAGGATCTGAAAGCAGTAATCTGAACAGGGAGTTGCGTATATGGACAGCAGGGTCAGACATTTTTTTGACAGTATTTATGGTAAAAAGATCGCGTTTTGCGGCATCGGTATATCTAATCTGCCGTTGTGCGCGCTGTTTGCAAAATACGGCGCGCGGGTGATCGCCTGCGACCGGAAGGACCGGCAGGCGCTGGGCGAGTTCGGGCAGAAGTTAGAGGAATACGGTATTGCGCTGAAATGCGGACCGGATTATCTGGAGAATCTGGACGTCGATATCATTTTCCGCACGCCGGGTATCTATTATAATATGGAAAAATTACAGCAATACCGGCGTGCCGGCGTGGTAGTCACATCGGAGATGGAGGTATTTTTTGATCTGTGCCCCTGTAAAATTTACGGCGTGACCGGTTCAGACGGAAAAACCACCACCACCACGCTGATTTCTGAAATGCTGAAAAAAGCCGGGCGCAACGTATATCTCGGCGGTAACATCGGCATCCCGCTGTTGCCGCAGATCGAGAAGATTACTGCCGACGATGTGGCGGTGGCGGAGCTGTCGTCGTTTCAGCTGATCTCGATGCGCAAAAGTCCGGATGTGGCGGTCATTACCAATCTGGCGCCCAATCATTTGAATGTCCATAAAACGATGGAGGAATATGTAGACGCGAAGAAAAACCTGATTTTACATCAAAACGCCTTTTCCCGCACCGTTCTCAATGCAGATAACGATATTACTGCGGCGATGCAGCCGCTGGCCCGGGGCGAATGCAGCCTGTTCAGCCGGCGGCAGCCGGTGAAAAACGGCGCGTTCTGTGACGAACAGGGCCGGATGTATCTGGTGCGCCAGGGCGTTAAACAGTTTGTGATGCACAAATCTGATATTCGGATCCCCGGCGAACACAATGTAGAAAATTATCTGGCGGCTATGGCGGCGGTGGCGGACGAAGTCGAACCCGAAGAAATGGTAGAAGTCGCAAAAACCTTTGGCGGTGTCGAACACCGGATCGAGTTTGTCCGCGAGCTGGACGGCGTGCGGTATTACAACGATTCAATTGCGACTTCGCCCAGCCGTGTCATCGCCGGGCTGAAGGCCTTCGGCCGCAAGATCATTGTGATCGCGGGCGGCTATGACAAGGATATTCCCTATGGCCCGCTGGGTCCATATCTGACCGAGTTTGTCAAAACGCTGGTGCTGCTGGGCGCTACCGCTGATAAAATTGAGGCGGCGGCAAAGGCCGCGCCCGATTATAAACCGGGCAGCCCGGAGATTATTCGGGTGCAGACGCTGGAACAGGCGGTATCTGCTGCCCGTGATGCAGCGCAGCCCGGCGATATTGTGACGCTGTCGCCGGCTTCGGCCAGCTTTGATCTTTACCGCAATTTTGAAGAGCGGGGCCAACATTTCAAACGCATCGTCAACGAACTGGCATAAAGGAGATAGAGTATGGATACATTTGAACTGTTGCGGCAATTATGTGAACAGGATTTTGTCGGCGGATTACAGGACGCCGCCGGGACGGTGGCGCAGCTGCTGCGTCCATATGTCGATCAGGTGGAGCGGCTGCCCGACGGCAGTGTGCTCGGCCGGTTGGGCGACGATGGGCCGGGCACGCTGCTGGAGGCGCATATTGACCAGGTGGGGCTGGTGGTCACACAGGTTTATGACGACGGCTTTTTGTCGGTGGCAAAATGCGGCGGACCGGATATTCGCGCGCTGCCTGCGGCAAGTGTGACCATCCACGGGCGTAAAACGCTGCCGGGGGTGTTTTGTTCGACGCCACCGCACCTGCGCAAACGTGAGGACGATGCGCTGCCGGAGCTGGACAAGCTGTATATCGACACCGGGCTGGGTAAACAGGCAAAAGAGCTGATCGCGCCCGGCGACTATGTGACCTATGATACCTGTCCGGTTTTGTTGAAAAACGGGATGGTCAGCGCCCGTTCGCTGGATGACCGGGCCGCCTGCGCCGCGCTGATCCTGGCGGCGCAGCAGCTGCACAAACAACCGCCGGCCGGCCGGGTATTGTTTGCTTTTTGTTCCGGAGAAGAGCTGGGCAGCCGGGGCGCGATTACCACTGCGTTTGCTGCCGAAGCCAATCGGGCGGTGGCGGTAGACGTGTCCTTCGGTCTGTCGCCGGGGGTGCCTGAACATAAATGCGGCGTTTTGGGAAAAGGGCCGATGATCGGGGTGTCGCCGGTGTTGTCCGGCCGGGTGACCGCCGGGCTGCAGGCGGTTTGCGAGGAACGGCAGATCACCTGCCAGACCGAAGTCATGGGTGGCGCGACCTCCACCGACGCAGACGTGATCGCATTGTCTAAACAGGGGATTGCCTGCGGGCTGGTATCGATCCCACTGCGATATATGCACACGCCGGTGGAGTGTGTGCAGCTGCGGGATGTGGAGCTGACGGCGCAGCTGTTGGCTGAATATGTACGAAAGGCGGGACAGGAACATGACTGAGTTGATACGCCTGGTAGAGCGGTATGTAGAGATCCCGGCGGTATCTGGGGCAGAACGCCCGCTACGGGAACAGATTTTAAAAGACCTTTCCGGTTGCTGTGATTGCCGGGTTGATTCGCTGGGTAATATTCTGGCGGTTAAAAAGGGCGCCAATGCTGCAAAGGTTTCGGTGTTATTGGATGCGCATATGGACGAAGTCGGCCTGATTGTTACCGGCGTGACCGCGCAGGGATTTGTGCGGTTTGCCAAGGTCGGCGGTATTGACGACCGGGTGTTGTTCGGCCGGCGGGTGCGTATCGGCAATGTGATCGGCGTGCTGGGCGGCACACCGGTGCATCTGCTGGATGAAAAGGCGCGTAAAAAAGTGCACAAGGCCGACGATTTGTTGATTGATATCGGCGCAAAGGACCGGCAGGATGCACTGCAATATGTAAAGCCCGGCGATACTGCGGTGTTTGATACCGGCTTTTTGCGACTGGGCGGGCAGATTGCCGCCCGTGCGCTGGACGACCGGGTGGGCTGCGCGGTTTTAGTGCAGCTGCTGCGTTCGGAAATTCCCTATGATTTGCAGGTCAGCTTTACGGTGCAGGAGGAGGTCGGCTGCCGGGGCGCTGCGGCCGCGGCGTTTACCGTCGCACCACAGGCGGCCATCGCGGTAGAGGCGACCACGGCGTCGGATATCCACGGCGTGCCGGAGGATCAGCGCGTATGCAGCCTGGGCGGCGGCGCGGTGGTATCGTTTATGGACGGCGGCACGGTGTATGACCGGGCATATTACCAGGCGGCGTTGGAGCTGGCCGGGCAGCGCGGCATCGCCGCACAGCCCAAACAGGCGGTGGCCGGCGGCAACAATGCCAGCGCGATTCATAAAAGCCGGGGCGGTGTGCGCACACTGGCGCTGTCGCTGCCCTGCCGGTATATACACAGTGGGCTGTGTGTGGCAGATCAGCGTGATATCCAGAGTTTATATGATTTAACAACGGCAGTGGCCGGGCAGATCGCGTCGGGTGCGTGGGCGTGATCCGTCTGTGGAACGGTGTGCCGGCGGCCTGTTTTGACAGCCTGCCGGCAGTGCAGATCCGCGGCGGGCTGGCGGTTTATCAAAACAATTATGATTGGTTGCAGACTTATGCCCAGACTGACGGCGGCAGGGTGACTGCGCTGCTGCAGCGGCAGGAACAGCGGTGGATTGTCGAGACCGCCGAACAGGCGGATATTGCTGAAATAGCCGCTTTTCTGCGGCTGTTTGGCGGGCGGATATTCTGCCGGAAAACGGTCGCCCAGGCGCTGGGACTGCGTGTTTTACATACGGCGCAGGTGTTGCGGTGGCCGCCGGATCGGGTCATCGAGCCGTCGCCGGATTTGGCGCAGTGGGTCGCTTATCCTGCATACCGGCAGATTTATGCGCTGCTGGCGCAATATTTTGATCTGCCGGATTATGACGGCTTTGTGAGCGATCTTTCATTTCGGATTCGCCGAGACGGCGCCCGGGTATTGGTCGCGCCGGCGGCAGTGTGTATCGTCGGCTGGGAGACCTCGGACGCCGCGGTGATTTCGGCGCTGGCAGTGGATCCGGCGCATCGGCGGCAGGGCGTGGGCAGCGCACTGTTGCAGCAGGCGCTGGCAACATTGAAATCTAAAACAGTTTATGTATATACCGATACGGCTGTGGCATTTTACCGGCGGTGGGGCGCAGTCGCGGCAGAGCCGACGGTATGGGGCAAATGGCCTGAGCCGCTGCAGAAAACGGTGATGGCAAAGCAGGAGGAAACAAATGCAGGACAAACAAGTACAGGACTTTTTTCATCTGGATTCCCGGATCATACAGGCCGGGCAGCGGGCGCTGGAGCAGGCCGCACCGCAGTTTGGCGAGATCGACCGGGTGACGGAATATAATCAAAACAAGGTGCTTAAGGCGTTTATTGACTGCCGGGTATCGGAATCCCATTTTGCCGGTACCACCGGCTATGGTTATGACGACCGGGGCCGTGAAACTATCGAGCGGGTATTTGCACAGATCACCGGCGGACAGGATGCGTTGTTTCGACATCATTTTGTGTCGGGCACACATGCGATTTCTACCGCACTGTTTGGGGTGCTGCGGCCGGGAGATGTGATGTTGTCGGTGACCGGCGCGCCCTATGATACGCTGCAAAGCACGCTGGGGCTGCGGGCTGCATCCGGCTCGTTTTCTGAGTTTCAGATCGGTTATGAGCAATTGGCGCTGCAAAACGGCAAACCCGATCTGGCAGCGCTCCGGCAGCGTTTGACGGCCGGCCCGCCGGTAAAGGTCGCTTATATCCAGCGGTCCAGAGGTTATACGCTGCGGGATTCGCTGTCGGTAGAGCAGATCGGAGAGATTGTGCAGGTAGTGCGTGGATGCGCGCCGCAGACGTTGGTGTTGGTAGACAACTGTTACGGTGAATTTGTACAGACTGCTGAGCCGCTTGAAGTTGGTGCAGATTTAATTATGGGCTCGCTGATTAAAAATCCCGGCGGCGGTATCGCGCCTACCGGCGGTTATATTGCCGGGCGGGCGGATTTAATTGAGCAGTGTGCCTGCCGGTTGACCGCGCCGGGCATCGGCCGGGAGGTTGGCGCAACGCTGGGTCACAGCCGGGAACTGTTTATGGGGCTGTTCAATGCGCCGCATGTTACTGGCGAAGCGCTGAAGACGGCGGTATTTGCCGCCGCGCTGTTTCAAGAACTTGGATTTGAAGTTACGCCGGATCCGGCGCAGCGCCGGGCGGATATTATCCAGACGGTGGTGCTTGGTTCGCCGGAGGCGCTGGTCGCGTTTTGCCGGGGCATTCAAAGCGGGGCGCCGGTGGATGCGTTTGTGACGCCGGAGCCTTATGATATGCCCGGTTATGACAGCCAGGTTATTATGGCGGCGGGCGCGTTTACGGGCGGCGCGTCTATCGAATTTTCAGCCGACGGCCCCATGCGGGAGCCGTATGCGGCCTGGATGCAGGGCGGCCTGAATTTTCATAGCGCCAAGACCGGACTGCTGCTGGCAGCACAGCAGATGCTGCAGGCCGGAATCAACATGCGGCTTTGACGGGCGTTAGCAGATCAAGTTGTGTGTTGCAAAACACATAAAAATATGGTAAGCTTATCGTATATATCTGGCTGCGGGTAACGTGTCGGCTGCCATGTAGCGGGCGGTTTTCTATATGGTTGGACGGTGTATGAAAACGGAGGGAAATACGATGAAATTTGTTCCAGGGAAATTGTGCGCGCTGGCGCTGGCAGGGCTGTTTATGGCCGGTACGATCTGCGGCTGTAGCGGGAGCAAACAGCTGCAAGATATACCGGGAGAGCCGGCAGTTTATTATTTTATTGTCGGAAACACCTTTGTCGGCAAATATGAAGACCGTCAGTTCATCAGCTATAACAATGTCGACGGCAGCACCAATTTTGATATGGAGATATCAGACCTGCTGGAACAGCAGGAATTCAGAACGTATCTTGATGGTGGGATCATGCGGCAGCAATCGGTAATGGCGTTTCGCGTTGATGACAATGACGGCGGCTTTGATCAGGATTATCATGATATTTTGTCTAAATATGGGGATCCTCACCCGCAGGATGAAAATATTATCACCTTTCATCTACCGGTAGAGCTTGGCGATGAGGTCGAAGGGATCAAGCTGCCTGCCACAGGTTTTCAGATTGGGATGCCGACATTGTCTGAAACCCTGCCCTTTGCGGTAAATTCTCAACGGGATCCCCGTCCGCGGGAGATTCAGCAGACGCAGGCGCAGGAGACAGATACAGCCCAATTGCAGCAGCTTGTGCAGGAGGGCGGCGTTTCCAATGCGGCCTATGGCGATATCCTTTGCTATGCCGCAGATTTTGACGGCGACGGCGAAGAAGAGCGGCTGTGTGTTTCCAACAGCGTGCAGAATCATGCACAGGCAGACGGCGTATATGCGCTGGCCTGGCTGACCGATCATAATGGAAAAGTCAGCGTTGTCTACAGCAATATTCAAACCCAGCCGGACGCTGTGTGCAATGTTTCCTATATAGGCGCCTATGATATGGATTTGGAGGGAAGCTATGAGCTGGCGCTGGTTTGCACCGAGGGGCAGACGGTTCGTACAATTGTACAGAGCATGCAGTCCGGGGAGTATGTGACGGTTCTGCAGGGGCTTCACTAAAATAGTGCGTCAATTTTTCATCTGTCCGGGCGCCCATAAGCCCGAGTTTTTGTTTTAGTTGCTGCTTGCGTATGTTTCGATTTTTCAAAAAAAGTCGGAGCAAGCTTTGTATCGCTTGCTCCGACTTGGCCCGCCCAAGAGGACTTGAACCCCTAGTTTAGGAATCGGAATCCTACGTTTTATCCAGTTAAACTATGGGCGGAAATATTCTGTTTATCAACTGTGTGCTTACATTGCAACGTATAATATTATACCATCTTTCGCAAAAAAGTAAAGCACTTTTTTAAAAAAATAAAAATGCACGGTTTTTATGTGCGTTTTGTTTTGCAAAAGCTGTATCTGAACTGTTTGCTGTTTTATATCCGGCGTCCGGTTGTCAGATGGATAACGAACATATTTTTAATGCACTTTTTATTTTTTATTGTAGTGACTCTAAAAAAATACTTGCAATTTGCCGGGAAATATGATAATATAAACTTCGTTCCGTAGGATGTTGCTATTGTGAGCGCAGGCGGTCGGGTGGGAAACACCAAAGCAAAACGTGCGTTTCAGAATCAGCAGTTTGGAAATTTTAGAAATAAGGTTTTTGATTCTATGGGGGTATAGCTCAGCTGGGAGAGCGCTTGAATGGCATTCAAGAGGTCAGCGGTTCGATCCCGCTTATCTCCACCATCGGGAAACCGACGACAACTGAATATGGTCTATGTGGGGGTATAGCTCAGCTGGGAGCCTGCGTAATTGAAAGTATGCCCCCATTGAGCGACCAACAATCGACAACTTCAT
>CALWVA010000066.1 GCA_944384875.1 uncultured Clostridia bacterium
AATTTAAAATAGCCCAAAAAGTCTAATTTTTTTCAATATTTTCCCGCAACGCCTGTGGTCGGCGCGATCGGGCTTGCATCAGAAACAAAAATATGGTATGCTGTAACGCAAGATGTATATTTATTGCCCTTGATAGAATATTTATTCATTTAATATGCATAAATTTTCAAAAAAGGCTTGATTTTTTTGAAATCACGTGTATAATAAACGTATTACATCAATAGAGACAATGAAACATGATGAAAGGATCAGATGGTTATGGCGAAAAAAGAGATTAAAAAAGTGGTATTGGCTTATTCAGGCGGGCTGGATACCTCAATCATTATTCCTTGGCTGAAAGAAAACTATAACAACTGTGAGGTTATTGCGGTATCCGGCGACGTCGGGCAGGGCACCGAGCTGGACGGCCTGGAGGAAAAGGCGCTGAAAACCGGCGCATCTAAGCTGTATGTTGAGGATTTAACCAAGTCGTTTGTAGAGGATTACATTTTCCCGACCTTGAAGGCGGGCGCGGTCTATGAAGGCGATTATCTGTTGGGCACTTCATTTGCCCGGCCGGTGATTGCAAAACGGATTGTGGAGATTGCCAAAGCGGAGGGGGCAGACGCCATCTGCCATGGCTGCACCGGTAAAGGCAACGATCAGGTCAGATTTGAGCTGACGATTAAGGCTTTTGCGCCGGATATGGAGATCATCGCGCCCTGGCGGATCTGGAACCTGAAATCTCGAGAAGAGGAAATCGAGTATGCTGAGGCGCATCATATCCCGCTGAAAATCAGCCGGGAGACCAATTATTCCAAAGACAAAAACCTATGGCATCTGTCGCACGAAGGGTTGGATCTGGAGGATCCCGCCAACGAGCCGCAGTATAACAAGCCCGGTTTTTTGGAAATGGGCGTGTCGCCGGAGCAGGCGCCGGATCAGCCCACTTATGTGACCATTTCTTTTGAGAAGGGTATTCCTGTAGCCATCGACGGTAACAAGATGGACGGCGTTTCGATCATCAAAACGCTGAACAAACTGGGCGGTGAAAATGGGATTGGACTCGCCGACCTGGTGGAAAACCGGTTGGTAGGTATGAAATCCAGAGGCGTGTATGAGACGCCTGGCGGAACCATCTTATATCGGGCGCATCAGGTTCTGGAGACGTTGTGTTTGGATCGGGACACCCAGCATTATAAAGAGCTGATTTCTAAAAAATATGCAGAGTTGGTTTATTACGGCCAATGGTTTACGCCGTTGCGGGAAGCGCTGGACGCGTTTGTTGACGTTACCCAGCAAACGGTAACCGGCGACGTAAAGCTGAAGCTGTATAAGGGCAATATCATTAACGCAGGTACCACTTCGCCCTATTCATTATATGATCCGGAAGTTGCAACCTTTGATGAAGACGAGGTTTATGATCAGAAAGATTCAGCCGGATTTATCAATTTGTTTGGTCTGCCGATTAAGGTGAAGGCGCAATTGGATCAGAAGAGAATGCAAAAATAAAGGAAAGATTGATCTGCTGCCGGCTGCGTTTTATGCAAAAGCGCGGCCCGGCGGCTTTTGAAGGTAAATTTTCAGCAGATTTCCTATGAAAGGAACAGACACTATGAAGCTGTGGGCAGGGCGGTTTAAACACGATGTTGATCAAAAGACCAACGATTTCAACTCGTCAATTTCCTTTGACTGTCGGATGGTGAAACAGGATATTATGGGATCGATTGCGCATGCGGCAATGCTGGGCAGACAGAACATCATCGATCCGTCAGAGAGTGAGAAAATCATTACCGGGTTGCAGGGTATTTTAGCAGATATCGAAACCGGCGCGCTTAAAATTGATATGCAGGCGGAGGATATTCATACTTTTATTGAAGGAGAATTGACCGCCCGGATCGGCGATGCAGGTAAACGGCTGCATACTGCTCGAAGCCGGAACGATCAGGTCGCGCTGGATTTAAGATTATATCTGCTGGAGCAATGCGGCGCTGTTGCGCAGTCGCTGCGCGGGCTGATTGAGGTGCTGTTGCGGCAGGCGGCGCAGCATACCGAAACGGTAATGCCGGGGTATACCCATCTGCAGCGGGCGCAGCCGATTACCTTTGGGCATCACCTGATGGCATATGTGCAGATGCTGCTGCGGGATTTAGACCGGCTGGCCGACTGCAAAAAGCGTATGGCGATCTCTCCGCTGGGCGCCGGGGCATTGGCGGGGACTACCTATCCGCTGGACCGGGAATCGGTGGCCACCGAGTTGGGGCTTTGCGGTGTGTGCTGTAACAGCCTGGACGGGGTTTCCGACCGGGATTTTGTTATTGAGCTTCTCAGCTGCCTGTCGCTGGTGATGGTGCATCTGTCACGGTTTGCTGAAGAGGTCATTCTCTGGTGCTCGTGGGAGTTTAAATTTATCGAGCTGGACGACGGTTTTGCAACAGGGTCAAGCATCATGCCGCAGAAAAAGAACCCGGACATCGCCGAGCTGGTTCGGGGGAAATCCGGCCGGGTGTTTGGAGCGCTGCTGACGCTGCTGACGGTGATGAAAGGCCTGCCGCTGGCTTATAACAAAGATATGCAGGAGGATAAGCAGCCGGTGTTTGACGCGGTGGACACGGTTTTGATCTGTACAGATACCTTTGCCGCGATGCTGGATACGATGACCGTTTTAAAAGACAATATGCGGGCTGCGGCGGCAAAGGGCTTTATTAACGCCACCGACTGCGCCGATTATCTGGTGGGCAAGGGCCTGCCGTTTCGGGACGCCTATAAGGCGGTGGGAACGTTGGTGGCACGGTGTATAGACGATGGCCAAACGCTGGAAACACTGCCGCTTTCAGATTATCAATCGGTTTGTGAACTGTTCAGCGAGGATGTATACGACGCAATTTCATTAGACCGTTGTGTACAGCGGCGCACGGTGAAGGGCGGTCCTGCGCCGGCCTGTGTGCAGCAGGAGATTGAAGCGGCGCGCACAGCGCTAAAGCAGGTGTGTAAACAGTTTTAAGTCTGTGGACGTATACACAAGGGCCAGACAGTTTTTCAGCAAAGCGGTCTGCCGGTTGTGTTTTTCAGGCCTGAGGGTCGATGTGTGAGAAAGGAAGGGTCATGATGACCTCGGATATTAAAATTAGAGTTGCAATTGTGGGGGCGACCGGTTACGCCGGCGCTGAGCTGGTGCGACTGTTATATGGGCACCCAAACGCCGAGGTGGTGGCGGTCAGCTCTAAAAGCTTTGAAAATCAGGCGCTGTCGGAGGTTTATCCGGCCTTTGCAGGATTTTGCGACCTGGTCTGTGAAAATCAGTCAGAGGTTGTAGATCAAAGCGACGTGGTGTTTGCGGCGCTGCCGCACGGGCTGTCGGAGCCGCTGGCGGCGGAATGTCTGCAAAAGGGCAAACGCTTTATTGATCTGGGCGCGGATTTTCGTTTATCGGATGAGCAGGCGTATCAGGAATGGTATCATAAATCTTATGATTGTCCGGAAATACATAAAGCAGCGATTTACAGCATACCGGAACTGTGTCATTTCAGACGCAGCATGAGCGAAGCGATGATTGTGGCCAATCCCGGCTGTTATCCCACTTCTGTGGCGTTGGGGTTGTATCCGGCGCTGGAACGTGGACTGGTCAAAACCGATCCGATCATTATTGACTCTAAATCCGGGGCGACGGGCGCGGGGCGCGGGTTATCACAAACCACGCATTTCTGCGACTGCAATGAGGCGTTTGCGCCGTATAAAGCGGGTGTGCACCGGCACACGCCGGAGATCGAACAAACGCTGTCAGAGGCGGCGGGTAAACCGGTCAAGGTGACGTTTGTGCCGCATTTGCTGCCGGTTAACCGGGGTATTGTTTCGACCATGTATACACGGCTGCTGGATGGCGTGACCGAAGAACAGATTTTTGATGTTTACCGGCAGTTTTATGAAGATGAGCCGTTTGTGCGGGTGATGCCCAAAGGGCAGTATGCAAATCTGCGCAATGTGAAATATACCAATATGTGTGATAT
Source organism: uncultured Clostridia bacterium (assembly GCA_944384875.1). Lineage (GTDB taxonomy): Bacteria > Bacillota > Clostridia > Oscillospirales > Acutalibacteraceae > RUG14109. The sequence continues at coordinate 3,987 of CALWVA010000066.1, forward strand.
TTCGCTGCATCCCGACTGGCGGACCGGCACACTGATTGTGGTTTCTACAATCGATAATATGGTCAAAGGCGCGGCAGGGCAGGCAATTCAGAATATGAACATCCTATTTAAGCTGCCAGAGACCACCGGATTGATGCTGGTGCCGCCTGCGTTTTAACTTTCAGCAAAAGGAGCAATTATTATGCAATTGATCGATGGCGGCGTCTGTGCGGCCAAAGGGTTTCGGGCAGGCGGCATTCATTGTGGAATCCGAAAAAATAAAGAGAAAAAAGATCTGGCTATGTATGTCTGTGAGACGCGTTGTGCGGCGGCGGCGATGCATACGCAGAATTTGGTGAAAGGCGCGCCCAACACCGTGACGGCTGAACATCTGCAAGACGGGTATGCCCAGGCGATGATCTGCAACAGCGGGATCGCCAATACCTGCGCAGCCGACGGCATTGAAAAGGCTAAGGCGATGTGTGAGCTGGCAGGCGAGGCGTTGGGTGTTGACCCACAGGATGTTGTGGTCGCTTCTACCGGGGTGATTGGGCCGTCTATTGATCTGGGGCCGATTCAAAATGGAATGGCTTCGCTGGTGGCAGATTTGAGCGTTGACGGAAATACCCGGGCTGCGCAGGCGATCATGACCACCGACACCCACGAAAAACAAGCGGCGGTGGAGTTTGAACTAGACGGGAAAATCTGCCGTTTGGGCGGCATGGCCAAGGGCAGCGGGATGATCATGCCCAATATGGCGACGATGCTGTGTTTTCTGACCACCGATGCGGCGATATCGCCGCAAATGCTGCAAGCAGCGCTGCGGGAGACGGTATGCGATACATTTAATATGGTTTCGGTGGATGGAGATACCTCTACCAATGATATGGTGTCGCTGCTGGCTTCCGGGCTGGCGGGCAACCGGCAGATCACATGTCAGGACCAGGATTACGCGGTGTTTAAAGACGCATTGTTTACTGTGTTGCGGGTATTGTCAAAGGCTATCGCCAAAGATGGTGAGGGTGCAACCAAGCTGATCGAGTGTAATGTGCAGGGTGCGTATGATCGGGAAAGCGCCAGAAAGATCGCAAAATCAGTGATCAATTCATCGCTGCTGAAAGCGGCGGTATTTGGCGCCGACGCTAATTGGGGCCGGGTATTGTGCGCGATCGGATACGCCGGCGCACAGGTAGATGTGCGGCGGGTGGATGTGGCGTTTGCTTCTGCCGCCGGCAGTGTGGATGTATGTAAAAACGGCGCGGGCATTCCGGTAGACGAGGCTTTTGCTACCCGGGTTTTATCAGAGGATGAAATTCAGATTAACATCCGGCTGGGAGACGGCGACGCCGCTGCCACCGCATGGGGCTGTGATCTGACCTATGATTATGTGAAGATCAACGGCGATTACCGTTCCTGATATTGTAGAATGAGGATGGATTGTTTATTATGCAGATTTCCAATGTAGACCGGTCGAACGTATTGGTACAGGCGCTGCCCTATATCAAAAAGTTTTACGGCAAGACTGTGGTGATTAAATATGGCGGTAACGCCATGATCAACGAACAGCTCAAACAGGCGGTTATGACTGATATTGTGTTGCTGTCGCTGGTGGGGATCAAGGTGGTTCTGGTACACGGCGGCGGGCCGGAGATCAATGAGATGCTGCAAAAAATCGGCAAAGAGAGCCAATTTGTCGGCGGGCTGCGGTATACCGATCAGGAAACGATGGATATTGTACAGATGGTGCTGGCGGGCAAGGTCAATAAGGATCTGGTTCGGCTTTTGGAACAGAACGGCGGCCGGGCGGTCGGCCTTTGCGGGCTGGACGGCGGCATGATCAAGGCGCACAAATATGAACAGGCCGATCTGGGACTGGTGGGCGAGATTGAATCGGTGGATACAGCCCTGATTAATGATATGCTGGAAAAAGGGTATATTCCGGTGATTTCCACTGTGGCCGGCGGCGACGAGGTTTATAATATCAACGCCGATACGGCGGCGGCGCAGATTGCGGCGGAGCTGCACGCCGAAAAGCTGATTTTGATGACCGATATCCGCGGGTTGTTGCGTAATAAGGATGATGAAAGCACGCTGATCAATGTGGTGCATGTCAGTGAGGTGCAGGCATTTAAGGCGCTGAAAATTATTTCCGGCGGCATGATCCCGAAGGTGGACTGCTGTGTGGAGGCGGTGCGCCGAGGCGTCGCCCGCGCGCATATTATCGACGGCCGGGTAGAGCATTCTATTTTGATTGAATTGCTGTCTGACGAGGGCGTCGGTACCATGTTTTTATGAGAAGGGGCTTTGAATTGATGAACTTTGAACAGTTAAAGGCACTGGACCAGGGCAGTGCGATGTCGACCTATGCCCGGTTTGACCTGGGAATTGTCCGGGGCTGCGGCGCCACGGCGTATGATGCACAGGGCAGGGCATATATCGATTTTTCTTCCGGGATCGGCGTGAACAGTCTGGGTTATTGCGAGCCCGGCTGGGTGCGGGCGGTTTGTGAACAGGCGCAGACACTGCAGCATACCAGTAACCTGTATTACAACCCTGCGACTGCACGTCTGACAGACCGTCTGACTTCCCTGACGGGCATGGCCCGGGTGTTTATGTGCAACTCCGGGGCGGAAGCAAACGAATGCGCGGTCAAGCTCAGCCGGAAGTACAGCTATGATACATATGGCGCCGGACGGCATACGATTGTCACGTTGCGTAATTCGTTTCATGGGCGTACCATGCAGACGCTAACTGCTACCGGGCAGGATGCGCTGCATCCGGATTGTTTCAAGCCGTATGTGCCGGGATATGTTTATGTACCGGCTGGAGATATCCAAGCGTTTCGCGCAGCCTGTGACGGCAGTGTGTGCGCGGTGATGCTGGAGCTGATACAGGGTGAAGGCGGCGTGGTGCCGCTGGAGCAGGAATATGTGCGTGCGGTTTGCGAGCTGGCCCGGCAGCAGGATATTCTGGTGATTGTAGACGAGGTGCAGACCGGCATGGCACGCACCGGTAAGCTGCTGGCCTGTGAACATTACGGGATCCGGCCGGATATCGTGACGCTGGCCAAAGGGTTGGGCGGCGGGTTGCCGATAGGCGCCTGTTTGTGTAATGAAAAGCTGCAAAATGTGATGACGCCGGGCAGCCACGGGTCAACCTTCGGCGGTAACCCGGTGGTTTGCGCGGGCGCAGACTACGTGTTATCGGTTATTTCGCAGCCGGATTTTCTTTCTGAAGTGACGCGCAAAGGCACATATATGCGCGAGGAGATCGCTGCGATGCCGGGGGTGCGTTCAGTGCGTGGGCTGGGTATGATGCTGGGAATCGAGCTTACCCACCGCACCGGTGCGCAGGTCGCCAAGGAATGTATCGAACAGGGTTTGATTGTGTTGACAGCCAAAGAACTGGTACGGCTGCTGCCGCCGTTGAACAGCAGCGATGCCGAGCTGAAGCAGGGGCTGGAGATTTTACGGCGGGTGTTGGCGCAGTAACATCGCCTGGCAGAGTGGAGTGGGGCCGATGGCGGTATGCAAATCCTATAAAATACGGGAGATTCCCGCGTTGAAAATACATGGCCGGACAGCCGATGAGATTGGCCCGCTGACCATATCTGGACCGGCGGGATTGAGCAGTGTGTGAAAGATTATCAGGAACAGACCGGCGACCGGCGGGTCGAGATGATTGAATGGCCGCCGCTGCCGGATGACAGTATCGGGGCGCGCAAACGTCCGAGACTGATCGCGCATCAGTGGATGGCTTCGATCTTAAAATCGCGGTTTTGCGCCGCGCTGCAATTATCAGAATAAGGAGCGAGATTATGAAACATCTTTTGAAAATGCTGGATCTATCCAAACAGGAGATCGTGGAAATTTTAAACCTGGCGGATCAACTGAAATATGAGCGTAAACACGGGATTGCACATCCGCTGCTGGCGGGAAAATCGCTGGGCATGATTTTTCAGAAATCCAGCACCCGTACAAGGGTTTCGTTTGAAACGGGCATGTATCAATTAGGGGGACAGGCGCTGTTTCTGTCGTCGAGAGATTTGCAGATCGGCCGGGGAGAGCCGGTGGAAGATACCGCGCGGGTGTTATCCCGCTATCTGGACGGCATCATGATCCGCACTTATGCGCAGGAAGAAGTAGAAGCACTGGCGCAGTATGGATCTATCCCGGTCATTAACGGGCTGACGGATTTTTGCCATCCGTGTCAGGTGTTGGCGGATCTGATGACCATTCGGGAGTTTAAGGGTAAACTAGAAGGGCTGAAGATGTGTTTTATCGGCGATGGCAATAATATGATGAATTCGTTGATCGTTGGTGGCTTAAAGACCGGCATGTCCGTTTCGGTGGCTTGCCCGGTGGATTATCAGCCAGATGCCAGTGTGTTGGAGTTTGCCAAACAGGCCGGCGGCTTTGAGATGTTTACCGACCCCAAACAGGCGGCCCAGGGCGCAGACGTTATTTTGACCGACGTTTGGGCGTCGATGGGACAGGAAGAAGAAAAGCAGATTCGCGAAAAAGCGTTTGCCGGGTACTGCGTCGATCAGCAGCTGCTGGAGCGGGCGAATCCGGGGTGCATGGTGTTGCATTGCTTGCCGGCACATCGTGGCGAGGAGATTACCGCACAGGTGTTTGAGGCGCATGCGAAGGAGATTTTTGAAGAGGCTGAAAACCGGCTGCACGCACAAAAGGCGGTTATGGTTTTGCTGATGAAGGATTAAGATTTATAATGATCAAAGCGGCGCATCTACAAATAGTAGATGCGCCGCTTTGATCTATAGACTGTTGACAGGTTTCTGACAGCCTGCACGGTGATGCAGCAGTCAGATGTCGTCACAATTTCAAAATGGGAACTTCACACTTTTAGGGGCAGGGCCGGTGCGTTACAGCAGCGAACAGACCAGATCGCCCATCTCAGCGGTAGAAACGGTCGGCAGGTCTGCAACTGCAATGTCCGGTGTGCGCGCCGATTCCAATGCTTTGGATACAGCCTGTTCGATGGCGTTGGCGGCCTGCAGTTGATTCAATGAGTATTTGAGCATCATCGAGACCGAGAGAATGGTCGCCAGTGGGTTGGCAATGCCTTTGCCCGCAATATCCGGCGCTGAGCCGTGGATCGGCTCATACAGCCCGAAATTGGTATCAGACAGGCTGGCCGATGCAAGCATCCCGATAGAACCGCTGATCATTGACGCTTCGTCAGATAAAATATCGCCGAAAATGTTTGAAGTTACAATCACGTCAAACTGGCCGGGATTTCGAACCAACTGCATCGCACAGTTGTCTACATACATATAGCTCAACTGGACTTCGGGGTATTGTCTGGCGACTTCGGTTACCGTTTCCCGCCACAGCCGGGAGCTTTCCAGCACATTGGCCTTATCCACCGAGCAGACCTGCTTGTTGCGCTGCATTGCGATTTTAAACGCGGTATGCGCGATCCGCTGAATCTCCGGCACGCTGTAGCGTTCGGTATCATAGGCGCTCTGCACGCCGTTTTGGTCTTCCCGGCCGCGGTCACCAAAATAAATGCCGCCGGTCAGCTCCCGAACAATCATGATATCCAAACGGTCGCCGATGATGCTGTCTTTGAGCGGCGACGCGGCTTTCAGCGGTTTAAAGATGGTGGCGGGGCGCAGATTGGCATACAGCCCCAACGCAGCACGAATGCCAAGCAGCCCCTTTTCGGGCCGCTGGTCACCGGGGAGCGTGTCCCACATTGGGCCGCCTACCGCGCCCAGCAGCACTGAGTCGGAGGCTTTGCAAAGCTGCACCGTTTGCTCCGGCAGCGGTGCGCCGGTCTGGTCGATGGCCTCACCACCCAACAGCGCCCGCTGATAGGTCACGCCA
>CALWVA010000067.1 GCA_944384875.1 uncultured Clostridia bacterium
AAACGTTGTATCGTTTTTCTAAACATATACTTGCAATTGGGAAGACATTGGTTTAAAATAAACCTATACTGATGGAATGAGGTTTATGGAGATGTCAAAAAACAATATCATCCAGCTCTCAAATCGAAACAGTGTGCGCAACGATGCATTCTTTGTAATGATCGCAGCTTTTTTAATGTTATTGGAAAATTTCTTTTTGGCACAGCAAAACAATGGGGTATTGTCGCTTGCAATCTATACGTTAGCGGTGGCGGTAGCGGCATATAAATTTGTTGTCAACGGTGTGTTTGCGTTGCTGAATAAAAAACTGACTGACGATCTGGTGATGACGGTTGCGATTATTTGCGTGTTTGCTACCGGCTATTATATTACGGCGGTTTTGACTGCGGTCATTTTTCGGTTTGCGGCTGTGGTGCTTTGTATGCTCAATACTGCGTCGAATCGGCGGTATCTGCAAAACGAGGGTGTAAACCTGTCTTATACGGTTTATAAGAAAAACGGCGTGGAGAAAACGCTGCCGGCGGATCAGATCGGCGCGGGCAGCCTGATTTTGATTCGGGACGGCCAGGTGTTATTCGCAGACGGAACAGTTGTTGGCGGAGACCGGGACGGTGAGCCGATTGTAGCGGGACCGGTTTTTTATCATGGGGAAAGTTTTCAGATGCGGGTGTCTAAAGCTTACGACATTTGTGTGCGGTTTGAGCAGGCATGCGATGCCAGGCGATCAGGTATGGAACGATTGTTGCAGGCATTGGCGTTCTGGTATACGCCGGTGGTATTTGTGCTGGCGGTATTGTGCGCGGTTATCTCCATTATTTCAGGTGATTCACTGACAGTGTGGTTACACCATGCGGCGGTATTATTGTCCGCAGCGGGATTGTCGTCGTTTTTAGAGGTGCTTTCTAAAAATGTGGCGCTGGCGATGTCTTCTTGTAAAAAACAGGGGGTTGTTCTTCAGAGTACGGAACAAATGCAGCGTTTGGCTCAAATTAAACAGACCTTTTTTTCAAAAACCGGCGTTTTGACCAAAGGTGTTTTGACACTGGCGGAGGTTTATACTGTTGAAGGCGTTGAACAGCAGCAGGTTTTACAGCTGGCGCTTTTGCCGCAACAGCATCTCACAACGGCAGTCTCAGAAGCGCTGCGGGCAGCGGTGAACAGACAGACGGAACTGACGGCTGAAAATGTATTGTTTACGCAGGGGCGCGGTGTATCGTATCTTTGCGACGGGCAGCAGATTTTGTGTGGCAGCCGGGTGTTTTTGGAGCAAAACGGCGTATCGACAGCGACATTTCCAGAGGTTTCTTTGTATGTTGCGGTTGGCACGCGGGCTATCGGGGCGATCCGGTTTACAGATACGCTGCGGGCGGAATCGGTAAAGGCTGTACAGCTGCTGAAACTGCACGGCGTGCAGAGCCATGTGTTGACGTCGGATAATGCAAAAACGGCACAGGCGGTTGCCGAAAAGTGTGGCGCAAAGGGGTTTTATGCCAATCTGACGCCGGAAGAGAAACAGCAGCAGATCGCGCAATGGAGCAAACAGGAAAAGTGCGCATTTGTGGGTGACAGCCAGACAGATACGGCCGCTTTGCAGGCAGCGTATGTTGGTGTGGCGGTGCCTTATGATTCGACATATAATACGATTCGGGATGATAGCAGCGTATTTGCTTTTGCGAGAGCGTTTGTTATCGCAGCAAAATCCCGTCAGTTTTTATTGTTGAGCGCGGTGCTAATGGCTGTAGTATTGGTAGCATTGTTGGTGTTGGGGTATCTGCATGTTCTGGATATGTGGTTGATTGTATTGATTAAATCCATTGCTGTTTGTGTGTTGTCTTTCAGCGCGGACAGCGGTGCGTCAGGTTCTTCGACAGCACAAAAAAGGGGACAGGCACAATAATACTAATACCAGCCGGCAGGAATCATATGCTAGTAGGATCGGAAAAGCGCCGTCTCGAAAGGGCACAGATGCGAAACACCGGCGGAATATCTGTGGTAGAATGGGTTTGCGTTGTGTTTCGTGCGGTTTATATGCAATATGTTATGGTAGGAATGAACATGTATTGCAGTTGTAGTTCAGTGCGACAGATATGCCAATAGTTGTTGGTTCGGCCATGGGTATGTAGTAGCAGCGGCATTGTATTCCGGGCTGTTAAACGGTTGTTTTTCATAAAGCTGACCGGCTGCTTTTTATAGAATGAATTGTTGAGGTTTATATTGTATTGTGGTTTAAGTTATAAAAAAGCCGCCGTGGATGCATTATCCACAGCGGCTTTAAACTGTTTGTTTATTGTTGCAGCAACGTTTCGGCCAGCTGTTCCATCGCCGGCAGGTCGGTTGATTTCATAGCAGAGCGGATAGTGACCACCGGTTCACAGATTCGGAGATTTTTCATCTGATCCAGAATCGAACGCATCGTTTTGGCCGCGGATGGCGCCCAACTTCCGTTTTCCAGGATGCCTACGGTGCGGTTTTGATAGTTTTTGCCTTTTAAATGAAGCAGGAATGTTTCCATACACGGGAATACGTCTGCGTTATAAGAGGCGGCGGCCAGCAATAGTTTGTCATAGCGGAACGCGTCGCTGACCGCTTGCGCCATATCATCTCGTGCAAGATCGGTCAAGACCACTTGTTTGGCGCCTTTTTCTTTTAGAAAAGCCGCCATTTGGTTTGCGGCTTCCACCGTGTGTCCGTGTATCGAGGCATATGCGATCAAAACGCCGTCATCCTCGGGTTGATAACGACTCCAAATATCATATTTGTTGATATAATATCCTAAGTTTTCAGATAAAACCGGACCGTGCAACGGGCAGATTTTCTGAATATCCAGCGCGGCGGCTTTTTTCAGCAGCGCCTGCACCTGCATGCCATATTTGCCAACGATATTGAAATAATACCGGCGGGATTCGTCGGCCCAGTCTTCTTTTGTATCCAACGCGCCGAATTTGCCGAATCCATCGGCGGAAAACAGCAGCTTTTCGGATTGTTCGTAAGCGACCATAACCTCTGGCCAGTGTACCATTGGGGCCATGATAAACTGCAATGTATGTGTACCCAGAGACAGGGTATCGTTTTCCTTGACGGTCACAGTGCGGCCGGTCAGATCCAGATCGAAGAACTGATTGATCATCGTAAAGGTCTTGGCGTTGCCGACAATTTTCATCTGGGGGAATTTTTCCGCCAGAATCTGAATATTGGAGGCGTGATCCGGCTCCATATGTAACACCACCAGATAATCCACCTGTTCGCCTCCCAAAGCGTCATCTAAATTTTTCAGCCATTGTTCAGTGGCGCGTTTATCAACGGTATCCATCACGGTATTTTTCTGATCTTTGATCAGATAAGAGTTATAAGAAATGCCGTTGGGCACGACATATTGGCTTTCAAATAAATCAATGGTTTTGTCATCTACGCCGATATACAGCACAGAAGCTGTTACTGGGGTTTGTATCATAAAAGATCCTCCCGATAGTAATAAATTAGTTTGTTAAAATTATATCACACTTTTGCGGCGTTTGCAACAGTAAACACAGATGTAATGCAGCAAATTATAATTTTTCCGGCACCAGGTCAATGCAAACGACCTCCGGCGGGTTGAACAAACGGGGGACAACGCAGTCGTTTTGCAGACCGCGGCTGATCAGCATGGTTTGGTTACCAAAATCATAACGCCCGCCTGTGTATTTTGGAAAAAGGCCCTGGCTGGGGGTCATCAGGCCGCGCTGCAGGCCCGGTAACCGCCATTGTCCGCCGTGGGTATGTCCGGCGGTGATCAGGTCAAAGCCCAGCGGCAGATAGTCATGAATATATTCTGGGCGATGGGTCAGCAGTATGGTATAAATAGATGGATCAACAGGAGCTGCGCTCTGCAACTGAGAGCGAAACGCATCGGCGCCGCCATTGGGATCATCTACCCCGCAGATAGACAACGGATCATTACAGATTTGCAGCATCTGGGAATCCCCCTCCAGCAATACCACGCCGCATTGCCGGATCAGCTGTTTACGCTGCTGTGCCCGACCCCCGTAATATTCATGGTTGCCGGTGACAGCAAAACAGGGATATCGTTTTGCCGCCGCGCGCAGAAGCTGTATGGCGGGACGGGGATCTTTCAGATCATCAATGATGTCGCCGGCGAACAGCACTGCATCGGGGTGACGATCATATATCATTTGCAGCAGGGCTTGCTGTTGTGGCCCGTAACAGCAGCTATGCAGATCAGCCAAAAGAATCAGGCGTACCGGGCGACGGAGCTTTTTGGTTTGAATGTTATATTGCCGAAGTGTCAGGTGCTGGTTCAGCGCCCAGGGTAACAGTGCGCCGGCTGAAAGCAGGCCGCTTACAATCAAAATGGTTTTTGTATAACGGTTCATTCGATGTCTCCAATCAATACCGCCTGTATAGAGCCGTTTGCAGGGTCGGTATAATAGACCGTCGCATTTTTGGCGGTGTTGGTTTTGCAGTGAATATACAGGTCTGGACGGTCATCATATATGGCGCAGGTTGCCTGTTCCGATCGGGTTGTGTTGCGTGCTGCACTCCAGTTATTGCCGAAATATGGCTCGAATGCCGTCGTATCGGGGCACGGAATTGAAAACCAGGCCTGATAAGCGGTATATTGGTTGGGGGTACCGATCAGTTCGCCCTGCCGGAATGCCCAGCCTGCACCGATCTGAAAACCGGATGTATTATAAAAGGCGATCTGTTCGGGCTGTGCATACCAGTTGTCCAGCGCGAAACCGGCGTCTTGCCGGCGGTTATACCGCTGCGCCAGCAACCTTGCCGCCTGGTTTCGCGCAAGATTATAAGAGATCACGCCGCCGTTGGGAACAAGCGCCTGATCGTCGGCGGTGATGGTCAGCCGCTGTTGTGCCAGCTCGCGCAGGCCACGGTCTGCTACCGGCGCGTAGGGACTGTTGCTGTCTGCCAGTTCATCCAATGCCGGAATAGCAGAAGCAGATAGATGCAGCAGACTGTCTACATCCAGTTTATCCAATCGGCCCTGTTCGTATGCGCTGATATTATAGGCGGCGATGGTTCGGTCAACATCTGCATATCCGGTCACGGTCATAATGACGCAGGCACATAGCACCAGAATCTGAAAATATGGCAGCCGCTTATAAAACAGACGGAGGATTCCGACAATCACAACTGCAGTTAAAAACATCATAAATATACAGGTCAGAACGCGCAGGCGGGTCAGACCGAAACTGGAGATGTACAGCGCCATTTTAGAGAAAGAGATGCAGATCAGCAGCAGGGTGAACAGCAGAATAAACAGGCTCAGCAATTGTATTACTACAGTTTGCTGCCGCTCTTTTTTGAATATATGCGCGGCGAACAATACGGACAAATTGATGACGCAGACACCGCACATTTCAAAAAATCCGCGCCGGGCGTATTCAGCGGTCGTGAAGGTATATCCTTCCGGGAGCATCCCGGAAAAAGCACTGAAAAAGTAGGAAAGCTGCGAGAACAGGTAAATCAAATAGCAGATGCACAATGTCCCCAGCAGGGTGTTGATGATGATGGCATCCACGACATGCAGTGTACGTTTTGTGCCGGTCGGAACGGCTGGTTGATCCAGTCCTTTTTTCAGCGCAAACAGTAAAGACAGCAATAGTGGTGAGCCTATTACACCGAGCAGCAGGAAAAACACGGTTTGTGGACGGATATTGCCAAACAGTGTATCCAGCAATCCTTCAAATGCGGCGTCAGAACGGATCAGCAGTGGAATAACAATCAGCAACACTGGAACAGCACAGCACAGCCCCAGAAGGATTTTGAACACCGTTCGGGATTTGCCGCCGGTTTTGGAAAACAGGGATCGAAATGGGTAAGCGATATATGCAACCGGCAGATAAAACAGGGTGCGAGCAACATCGATGACTGTTCTCCAACCGGTATGGCGATGGTTGTTGCAGCAGAGCCCTAAAAACAGGCAGGTACATAACACTATCAGCCAAAACAGGTAAAAGCGAATCAGAAGATCGCTATATAGTGTGAATACGACGGAACATGCACAGCCGAAACCCGCGCAAAGTAATCCAAAAGCATTGATACGACGTAATGGCAGCAGATAGCACAGACATAAAGCGATCAGGCCAAGATACGACAGCGTAAAGCCAAGATAAAAGCCGCCGTCTAAGGTGAATACAGCGCCTAATGTACACAACAGCACTGTGAAAAAAGCGCAGGCATAATCTTTAGAAGTTGCGCCAACGGCAGGTTTTGGCGGTGTAGGCGTGTAATAGGAAGTATTCAATGGGGTCGATGCCGGCTGAACTGGTTGATACATTATGGTCACTCCTTTTGAACTGGACAGACAGGGGTTTATTTTTCATATTTTAAGATATCGCCGGGCTGGCACTGCAGCGCTTCGCAGATTTTTTCCAGGGTGGAAAAGCGAATGGCCTTTGCCTTGCCGGTTTTTAATATTGAAAGGTTGGCCTGGGTGATGCCAATTTGTTCTGCCAGCGCGCCGGAAGACATTTTTCGTTTGGCCAGCATGACGTCCAGATTAACAATAATTTTCATGATTTTACCCTCATATTGTCAATTCGTTCTCTGTTTTCAGAGCGGTTGCTGTGGATAAAATGTTTTTGACAACCCGCAGGATCATGCCCATAAAACCGGCTGCTGCGCAAACCAGAAACAGAGAATAAAATGCAAAGCCGCCCGCAAAGGTCAGGATACATACTACAAAGCAGCACCAGGATATATATCGAAGCAAGCGGCTGTTTTGCGGTATGAATACCTGTTCGCACCGGATATTGTGCAGCAGTCGGTGTAGCAGCGTAATCGCGATAAAAGCGATGCCAACGCAGATATAAAATATGAGTAACCCGAAAGTGTAAGAACCATCTGTACGGGTGAGGCGCTGTATCACGAATGGTGCAAAAAAGCAGGAGGCAAGTAAAACAGCCGCGCAGGTATACAACAATACAATTGACAGGATCACAGATTTTCTGGCATTCCACATAACAAGATCTCTCCCTGTGTGTTTTGGTACACTATAGCATATTATTCATTGTTTGTCAATAAAAAATAATTGAAAAACAATAATATTTGAATCTGAAAAAGCGCAAACCATTTTTATAATGGTTTGCGACTGAAAATTGAAACTGTAAATTCAGCTGTTGTAAACCCTGGGATCTAATATGCCAATAAACGGAAGTTGGCGGTATTGTTCATTATAATCTAACCCATATCCAACCACAAATTCGTCCGGAATGCTGATGCCCTCAAAATCAATCGGAACATCTACTTTGCGCCGATCTGGCTTATTTAAAAGCGTGCAGAGACGAACGCTTTGCGCGCCTTTTGATTTCAAATATTTCAAAATGCAGGACAGCGTATTGCCGGAGTCTAAAATATCTTCTACTACCAACACATTAAAGGCTTGCAGGTTGGTGCACTTCAGATCCAGCCGCAGATTGACATTGCCGCAGGATACCGTGTTGGAACCATAAGAGGACGCCTGCATAAAGTCGATAGACATGGGGACGGTGATATACCGCATCAGATCGGCCATAAACACCACAGAGCCTTTCAGAATGCCGACCATCAACAGCGGTTTCTTTGCATCAGCATAGGTATCATTGATTTCCTGTGCAATCCGTTGCACTGTTTGTTGCAATTGTTCTTCAGAAATCAGCACGCGGGAAATATCCGGGAATTGATGTAGATCTGCCATCGTCGGTTCGCCTCCATCTTTTTATAATATAAAAGCATAACATGAAACCGTACGATTTATATGAATAAACTATGAACATCATGCTGAAAACATCAAATATCGGTCGAGTTTTGCAGATTAAATGGATATAAAACTACCAGATATAGCGATTTTCACAGAGAAACCGTCAAAATTTAGGGCAATATGTGCAAAGCCGAAATTATTGACACATTATGAATAATTTGTTATAATAACATTAAAATTTTTGATATGGAGGTTGAGGACTATTGTTTAAACTAAAAGAAAATGGCACCAAAGTTTCGACCGAAATCATCGCGGGTGTTACCACATTTTTCACAATGGCGTATATCATCATTGTAAACCCGCGCATGCTGTCGCAGGCAGGCATGGAATGGGGCGCGGTTTTTCTGGCGACGATTATCGCGTCGGTGATCGGTACGCTGATTATGGGGCTGGTAGCCAACGTGCCGTATGCACAGGCACCGGGCATGGGGCTGAACGCATTCTTTGTGTTTACGGTTTGTGTTACGTTGGACTTTACCTGGCAGCAGGCGCTGTCGATGGTATTCATTTGCGGTATCTTTAATATTATCATCACGGTTACGAAGATCCGTAAATATATCATTAAATCTATTCCGCGCAGTTTGCAGAATGCGATTGGCGGCGGCATCGGCCTGTTTATTGCTTATGTGGGTGTGAAAAACGCCGGGTTGATCAATTTTACAAGCGATCCGGGGACTTATACGCTGCAGGACAGCGGATCGGTTATTTCCAGTTCAGCGGCAATAACGCCCGCGATCGTAAAACTGAATACCCCTGCGGTATTATTGGCGATCTTCGGTTTGATTTTGATTATTGCGCTGTTGGTTTTAAAAGTGAAAGGTGCGCTGCTGATCGGCATTATTATTACAACGCTGGTTGGATTGATTCCCGGTGTTGATGTTACCACGCTCGGAAATACCACCGGCTTCGTGGAATGCTGTCAGGCGTTGCCGACAACGTTTGGCGCGATTTTCACATCAGAAGGTTTACCGTCGCTTTTCTCAAGCGTAGATAAGCTGCCGTTGGTGCTGCTGACCATCTTTGCTTTCAGCATCTCTGACACCTTTGATACGATTGGTACATTTATTGGAACCGGGCGGAAATCCGGTATCTTCAGCGAAGAAGATGAAAAGACGTTGGAATCCAGCCCCGGCTTTAAGTCGAAAATGGATAAAGCGCTGTTTGCGGATGCGACTGCTACTTCTATTGGTGCGATTTTTGGTACATCCAACACGACAACTTATGTTGAAAGCGCAGCCGGTATCGGTGCGGGCGGACGTACCGGGTTGACCAGCGTTGTTGTGGCCATCTGTTTTATACTCAGTGCATTTTTGGCGCCGTTGGTCAGCGCAGTGCCGAATGCGGCTACAGCGCCGGTTCTGATCATTGTGGGTGTTATGATGATGAGTTCGTTTGCCGAGATCAAATGGGGCGATCTTAACGAGGCGATTCCGGCGTTCTTTGCCAGCGTATTTATGGCATTTTTCTATTCCATTTCCTATGGCATTGCAGCCGGATTCTTAACCTATTGTGTTGTTAAGATCTTTTCCGGTAAAGCGAAGGAAGTTCATCCGATTCTGTGGGTATGTACAGGATTGTTCATTTTGAACTTTGTGTTGTTAGCGATTATCTGAGTGATCGTTTGCAAATCTGCTTTAAAAAATCTCCGGCGGTTAACCGTCGGAGATTTTTGATGTGTTACTTGGAGCAGCGCTTGATTTTTATCGGTTAAAAGTAGAAAAACACTTGCAAGAAATAACCACAGCCAGACTAAAAATCTTGAAATTTTTTAGGTTTGTCAATGATGTGTGACAGATTTGGAAAAGAGAATAAGACCTGTTTTGGGGAGCGCCAGTTGAGAGGACGGATCGGGAAATTATTGTATAGGCGTTGGCGGACAGCTAACTGTTTTTGAAAATCATCAAAAGAAAAGAAGGTATGAGAAGCATAAAATTCCTCGTTGTCTTTTCTGTGAGAACGTTCCACTTTACCATTGTGCCGTGGCGTAAAGGGACGGATCAGCTT
>CALWVA010000068.1 GCA_944384875.1 uncultured Clostridia bacterium
ACTATCTGTATATCTGCAATGTAAAACAGGTTTACGGTAACGAAGCGGAACAAGCCCTGTTTGCATGGAACGGCTATTCTCAGCTGCGTCCAGCAAAATAAAAATGTACAAAATAGACCATCATTGTCAGATAACAACTGATTGTAAATCCGTCCGAGCCAGCTGATAGCAAAACAGGCGGCGTATACAAGCAACCGCCCACCATTGCTGACAGCCGGCCGGGAAACGACAGCAAGGCGTTTGCCGCCCTGCTGTCGTTTTAATATTCTATGCAAAATCACAGCGCAACAATGATATATAAAAACAGCCCTCCGAATATTCGGAGGGCTGCCTCTCTTTATCTGGTTGTCTGTCTCAGGCCGGCCAAAATCTCAAAAGGCCGAAGCAAACAAAGCCTATCGCCAAACGCTCCCGCCGGGCCTTTCATCACAGTATATCCTGGAGAATTCTTATCAACAATACATCAAGCGGCTCAGCCTACAGTGTCTGGACAAACGCCTTTAAATAGGCCTTGAAATCTTCGCCGATCTCAGCATGCCGGGCGGCCTGTTCCACATTGGCAATCATAAAACCCAGTTTGCTGCCCATATCATAACGGGTTCCACTGAACTCCACCGCGGTCATCCCATCGCGCAGCGCCAGCGTGCGCATCGCATCCGTCAACTGCAACTCGCCGCCCGCGCCTTTCGGCGTATGCTCTAAAATTTCAAAAATGTCTGGCGGCAAAATACACCGACCCAAAATCGAATAAAGCGATAAAATCTGATTAGGCGCAGGTTTTTCTATCATATCCTCCACCCGCATCACATGGGGCTCCAATGGAGATACCTTCAGCGAGCTGTATTTGACAATCTGTTCCGGCGTCACTTCTTTAACGCCAACCACGCCCTTGCCGTATTTATCATACGCCGCAGCTAGCTCACTAATCGCCGGGCTCTCCCCGATGATCACGTCGTCGCCATATAACACCGCAAACGGCTCATTTCCGACAAACTGTTTTGCACAGTATACCGCAGCCCCCAAGCCGCCGGTTTGTTTCTGACGCAAAAAACTGATATTGGCCAGATTGGCAACCGACTGCAGTTCCTGCAAAAGATCCATCTTACCCTTCTGCCGCAGCCCGGTTTCCAGCTCAAACGCATAATCGAAATGATCCTCAATCGCACCTTTGCCCCGATTGGTAATCACCAGGATATCGGTAATTCCAGCGGCTACCGCTTCCTCAACAATATACTGGATCGCCGGCTTATCCACAATTGGCAGCATTTCCTTTGGAATCGCTTTGGAGGCCGGCAACATCCGTGTTCCAAGCCCGGCAGCCGGAATGACCGCTTTTCTGAGTATTCCCATAATTCAAAACCCCTTTATTGTATCAGGCTTATCAGATCGATCATTTCGCTGCCCAACCAGAAAATTATACCAAATGTTGCTGCTACGCAGGCGAAAATGTAAATGACCAACACCGTAATCCAAATGCCGCTGCGCGTGCCGCCTGCCTGCACAATATCCTGCGGTGTATAGTCCGGCTTTTGCCGTTTTAAATTTGTGATGGTTTGCACACAGTGTTTTAAATACCAGGAATCTGCAAAAATCGCCGGAATAATCGCTACCGCCAATTGTGCCAACGATAGCACAATCATAATCGGCAGCCAGGTCAGCATCGTCTGCAAGAATTCCTCTAAGGCCGCTTTCGTCTCCGGCGGCATGGAATCGCTGCCGGAACTGCTAAACCCATCATATCGATAACCATAATCGTAATCATACTCATAGTTATAATCATAGTCATAATAACCATCGTCCCAGTTGTAGCTAGAAGAAAAACCGTCCTCCTGCACCGCAGTTTGCATTAAATCCATCATACCGTTGAAAACTGGTAACGCCGCCAAAAAGCCTCCGGCAGTCAAGATCACGCCAATCGCCAAAATAACTGCGCCAATTTTATTCATACGGCGATGAAAAAAATAAAAGCTCTGCACAATCGGCCCCAGTAGAAATCCAAATAAAAATACCACTACATTAAAGCCGGCGCGGCTGTTGGTCTGCGCCTTTTTAATAAACTTCGGCAGATAACGATCTGCTTTTTCGCCTACAAACAGCGCGATTTCATTCACCGGCACACCGCCGATCTCCGAAGGATACGGTTGATATTGCGGTTGCTGATAGGTTTGCTGATTGGGCTGTGGGCCAGATTGCTGATAAGGCTGTTGATATCCGGTCTGTTGATCAGTCTGATATGTTTGCTGTTGCGCAGTATTCTGTTGATACGATTGTTGATAAGTATTCTGCTGCGATTGTTGCTGATCAGGCTGTACAGCCGGCTGCGCGCCCGCAGGCGGCACATCTACCGCTTCACCCAACACCGCGCCGCACATTCTGCAATAAACCGCCGATGCGTCATTGACCGCAGAACAACCCGAACAGATCTTAACCTTTTCATTCATAATAACAACCATCCCTTCAAAAAGTCCGGCATGCTTTGCTCCCGTTCCTCTAAATAAACCCAACCCCGCATCAACTATCAGGAACAGACAAAACCCCGGCTCAAACCAAAAGTTATGCGCTTTTGCTGATCTGTTGTTCAAAACAAACTGACAATATAGGGTATAATCATCGCAAGAATACTCTCCGCCATATAACCAATGACCGGTGCAAACATATTCACTCCGCCGGCTGCGGCCAGTTCCTGCCGCCCGGTAGTCCCCGCCGCCTTTAGCGCGTGGATTTTTTTATATACATATCGGCGGTAAAGCGTATCTCCAAACATCCCAAACAACACGTTGACAAGTAAAGATAACAGCCCCAGCACCATCAGCACGATAAAGTTTCCGCTGGAAACAAAGCCCGCCATTGCGCTCGGATCGCCGTACAGCGAACCGGACAACAGATCTGATGTCAATCCCAGCAGATAAGTCAGCGAGGCAACCAAAGCTTTAAACAACACCACCAGCGTACCCGATTTATAACATTTCCGGGCCAGCAACCAGCATTCCGGCAGTAAAAACGCCAACCAGTTCCACCCGACTTTTGTATGCTGCTGCACCTGTTTGCGGAATACACGCAAATAGCGAAACGGATTCATAACCACAAAATCCATGATTTCGCCGGCAGTTACCCCATCCAGTTCTTCATTGCGGTCCACCTGCGGCATTGTATAGGGCGCTGCTTGAAACGGCGGCGTAAACGGCTGGCCGAACGGCATACCGCCCGGCTGCTCGCCGCCGGTTAACGGCATTTTACAATTTGGGCAAATCAGCATATTATCGGAAATAGGAGCCCCACAATTAGGACAGGGTCTAACGTGTTCATTTTGCTGTGGCTCTGTTTTTTCCGGCTCCGGCGGTTTCCACTGCTGCGGCGTTCCATGCTGTTGTTCAAAATGGCAATGCCCTTCCAGCTGGTAACACGCCCGATGATGCGGCGCGCCGCAAACCGGACAGACTACAATATCGTCATCTTCAAACAATTTGGCATGACACACCGGGCAACACAGGTTTTCATACTTATTCAAAATGCAGATTCCTTCCTTTTACGCATTCAAAAGCGAATGAATGGTTTTAAAATATTCACTTCCGTAGTTATGAAACTCCCCAGTTTGCACCATGTTTTGCAGCTGCTGCATGGAAACCCAGCGTACAGCAGATACCTCCTCTTTCTGGAGTGATAATGTCTCCAGCGCGACATCCCGCCGCAAGTACCAAATATCGTTTACCGCATTTTTACGAATTCTCCGGGCCGCCAGTTGCAGCTCGACCGGATCGGCGGCAATTGATAATTCTTCATACAGTTCACGGCACGCTGCCTGTTTGGAACTCTCGCCCGCAATGGCAGAACCACCGGTCGCGGCCCATTCGCCCGGCATCGGCTGCTTATGCGCCGCCCGCTGTTGGATCAGCAGACGGTTATGGCTGTCGATCACCCAAATATGCACAACCAGATGATATTCGCCTTTTTCAAAATGCATATGTCCCCGAACGGTGGTTTTTCCAGTAGGCACGCCATCAGAATCAACAATATCCCATATCTCCACCACTGCCCGTCCTTTCTCTGATTCCGTCCCGATCCTGCCATAGACAACAGACCGCAGTCACACAGCCGTATAGTATCGCGCAAATGTATATGCAATAACCGGGACCCTTCAATCTCCAGTGTTTATATTATTCTACAATATTTTTATAATAATAGCAAGAAAAAGATATAAGTTTTTACCCGCTTTATTCCTAAAGGGATCTGCTAACAGCGCATACTTCGCTGTGCAAATAGTAATTGCCGATAACGACCGGAAAACTGTGTCCCAACAGTCCGAACCATACCAACAGGTAACAGTCTGTAAAGATAAATGATATATAAAAACAGTTGACATTCGACAAAAAATATGTTTTAATTGTTACATCGCTTTAATATCACGCAACTTTAAAGCAATAAAGTGGTGGAGGAAACAAAATGGACACTTCTGCAATCATCTGGATCACCATCGGCGTATATGTCATATTTATGGTCGTCACCGGTATTTTAAACAAACAAAATGCCTCTACCCTGTCGTCTTTTACCGTCGGTGGCCGAAACGCCGGCGCCTGGATTTCGGCGCTCAGCTATGGCACCGCTTATTTCTCGGCAGTCATGTTTGTCGGTTATGCCGGTAATACCGGTTGGTCATTTGGGTTATGGGCCATCGCCGCCGGTATTGGAAACGCGATCTTCGGCACCTGGCTGGCCTGGAAGGTGCTGGCCCGGCGCACCCGGGATATCGCCACCCGCCTCAATCTGAAAACCATGCCCCAATTTTTTAGCGCCCGCTATGACAGCACCCGTCTGAAATATTTTTCGGCGGCGGTGATTTATATTTTTCTGCTGCCCTATTCCGCATCGGTATACAAGGGTCTGACCTCGGTCTGCTCAGTATTGTTGAATATCGACGAGCGGATCTGTATGGTGGTGATTGCCGTTGCCAGCGCGGTTATTCTGATTTTAGGCGGTTATCTGGCCGCACTGAAGGCTGATTTTATTCAGGGCATCATTATGATGGTTGGCATCGTTTTATTAATCATTTTCGTCATGCGCGCTCCTGCGGTATCTGACGGTGGGCTTGGCCGCCTCTGGGATTATATGCAGCAGCATGATATGGCCCCTCTGCCCACCGACAGTGCCGTCTCACTAATTGCCACTGTGTTGATGACCAGTTTTGGAACCTGGGGGCTGCCGCAGATGATTCACAAATATTACGGCATCAAAGATGACCGTGAGGTCAAACGCGGCACTTCTATTTCTACATTTTTCTCATTGCTGGTAGCGGGTGGCGGCTATTTTATCGGCTCGCTCTCCCATCTGTTTTTCGCAGACACACTGCCAGCCGGCGGCAAGGACTATATTGTTCCCAATATGTTAGTACAGGCCAGGCTGCCTGCTGTATTACTGGGTGTAGTGCTGGTGTTGCTGATCGCCGCGTCGGTATCCACGCTGTCTTCTATTACATTGTCCGCCTCCACAACGCTGTCGATGGATCTGATCATGCCCAATTCCAAAAAACTGAATGAACACTCCGGTGCGGTACTGACCAAAGTGCTCTGCCTGCTGTTTGTCGCTGCCTCTTATATTATCGCCAATACCGACACGCCTATTTTAGATATGATGTCCTACTCCTGGGGGATTTTATCCGGTTCATTTTTAGCACCCTATCTGCTGGCACTATATTGGAAACGTGTAACCCGCAAAGCGGCCTGGTCCGCGGTTGTTTCCGGTTTTATCGTCGCATTTATCCCGGCCGGGTCCATGCTGATCAATCTGTTACCTCATCAAAACACCGGAATATTCGGCATCACCGAGCAATGGGCGTCTATGGGCCCGCAGTTTGCCTGCGCCGCCATGCTGCTATCGTTAGTTGTATGCGTCGCAGTTACCTGGAAAACAGCCAAATCCGAACCACAACAAACCGAATTTTATAATACTGTGCGTTAACCGCATAAATTTTCTATTGCTGTAAAGGAGCAATGCTGTCTGTCATATTGTTGTGTTTACTGTTCATATGTGTATCCTGTACGGCAACCAAGACGAAAACTTTTCTGTTAAACTACCAAACACAAATCTGGAAACATACGGATGTGCTGGAAGCCTTTCTTTCTGCCTGCACATCCGGCGCATAAGCAGGCAAACAGAACGACCCCGCAGCGTCATACGCTGCGGGGCGTTTGCATATACATCAATAGCAGCATCTTCCGGCTGTGCGTGCACAACCGGTCCCACAGCCATTGCGTGAGTTAACTGCGTCTGCGCCGCAGCCGCAGTCATTAGATGCCGCAACTGTGCGCCGCACACCGCCACAGCCGGTTTCAAAAGCCGTAGTGGCACAACCGCCGTTTCTGCCAGACACTGTGTCTGCATCGCAACCGCACAAAATGCGGGTTTTGCTGCACTGATTGACACAATCCCGATAACACATACTCTTCATTCCTTTATCTTCGTTTACGGGCCTATACGAGCAAGCGTCGGAATACAAACAGCCCGTACCACAGTATATGATCACAGCCGCGTTTCGGTGTCCGCCGCATGAAAGTTGTAGTCTTTTATATAAATTTGTTGATGTTTAGATTTTTATTGACAAACTATGTCCGAAATATTATAATATTATTAAATTAACTGTGGTTGTATCATTGATTCGGCTACAGGATGAGAGAGGTTATGTATGATGGACGAAAATAATATGAACAACACCCCTGAGCAGGAACAGCCGCAGGCGCAGAGTGCTCCTGAAGCGCCCCAGCCTACAGCGCCTCAACCGCCCGTGCAGCAGTCCACGCAGCAACAGGCCCCTGTAACGCCGCAGCAGCCGGTGCAACAACCGCCTGTGGCACCGCAGCAGCCTGTTCAACCACAGCCTGCTCCGATGGCACCGGATCACGGCAAAAACATGTCGATTGCCGCGCTGGTTTGCGGTATTCTTGGCGTTGCCGGCGGTCTTGTGTTGTCTTGGTGGATAATAGTTATCGGCTGGATTACGTTGATTTTATCTATTTTAGCTATGGTGTTCGCAGCAAAAGGTATGAAAAGTTCTCCCATCGGTGCACCCGGCAGAGGCCTGGCAATCGCTGGTTTGGTACTGGGCATCATCGGAGCAGTTTTCAGTTTACTGGGTGCAGTTTGCACTTCCTGTTCCTGTGTTTGCATTGCATGCGGCGCCGCTTCTACGATTCCGACATATTATTATTGATCGTTATCAGCATCTGCGATAAGGTGCATATGCAGCCGCATATGCACCTTATCTTTTAATGGAGTTTTGTTTTATGTATCCTACCATCCAAATTTTTGGCAGAGAGATTGCAACTTATGCGTTGTTCGCCGCCGCTGGTGTACTGGCTGTATTGGCATGGCTGTTTGCTGCGTCCTCCCGGCGCAAGCTGGCGCCAGAAAATGCTGTAATTACCGGGCTGATCAGCTGCATCGGTGTGTTTCTCGGCGGACATGTTCTGTATGCACTCACAAACCTGCCCAACATGATTCTCGCGTTTTCCCACTATGACGCTTTTCCGGATTTCTGGACCTTTATCCAGTATTTGTTTTCCTTAATGGGCGGCATGGTCTTTTATGGCGGGTTACTGGGCGGAATTGCCGCAGGCTGGATCTATATGCGTATCGCAAAGCTCAATATACCGGCCTATGCTGATCTGTTTGCGCCTGCTGTCCCGCTGTTTCATGTATTCGGGCGGGTTGGCTGCTTTTTTGGCGGCTGCTGTTATGGAATCGAATGGCCGGGCGGCTTTGTCTATACCCGCGCGCCGATCCCGGAAGCAAACGGCGTTGCCCGTCTGCCGGTGCAGTTGATTGAGGCCGGATGGAATCTGCTGTTGTTTTTAGCACTGGCGCTTTTACTTTATAAAGGCTTATGCCGGGGAATATTGTTTTACGTTTATTTGCTCTGTTATGCACCCGCCCGCTTTATACTAGAGTTTTTCCGGGGCGATACCCTGCGCGGCATCTGGTTTGGATTATCTACCTCGCAGTGGATCAGTCTGCTGCTCATTCTGGCTGCGGTGTTTGGCCTGTGGAGACGGACATATCGATTGAAAAAGCAGCAATATAACAAGGCTGAATGATCTGTTTTTAAATGATTGCCAGTATATTCTGATAATGTCTGGCCATCTCTGATTTTCAAAACAGTTTAAGCGCCGGGTTCTCAATATGAGAACCCGGCGCTTAAAACTTTTGAATCATGTTACCTTAAAAATCCTTCAATGATTTTCTGTTCTGCCTGCTGCTCGGTTAGCCCTAACGTCCGCAGCTTTAAAATCTGTTCCCCGGCAATTTTACCGATCGCCGCTTCATGAATCAAAGATGCATCTGCGTGTGCGGCAAGCAGTGCAGGGACAGCCTCTACGGTTCCCTGTTCCGCCAGAATCGCGTCACATTCAGAGTGGCCGGTGCACCGGTTTTCTCCAATGATCCGCGAATAATACGTCTGATGAGAATGCCCGCGTGCGACAGAGCGGGAAACCAGATCCACCCCCGAATCGATTCCGCTCAACCGAACTTCAAAATTAGTCTTGGCTGTTTCCTGCCCATTAGTCATAATCCGTTCCCGAATCACCAGCCGCGCCCGATCCTTCAAAACTGCGTTGGTTTTTCGGAATGTATGATCCACGCCGCTGATCTGAATTGTATCCATCTCCAGTCTTGCATCCGGTTCCAGTGTTATCTCTGTAACCGGATCAATCACCTTTGCCCCGGTGCCGACGCCTGTACCGATATGTTTTTCCTGATACAGTACATGCGCGCCCTGTTCGAGGAAAAAACGATGGATGCCATTATGCCGGGCTTCTTCGCCGTTTTCCGTATGCACACCGCAGCCTGCTACGATTACCACATCTGCCCCGGCGCCAACATAAAAATCATTATAGACCAGATCATCGATGCCACCGCTGGTCACACACGCTGGGATATACACCGTTTCGCCCATGGTACCGGGCTGAATATGAATCACAAGGCCCGGCTTGTCGGTTTTCGACTCTATTTGAATATGCTCTGTAGACTGTCTGCCGGCGCATTGCCCGTTTTCCCGAATATTGTAGGCGCCGCGAAACGCGCCGGATAAACCGGACACTGTGCGCAGCAACTGCTCTGTAATTTTATTCATCGCACACCGTCTCCTTTCCACGCGGACATCTGGACGTCCACTCGCCCTGTAATAATGCCGGTAAAATCTCTGCCCGTGGGCCTGATGCCCGCACTGCTCCATCAGCGATGACAATAATCTCGTCTGCAATCGACAAAATCCGCTCCTGATGAGAAATAATCAGCAGTGTGCCGTTCTGGCTGCGGTGCAGTTCCTGAAAAGTTTCTACCAATTTTGAAAAACTCCACAGATCAATTCCCGCCTCTGGCTCGTCAAACACCGATAATTTTGCCCGTCGCGCCAACACCGTGGCAATTTCCACCCGCTTGCTTTCGCCACCAGATAAAGCCGCGTCCATCTGCCGGTCAATATATTCCTGCGCGCACAAACCAACCTTCCCCAACAGCTCACACACGGCGGGTTTATTCAACTTTTCACCTGCGGCTAACTCTAACAGATCCCGCACCGTCAAGCCTTTAAACCGAACCGGCTGCTGAAATCCGTATGCAATGCCCCTGTTGGCGCGCTGGGTCACATCCAACCCGGTAA
>CALWVA010000069.1 GCA_944384875.1 uncultured Clostridia bacterium
CATATTTGCAGTTCGAATATCGAAACGGTTGAAAAAAGTGATTATATTATTTTTTGTGTAAAACCCCAGGTTTTGCCGGCTGTTTTGGATGAGATCAAAACCGCAATTACGCCGGACAAGTGTTTGGTTAGCATCGCAGCCGGTGTGCCAATCGCTGCGATTAAAAAAGCGGTTGGTTTTGACTGTAAGGTCATTCGCGTAATGCCTAATACGCCGATGCTTCTATTGCAGGGGGCGTCTGCGCTGGCTTATCAGCCGCCGGTATCCATACAGGAATTTGAAGCGGTTATCAAGATTTTCGAAACCGCCGGGCTGGCGATTGCCTGTGAAGAAAAACAGCTCAATGCTGTTACGGCGGTCAGCGGCAGCGGCCCTGCTTATGTATTTGCGCTTGCCAAGGCTATGGTGGAACAGGGTGTTGCTTTAGGATTGAATGAAGACATGGCCTCTAAGCTGACGTTTCAGACTATGGCCGGTTCCGCGAAGATGCTGCAATCCAGCGGTAAAACACCGCAGCAACTGATTGATATGGTGACTTCACCCAAAGGAACAACGCAGGCAGCTTTGGAATATTTTGCTGAACATCATCTGGATGATGTGATCAAGGGTGGCATGACCGCCTGTAAAAATCGAGCGGACGAGTTGGGAAAATCTGAATAAGTTGTCCATCGTCGGCATAAGTATGAAACAGAACATGCTTATGGAGGCTTTTATGAACAGGTATTTGTTGCAGGACGGTATCAGTCATGCCGGTGGATTTTTTCGTAAAAACCGTGTGTTGATCGCATTGTTTTTGACTTTTCTGCTGTCAATGATGATCGGTTCCTGGGCGATCGGCGTTGCGCCGAATACAGATTGCTATGGAATGGAATCTGTCTTTGAGCAGTATCTGTCTTCCCGCAGCGGACAACCTTTTTACATGGTTTTGCTTTCTTCGTTTTTGGCGCAGCTGGTGTTATTTGTCGCTGCATATGTTTTGGGTTTGTGTGCGCTGGGTTTTGTCGCCGCTTTTGGAATCATTATTTTCAAGGGCGTTTCCGTGGGCATGGTCGGCGGTTATCTTTATTTGATACATGGATTACAAGGCGTGGGATTTTTTGCGTTGATACTGTTGCCTGGGCTGTTTGTTTCCGGTTTGCTGTTGTTATTGGCGGCAAAGGAATGTTTTTGCTTTGCCGTGCGACTGTTTCGTTTGTTACTGACCGGTTCCGGCATTGAGCCGGTTCGGGACCTGAAGCTTTATTCGCTTCGGTTTGCAGTATTGCTTGCCGGCGTTGGTTTAACGGCAGTGATTGATGCGGTAATGTCCGCTGCATTTATCGGTTTTTTTCATTTTTAAAAAAAGGGGGGAGCGCATATGGAATATTTAAACGCGTATGCAGGTTATCTGCGTGAAACCAAAAACGCATCGCATAATACGCTGGAATCTTATTTGCGGGATATCCGTCAGTTTTTAGCATTTTTAGACCATGAGTCGCAGCCGCTTGAACAGGTTACCGCGCCAGTGATTGAGCAGTATCTGCATGCCCTGCAGCAACAAGGCAAAACGCCTGCGACTTTAACGCGCTCGCTTTCCTCTGTTCGATCTTTTTTTAATTATTTAATGCTACAGCATGTGATTCAGATGAATCCTACGCGGCAGATCAAGTTGGGCAAAGCGGAAAAAAAGCTGCCTGAGATTTTAACCAAAGCGGAAGTGGAAGCGCTTCTGCGCCAACCGGATCTGCTGACCGTAAAAGGCTGCAGAGACCGGACGATTTTAGAGCTGTTGTATGAGACAGGTCTGCGGGTAACAGAGTTAATTGATCTGAATGTTGATGATCTGAATATGCAGCTTTCGATCTTGACGGTCCGAACCGATCGGAAAGAACGGATTATTCCTCTGTATAACG
Organism: uncultured Clostridia bacterium; assembly: GCA_944384875.1. Classification (GTDB taxonomy): domain Bacteria; phylum Bacillota; class Clostridia; order Oscillospirales; family Acutalibacteraceae; genus RUG14109. Next base: position 1,893 of record CALWVA010000069.1, read on the forward strand.
CCGCAATCAAAGTATTGTCGGATTATATGTTGCATATACGTCCGGCTATTGTGAAAGACCGAAGTGAGAAGTCGCTGTTTTTGAATATGAACGGCGACCGTCTGACGCGGCAGGGCCTATGGAAAATAATCAAGTATTATACCCAGGCTGCGGGTATTCAGAAATCTATTACGCCCCATACATTGCGGCATTCTCTGGCGGCGCATATGTTGGAAAACGGAGCAGATCTGAAGGATATCAAGGAAATTCTCGGCCATGCCGATATTTCTTCTACGCAAATTTACGGTCGGTTGGTAAAGAATAAATATGCAAAATCGTTTAATAGATTTCATCCCAGAGCGGATGTGTAAATTTAAAGGAGTGTAGATATTGGCAAAGCAGCAGTTGGAAAAGAATGCGCTATCGCGTTATTTTGAGGCTTATAAAGAGCAGTTTTTTAAAATTTTAATTATGAACGCGATTTTTGCGACCGTGGCGATTGTTTGTATGTTTTTATCCATGGGTCTGGCAACGCTGCTGCAAACGCTGTTTGGAGACCTCTGGTTTTTGAATTTTTTTGTATTCTTGCCTTTTATATTATTAGGGCCGGTTACGGCAGCAATTATGAAGCTGTGCAGGGACTATGTCCGCGGAGTGCCGGGTTTTTTTTATGATGATTTTAAAGCCGCGTTTTTATCTAATTTTAAACAGAGTCTGTTGACTGCATTGTTGCAGTATATTGCCGTTATGCTGCTGTATGTGGCGTATTATTATTACAGCACTGCACCGGCCGGATGGTTTTCTACATTGGGTCTGGGCGTTACATTCATGTGTATCACATTTTTGATATTTATGAGTTATTATATTTACATGATGATTGTAACGCTGAAACTGAAACTGCGTCAGATGATTAAAAATGCCGCGATTTTCATGTTTTTGTGTTTGCCGCGTAACCTGCTGCTGACGTTGATTTTAGCGGTTTGGCTGTTTTTGGCTGCTGTGTTTGTTTACGCTGCGATAATGACAGCAAACGCTATTATCTGGGGCTTTTTGATTTTGTTTGCATTGCTGCTGTTTTTTGGGTTTATCTTTTATACGGTTGCTTTTTTTACCTTTCCGCCGATTAAGAAATATATTCTGGATCCGTATTATGAGAAGCATCCGGAAGAAACTTCGGAAGCTGTTACTGGTGAGATTGATATGCAGGCCGGATTTTCTGAAAAGAAGGAGGAAACGCCGGAGTTTGTATATCATAATGGAAAAATGGTGCATCGTTCGGTGTTTGAGCAGGAGCAGGTATTCAGCGATCAGCGTCTGTTAAAGCCGGATGACGATGAAGACCAACCATCAAGCGGAAAACATAAAAAATAGTTTTATGACGGTTTTATCGTCGGATATCAGAATGTTTTGTATAACAGGGCAATCAAAACAGGACGTAAAAATAAAAAAGCCTCTGATAGATGTTCAGAGCTGTGCCGAGTTTTTAAAATATAGTTGAAACAAACGAAATATGGTCTGCCAGCCGTGGCCGGTCTGTGAATGTTCATTTCACAGACCGGCCATTTTGCATTGTGTAATCGTGATGCAGTGCGCAAAAGAGCAGAAATATCGCGGCATTTATTGTTTTGTCATAATTGGGACAAAGCGTGCATAATATCCTGTAGAACGCGCAGAAAAAGGGGAGATGCAGCCGATATAGATTATATGCATTCCTCTTTTTGCCAAGCTCTTATCCTTATACTGCACAGATAAGAACCTGTTTTGAAAATTTCATGCCGGTGTGCAGCGGCGGAATGGAGTAACCACATGGATATGCAACTGACCTATCGCGGTGTGTGCGTAGACGAACCGCTGTACAACGACAGTGTAGAGCAGGCAATCGACTGTGAATTCACGCTGCCCGACTACTGCCCGGATATTCAGAAAATTCTGAAATGCACACTTGTTCCGAAAATCAACAGCTGTCTGGTATCTAACAATCTCATTACGGTAGATGGAACGGCGTATATCACGCTGTTATATTGCAGCAAGGAGCAGGGTGAATTGCGCGGCTATGAGGTGCCGGTGAGCTTTTCGAAAAATCTGGATACAAAATCAGACTGTTCCGGCGCGAATGTCAGCGCGACAATCAAAACCGATTATGTGAATTGCCGGGCTGTGAACGAACGGAAACTGGATATTCACGGCGCGGCGACACTGCATCTGAGCGTTACCAAATGTATGGAAAAAGACGCGGTTTCTGATTCTACCTGTTCGGATATTCAAATTCGCAAGACGACGATGCCCATATGTGAAACCATCGGCTGCCGAACCAAGCAATTTACAGTGCATGAAGAGCTGGAGTTGGGGCAGTCCAACGGCTCGTTGCTGAATATTATAAAATATGACGCGGAGGCTGTATTTGACAGCTGCAAAACTGTGACGAACAAAGCAGTAGTTAAGGGCAGCTTATGTATCCGGTTGCTGTATTTGTCTGAAGATCAGCGCTATGAAAAGGCACAAACTGAATTTCCGTTGAATCAGATTGTTGAGCTGGACGGACTGACAGAAGACGCAGCCACCTTTGTTAAAATGGATGTTTGCGCCTGTGAACTCAAGCCCTATACCAATGCGGACGGAGAGTGCCGCAGCATCATGATCAGTGTAAAGGTCAATATTACCATTTGTGGCAGTAATTATCGAGAGGAGCAGCTGGTTACCGATGCATACTGTACGCGCTACGCATTGGAGCCTACAAAAGAAAAGCTGATGATTCGGCGGAGTATAGAGGATGCAAGCTGCACCTTCACTGTCAAAAGCAATCTGCAAATCAGCGGCGGTATTGGGGATATTATTGATATCTGGTGCATGGTAGTCAACAGCAGCTTTTCTTATGAAAACGGTGAGCTGGTTTGCCGCGGGACAGTAAATGCCGGCGTGTTGGTTACCGACGCGAGCGGCAGCTGTATCTATCATGAAAAGCCTTTTGATTTTGAGCATCGCCGGCAGATGCAGCATCCGTTTTCAGAGTCGGATCTGACGCTGCGTGCTGAAAATTGCAGCTACAGTATCAGTAGTGATGAAACTGTGGAAATACGCTGTGATTTGCAGCTTTCAGGCACTACGAGCTATTTGCAGCAAACCAATTTGATCACCGATCTGACACTGCATGAGGATCAGCCTAAACAGTTGGACGATCTACCGGCAATGACGCTGTATTTTGCAAATGCAGGGGAAAGTGTCTGGGATATCGCCGTTCGATATAACACAGCTGCCGATGTGATTATGGAGCAGAATAAGCTGACCGGAGATGTTTTAACTGCTGATAAAATGCTGCTGATTCCCAGCATTGTCTAAAAAGGGGTGATTGAGATGGAAGAACGCAATATTTATAAAGATATCGCGCAGCGAACCCAGGGTGATATTTATATCGGCGTGGTCGGACCGGTTCGAACCGGGAAATCCACCTTTATCAAACGGTTTATGGATACATTGGTGTTGCCGAATATCCATGAGGATTACATACGGCAGCGGGCAACAGATGAACTGCCGCAATCTGCTGCCGGACGAACGATTATGACCACCGAACCAAAGTTTATTCCGGAAGAAGCCGTTACGGTAGAGCTGGAAGACAACGCGACCTTTAATGTGCGGATGATTGATTGTGTGGGATATATTGTTCCCAGCTCTATCGGATATATAGAGGAAAATCAGCCTCGCATGGTGATGACGCCATGGTATGAAGAACCGATTCCATTTAACATGGCTGCGGAAATCGGCACCAGAAAGGTGATCAACGAGCATTCGACGATCGGGCTTGTCATTACGACCGATGGCAGCATCAGCGATATCGATCGGGAAGAATACGAAGAGGCGGAGCAGCGGGTGATTACCGAATTGCAGGAAATCCACAAGCCGTTTGTGGTTTTGATGAACTGTATAGAACCCGCGTCTGCAAAATCGGTAGCACTATGTGAAAACATGAGCAAAAAATATGGGGTTCCGGTTATGCCGGTCAACTGCCTGGAATTGAATGAAAAAGAAATACGTGAGATCATTTCCAAAGTATTATTTGAGTTTCCTGTGAAAGAGATTGCCATCGAACTGCCCAAATGGATCACAGCGCTGGATGTGCAGCACTGGATGCGCAGGGACATCTGCGACGCGGTTTTAAATGCGGCAGATGGTTTGCAGCACATCCGCGATTGTAATGGAATGTTAGAAAAAATGAAAGAGTGCGAGCAGATTCGCGATTGTAGAATTCAGTTGGTTGATCTGGGGCAGGGTAGAGTAAAAATAGAAGTTTCTGTGAAGCCGGAACTGTTTTATACTATTTTGTCTGAGCAGACCGGCTTACAGATCGCCAACGATAAAGAGCTGATGCAAAGTATTGCAGAATTGGCAAAAGCCAAGAGCGAATATGACCGGGTTAAAGACGCACTGGATGAGGTAGAGGCCACCGGCTATGGTATCGTGATGCCGTCACTGGAGGATTTGACGCTGGAAGAACCGGAAATTATGAAACAGGGTGGCCGATATGGCGTTCGGCTGAAGGCATCTGCGCCGTCGATTCATCTGATGAAAGCCAATATTACCACTGAGGTCAGTCCGATCGTTGGAAGTGAAAAGCAGTCTGAAGATTTGGTCATGTCACTGATGAGCGAGTTTGAAGAGGATCCGCTGAAAATCTGGGATTCCAACATCTTTGGAAAATCGCTGCATGAGTTGGTCAACGAAGGGCTGCACGCCAAGTTGGCACGCATGCCCCATGAGGCCCGGCAACGGTTGGGTGAAACACTGGAACGGCTGATCAACGAAGGTTGCAGCGGATTGATCTGTATTATTCTGTAAAATATGGCGATGTAGTCCCGCGCATGGAATCTTAAGTGTGCGCGGGGCTTTATTTTGTCTGAAGGTTTATGGCATTTATTCGGCACACAACATATATAAAAATATCAAATTATTTTGTCTAATATTCTAAATTGCAAAAAAGGCAAAATTTTAGTATAATAATAAAAAATGTCACAAGGTTGTTTTTTTGCAGCAGGCCGCGTCTGATCAGATGATCTGACAAAAAAGGAACAATCCTGCAGGGGACGGTTGATAGAACCTGCCGTGCCGGGTGTATAAAAAGTAAGGAGTTTCATTGATGAAAGAGGTAACTGTTTTTGATCATCCGCTGATTCAGCATAAGATTTCGATTTTACGTAAAGTTGAAACCGGCAATAAGGAGTTTCGCGAACTGGTAGAAGAGATCACAATGCTGATGTGCTATGAATCCATGCGTGATTTGCCGTTAGAAGAGGTCGAAATCCAGACGCCGATCACGACCACCAAAACCAATATGTTGGCGGGCAGAAAACTGGCGGTTGTTCCGATTCTCCGCGCCGGACTGGGTATGGTGAATGGCGTTTTAAATTTAGTTCCGGCCGCTACGGTAGGACATATCGGTTTATATCGGGATGAACAGACGCTGGAGCCTCATGAATATTATTGTAAATTACCGAAAAATATTAATACCAGACAAATTATCGTAGTGGATCCGATGCTGGCAACTGGCGGTTCCGCTGTGTCCGCAGTTAATTTTATCAAACAGCGCGGCGGTGAAAAAATTAAATTTATGTGTATTATTGCAGCACCTGAAGGCATTCGTGCTTTGCAGACCGCGCATCCGGATGTGGAAATTTACTGCGGTCATGTTGATGAAAAACTGAATGAACATGGCTATATAGTTCCTGGTTTAGGCGATGCAGGTGACCGTATTTTCGGAACAAAATAGAAACAGAAATATCCGCCCTGTCTTGGACTGGACGGGTTTTTCTGTGCTTGACACCGTGTTATACATATGTTAAAATATCAAAATATTTCCAGAATTTGAAGGGGTAAGGTAATGAAAACGGTAGATTTAATCGTCCCTTGCTATAACGAAAGTGAGATGATTGATCTTTTTTACGAAAAAACGGCGCAGGTCGTTTCACAGATCGACGGATATTCCTTTACATTTATTTTTGTAGACGACGGCAGTACGGACGATACGCTGAAAAAAATAAAAGCGTTGGCCGCGGCGCATGAACATGTAAAATATATTTCTTTTTCCAGAAATTTTAAAAAAGAAGCTGCAATGTATGCCGGCCTGAAAACTTCAACCGGCGATCGTGTGGCGATTATCGACGCTGACCTGCAACATCCGCCAGAGCTGATTGAGCCGATGCTTAAAGCGATCGATGAAGAAGGATATGATTCCTGTTCGGCACGGCGGGTCAGTCGCGAAGGTGAGCCCAAGCTGCGCAGTGCATTTGCCCGGCTGTTTTATAAATTGATTAATAGCATGAGTGAAGTCGAAATTGTAGATGGTGCGGTAGATTTTCGAATGATGACCCGCCAGATGGTGAATGCGGTTTTAAGTCTGCCTGAGGTGCAACGGTTCTCCAAAGGTATTTTCTGTTGGGTAGGGTTTAACACCAAATGGATCGAATTTAAAAATATTGAGCGTGTTGCAGGGGAATCTCGGTGGTCCTTCTGGTCGTTGCTGCGGTATGCAATTGACGGGATTACGGCGTTCACCACATTCCCGTTGCGTCTGGCTACCATTTTTGGTACGATTGTTTCGTTGAGCGCGTTTATTTATTTGATTGCCGAATTGATTAAGACGCTGATTTTTGGTTCTACAGTCAGCGGATATCCGTCTACGATCATCATTATGTTGTTCATCGGCGGTATTATTATTATGGCTTTGGGGATTATTGGCGAGTATCTGGCCCGTATGTATATGGAAACCAAACGCCGGCCAATTTTCATTACACGGGATACCAATATTGAGGATCTGCAAAATGACAAATAAATCCGACGTTTCTGACAAACGTATCTGGAACGGTATATTAAACCTTGCACCGGTCAGATGGTTGCTCGAATTGCCGGTTTCAAAAAAAATTGCATCCAGCGCCATTGGGAAAAAGTTATTCAATTATGAGATGGTGACTTATATCTTTTTCGGCGTTTTGACCACGGTGGTCAGTGTTTTATCGTTCTGGTTGTTTGATCTGCTTCTTTCCAATAAAATGTTTGTTGTGATTGCCGGCGAACAAAAAGATATAGGATATTTGATTGCCAATGTGGTATCCTTTATTTTAGCTGTATTGTTTGCGTTTATTACCAATAAACTGTTTGTTTTTCAAAGCAAAGATACAACGGCTAAAACGGTGTTTCGGGAGCTTATTTTATTTACAGCTGCGCGCCTGCTGTCGTTCGGGATAGATATGCTGTGGATGTTTGTCACGGTGACGCTGTGCGGGATCAATGCGCTGCTGTCTAAAATCATCGTACAGATTATTGTTGTAATTATGAATTATATTTTAAGCAAGATTATGGTTTTTAGAAAACCAAAAGTTCAAGACGAAGGAGTGCAACAATGACCGTCATCACAACAATCAGGGAATCCTTTCTGGAAGG
>CALWVA010000070.1 GCA_944384875.1 uncultured Clostridia bacterium
TTATCCATCGCTTATATGGCTGATAACAATATACGTTCCTGGGATTATAATGCCAGCAATCCGTTTACTGTTCAAAGCAACTATGTGAAGTCTGCAACCGGCACAAGCTATGATCTGTTTGAACGCATTGGCACACCTGAAATCCGTGGCTCTAACGTGTCGGTCGGTGCATTTGCCAACGGATACATGTCCTGTTCTCCGGAAAGTGCATCCGGGACTTCTACACTGAAGTTGACATTTACCTCTGATAAAGAACAATCGTTGTATGCCTATGTGAAAACAACGGGCGCAAGCTCAATTTCCGCGACGCGCTCAGACGGTGCGACTGTGAATTTCCATGCTGGCCGTGGATCGGTTGTCAGCCTTGGCGAATTTGAGGCAGGGGAGACGGTAACGGTCAATATCAACTTTGAAGAAGGCAAAGCGAGCGCAGTAACCTGCGACGTCCGTGCGCTAAATCAAGAGCAGTGGGACAGCGCTTATGCACAGCTGTCAGACGAAATGTTACAAGTGACGGACTTTTCCGACACCAAAATTGAAGGCACCATCACTGCGTCTTCCGACGGCGTTTTGATGACCTCTATTCCATATGAAAAGGGTTGGAGCGCTAAAGTTGACGGTCAAAAAGTGGATATTATTCCGATTGGAGATGCATTTGTATCGTTGAATCTGTCACAGGGCACGCATGAAATCGAATTTTCTTATATGCCTGACGGATTTGTCGCAGGCGTTGCCTGTACGATAGGCGGCGCGCTGTTGCTGGCGGCATTGTATTTCTTCTTTAAAGGTTATGAAATTCGCAGAAAGAAAATGCTGCACATTGACGCAGATGGCAATATGATTGCTCCGTCCATGGAAGATCCTGAGTTTTCTGCACCGATGAGCGAAGCAGAGCTTTCCAAACTGGTAGATGAAGCGTTTGATAGATCAGGAGAAACATCTTCCGACAAAATTGTGGGAACCGGTCAACATAATCTGGAGGATACAGCGGATACCGCTGGCTCGTCCCCACCCGGAACTGAAGGTGCCAGTGCGGAAGATGATCCGAATCTAATTGTGTAACAGTATTCAGCATGATGTTTATTTACCGGCTATGGGTTTATGCACCTGTGGCCGGTATTTTTTAACTTATAATAAAGTATATTGTTAAATGATTAACAATATACTTTATTATAAGAAATTAAAACAAAAAATAGATTGTCAAGTTATTATCAAACTCATTGACAAATCATAAATAAAACCATATAATAATAACATTGCTGTAGAGCAAAATACGACAGGATTTATACAGGAGGTTTGTGGAATGTCAAGAGTGTATAATTTTTCGGCCGGTCCGAGCATGCTGCCGGAGGAAGTTTTGAAAAAAGCGGCAGATGAAATGTTGGATTATCAGGGGTCCGGTCAATCGGTGATGGAGATGTCTCACCGTTCCAAAGTGTTTGAGAGCATTATTCAGGGTGCTGAATCGCTGGTTCGTGAGCTGATGGGTGTGCCTGATAATTATAAAGTGCTGTTTTTGCAGGGTGGCGCTTCATCACAGTTTGCGATGGTGCCGTTGAATCTGATGACCAAAAACAAAAAGGCTGATTTTGTTTTAACCGGACAATGGGCGACCAAAGCATATAAAGAGGCCGCCAGATATGGTGAGGCACATGTGGTTGCTTCTTCTAAAGATAAAACTTTTTCGTATATTCCGAAACTGGATCCTGCTACTTTTTCCAAGGATGCGGACTATTTTCATATCTGTATGAATAATACCATTTATGGCACGAAATATCACACACTGCCGGATACCGGTGATGTGCCGCTGGTTGCAGATATCTCTTCCTGTATTATGTCTGAACCGATTGATGTTTCCCGTTTTGGCCTGTTATATGCGGGCGCGCAGAAAAATCTGGGGCCTGCCGGACTGACACTTGTGATTATCCGGGAAGATCTGATCGGGCATGCAATGGAATTCACGCCAACCATGTTTAACTATCAGACCCACAGCGACAATGGGTCTATGTTTAATACACCGCCGTGCTATGCTATTTATATTGCAAAACTGGTGATGGAATGGGTCAAAGAGAACGGCGGTTTGCAGGCCATGAAGGAACATAACGAGAAAAAGGCCGCGATTTTATATGATTTTCTGGATCAGAGCAAATTGTTTAAGGGCACGGTTGTTAAAGAGGATCGTTCGCTGATGAACGTTCCGTTTGTCACCGGTGACGAAGCGCTGGATGCGGAATTTGTTAAACAGGCGACAGCGGCCGGTTTTGTCAATATCAAAGGGCACCGCACCGTAGGCGGCATGCGCGCATCTATTTATAACGCGATGCCGATCGAAGGCGTGGAAAAACTGGTAGCGTTCATGCAGCAGTTTGAAGCTGCACATTAAAGGAGGAACTGTCATGTTTCATATTCAGACATTAAATAAAATTTCTCCGGCGGGACTGGATTGTTTTGATAAAAAGCTGTATACTTACGGAGACGCCGTGGAAAATCCGGATGCGATCATGGTGCGTTCCGCCGCTATGCATGAAATGGAGTTTCCGTCCAGTTTAAAAGCAATTGCCAGAGCGGGTGCAGGTGTCAACAATATTCCGCTGGATCGTTGCTCACAACAGGGAATCGTGGTTTTTAACACGCCCGGCGCTAATGCAAACGCCGTAAAAGAACTGGTGTTTGCAGGACTGTTGCTCAGTTCACGGAAAATCGTGAATGCAATCGAATGGGCCAAGACGCTGAAAGGAAACGGCGCTGAAGTTGGTAAAATGGTTGAGAAGGGCAAAAGCGCGTTTGCCGGCCCGGAGATTGCAGGTAAAACGTTGGGTGTAATCGGACTGGGCGCGATCGGCATTCTGGTCGCCAACCTGGCCGAATCGCTTGGCATGCAGGTTTACGGCTATGATCCCTATCTGTCGGTAGATGCCGCCTGGAATCTGTCCAGAAGCGTTAAGCACGCTAAAACACTGAAGGATGTTTATGCAAACTGTGATTATATTACGGTGCATGTGCCGTTAAATAACGAAACAAGAGAGATGATCTGCGAAGAATCGATCGCTACGATGAAGGATGGCGTGCGGATCATGAATTTTGCCAGAGGTGAGTTGGCGGCGTCCGCCGATGTAATCAAGGCATTGGATGCTGGAAAAATCGCGGCGTATGTAACCGATTTCCCGTCTGACGACTTGATTGGCGTCGATGGTGTGATTGCGATTCCGCACTTGGGCGCGTCTACGCCGGAGTCTGAGGATAACTGTGCCCGGATGGCGGCACAGGAACTGATGGAATTTTTAGAAAACGGTTCAATACGTAATTCGGTCAATATGCCTGCCGTGGAACTTGAGGCCTATGCTGGCAAACGCATTTGTTTTATCCATCAAAATATTCCGAACATTCTTGCGCAGGCATCAGCGCAGGTATCTAAATGCAATGTTAATATTGATAATATGGTCAACAAATCCAAAAAGGATTATGCGTATACGGTGATTGACATCCCGAAAGATACGCCGGTGGATGCACTGGTTGCGGGCATTCGTGATATTGAAGGCGTTATCCGCGTGTGGACATTATAAAATAACATTCGCAAAAAAGCTGCTGTAAACTTTGATGTTTGCAGCGGCTTTTTGCATTCTTTCTTGATGTTTGGCATATATATCAAACAAAGAGAGGGTGTGTTGAATATGACGGACGAACCATATTTGGATTTACAACAGGAAGAATTAGAACAAGACATCGTTCAACCGGAACAGGAGCAGACGCCTCAAAGAGGAAGACAAAAGGATAAAAGGCTGGAGCTTTTGATTGCGCAGACCGTTTTATCCTTATTAGCTGTTCTGGTGTTTGTGGTCATCCAGTGGATCGGCGGAGATATTTACGATTATTCCAAAGCGGTTTTTGAAGAAGCGTTTAATACGCCCATTAATAAACAGCAGGTATTGGGCGCCGTACAAACCAAAAACATTATTGCGGCGCAGGCGACAGCATACGGCGTAGGCGGAGAAACAGACGATCCGTCTATTCCATTTGCTGAAAATTATACCGATTTGTCCAGCGATGTAGAGCAGCGGATATCTTCTGTTAATGAAATGCAAATTCCAGTCAATGGCCGTATTACCAGTGAATTTGGATATCGTATACATCCGCTTTCCGGAAAAACTTCTATGCATACCGGGCTGGATATTGGCGCAGATTACGATGAGGATATTCTGTGCGCGTTGGATGGAACGGTGAAAAAAACGGTGGAGGATGATCCGGATTACGGGAATTATATCATTGTTACCCATTCGGATGGTGTAGAAACGATGTATGCACACTGTAACAGCCTTACTAAATCGGCTGGGGATGTAGTGAATAAGGGCGATGTCATCGCGTTGGTAGGCAGCACAGGCCTGTCTACCGGACCGCATCTGCACTTTGAAGTGCGTGTCAATGATATTCGTTTAAATCCGCGTTGGTTCGCGGATTTTTGAGGGATCCAACGTGCAGATTACCGTTTTTGGATGTAAGATATATATTTCTGTATTATTCCCGGCGTTGCTGTCGCTAATTCTGTTTTTTGACCAAAGCGGCGTGATGCTGTTCGGCATTGCGGCGGTTATTTTACATGAATTTGGACATCTGATTGTAATGCTGCTGTTTCATCTGCTGCCGGATGAAATCGTTCTGCAGCCCGCCGGTATCCAGATTAAACGCAACATTTCCATGCTTGGAGACGGAAAACAGCTTTTGATTGCATTTGCCGGCTGCGGCGCTAATTTGCTGGCTGCAACAGGAAGCTATTTTATATATAGCCAGACGTTGAATCAACTCTGGCTGCTGTTCTGCACCTGTAATATCCTGCTGGGCGTTTTTAATTTTTTGCCGGTATTTGGTCTGGACGGTTATGATATTTTACATATTTTGCTTTGTAATATTGCCCATGCCAAGATTGCAGATGTTGCCTGCAAAATTATTTCGGCATTAGTTGTGCTTTTTATTTTGGCACTGAGTATTTGGGCGTTTTGCAAAAAAGCGATCAATCCAAGTTTATTGATTACCTCTGTTTATTTGCTGATTTTGCTGTTAATCAATTTAAGAAGTTGAAAAATGTGCTGAAATCCTGTAAAATATAAAAAGCCAAACCCCCGGTTTGCCGTGTGTTTCGGCTGTTGTATCAAATAGCAGAATATGCGAGGGATAAACAAATATGACAGAATTACAGCTTCATAAGCTTTTAAAGGGCGTTCAGAAGCCGGGGCGGTATACCGGCGGCGAACTGAACAGTGTCGTTAAAAATAAAGATGAGGTCGATGTGCGGTTTGCGTTTTGCTTTCCGGATACTTATGAGATTGGCATGTCTCATTTGGGGATGAAAATATTATATGCGCTGCTTAACGATATGGATGGTGTCTGGTGTGAGCGGGTTTTTGCACCATGGGTAGATATGGAACAAAACCTGCGCCGAGAGGGCATGGGTGTATACGCGCTGGAAAGTTTGGATGATATCGCGCAGTTTGATATCATCGGATTCACATTGCAATATGAATTGTGTTATACCAATATGCTACATATGCTGGATCTGTCCGGTATCCCATTGTATTCCAAAGACCGGCACAGCCTGCATAATCTGGTGGTTGCAGGCGGTCCGTGCACCTGCAACGCCGAGCCGTTTGCTGATTTTGTGGACGTTGCGTTTCTGGGCGAAGGCGAGGAACAGATGGTGCAGTTTGTTCAGCTTTACAAAGAATATAAGGCCAACGGCGCGGACAAGCAGTCTTTTTTAAAGGCTGCGGCACAGATCCGCGGCGTTTATGTGCCGTCATTGTATACCGTCAGCTATCATCCGGATGGTACGGTGGAAGCTGTCACCGCCGAATCAGGCGCGCCGCTGCCGATTCAGAAATATATTATTCAAGATCTGGATACCGCTTTTTACCCAAAAGATTTTGTGGTTCCCTATATCGAGGTGGTGCATGACCGGGCAGTAGAAGAGGTTTTCCGGGGCTGTATTCGCGGCTGCCGGTTCTGCCAGGCTGGAATGATTTACCGGCCGGTTCGCGAAAAATCCTGGGAAACGGTATCCAAACAGGCAAAATGTCTTTGTGATGCTACCGGTTATGAGGAAATCTCATTGTCGTCGTTGTCGACCAGTGACTATTCCCAGCTGGAGCCGCTTTTAAACGATATGCTGGAGTGGACCCAGAAGGATCAGGTTAATATCTCTCTGCCGTCTCTGCGAATTGATACCTTTTCGCCGGAACTTCTGGAAAAAATCTCAAGAGTTCGTAAATCCGGCCTGACTTTTGCGCCCGAGGCTGGCAGCCAGCGGATGCGGGATGTGATCAATAAAAATTTAGACGAAGATGTTATTTTGCAAAGCTGTGAAACGGCGTTTCGCGGCGGGCATTGCAATGTGAAACTGTATTTTATGTTGGGGCTGCCCACCGAAACGCTGGAGGATATCGAAGCAATCGGCCAATTGGGGCAAAAAATTGTCGATCGCTTTTATGCAATGCCGGATAAGCCCAAGGGCAGAGGGGTACAGGTTTCTATCAGCCTTGCCACCTTTGTCCCCAAACCTCATACGCCGTTTCAATGGATGGCGCAGGACAAGCTGCAGACCATTCGGGACAAGCAGCGGCATCTGGTAGAATCTCTGACGACCAGAAAAATTTCGGTCAGTTGGCACGAAAGCCAGACTTCGGTGTTAGAGGCGGTGTTTGCCCGGGGCGATCGGCGGCTGTCTAAGGTTTTATACCGGGCGCATGAATTAGGTTGTAAGTTTGACAGTTGGCACGAATGTTTTGATATGCACAAGTGGAAACAGGCCTTTGCTGATTGTGGGCTGTCTATAGAATTTTACGCAAACCGGGAACGTTCCTATGAAGAGGTGCTGCCGTGGGATCATCTGGACTATGGCATTACTAAAGGGTTTTTAAAACGTGAAAATGAGCGTGCAAAGGCAGCGCAAACTACAAAAAATTGCCGGGAACAATGCGCGGGATGCGGCGCGAACAGATTGTTGCGCGGAGGGACTTGTTTTGAAAACTGTTAGATTGATTTATCAAAAAACCGGACGGGCGAAATATATCTCGCATCTGGATTTAAATCGCTTGATGCAGCGTGTGCTCAAGCGCACCGGGCTCCCGGTCTGGTATACCGAAGGGTTTAATCCCCACGCCTTTGTCACCTTTGCGCTGCCGCTGTCTTTGGGATATGAAAGTCGATATGATTGTATGGATTTTCGTATATTAAACGACGATCTTAACAATGACCAGATGTTGCAGGCACTTCGGCGGGCGCTTCCGCCGGATATTCAGGCGTTAGAGGTGATCGATCCGGTTTTAAAAGCCAAGGAGCTTGCATTTGCTGCATTTATGTTGTATCTGCTATGTGATACAGAGACGGCTGCACGGCTGTCGGCATTTTTACAAAGCGAACATATCCTGGTTGAAAAGCGCAGCAAGAAAAAAGAAGTTACAACCATCGATATCAGATCTAAAATCCGTCAGCTGGAAATTACCCCGACCGAGGATGGACTGCAGATCCGGTTGCTGTTGCCTGCCGGGCCGGCTGAAAATATTAATCCGGCGCTGTTGCTGGATGCTGCAGAAAAAAACGGCTGCGTTTTTGATGTTCGCAGTATTGTCCGTGAAATGCTCTATGATAAAAATATGAACATATTCCGTTGACAAACCTGCTTCGAAAATGGTATACTTATTTGAAAAGTATTTTATAAATTACAACTGATAGGAGCATAAGTTATGATCAAAAGCATGACCGGATACGGCCGCGCGCAAAACACCGTAAACGGCATAGATATAACGGCAGAGATCAAATCGGTCAACCATCGTTATTTTGAATGCTCCTGTCGGTATCCACGCCAATATGGTTTTTTAGAGGAAAAAATCAAATCATTTGTCTCACAACGTGTCAGTCGCGGCAAAATCGAGATTAATATTACCATCACAGAGACTGCGGACGATTCTTATGCGGTTACTGTCAACGAAAATCTGGCCAAAGCGTATATACAGGCGTTAAATCAGCTTCAAACCTATGGTGCGGCGCCGGGGTGGGACGCATCAGACATCGCCCGTTTTCCGGACGTATTACAGGTTACGCGTCGTGAATGTGACGAAGAGCAGGTCTGGCAGGCGGTACAGACGGTTTTGAATGTGGCTGTTGATGCGTTTGTGCTAATGCGCGAGCAGGAAGGTGAACACCTGAAAGCGGATATTATGAGCAGGTGTGCTACAATTTTAGAGCAGGTTTCGTTGATCGAGGCTAAAAGCGGTGAGACGGTTTCAGAATATCGGTTGCGGCTGGAAGCAAAAATCCGTGAATTGCTGGATCATGTGCAGATTGATGAACAACGGTTGCTGACTGAAACTGCAATTTTTGCCGATAAAATTGCAGTAGATGAAGAAACGGTACGCTTGCGAAGCCATATTGACCAGATGGGCGCTTTGTTGAACAGTTCCGAACCGGTTGGTCGAAAGCTAGATTTTCTGGTGCAGGAAATGAACCGGGAGGCTAATACAATCGGATCTAAATCTTCAAATACGCAGATTACCAAAACCGTGGTAGATCTGAAATCTGAAATTGAAAAAATCCGGGAACAGATTCAAAATATTGAATAAGGAGATCGGAAAGCTATGAAGCTGATCAATATCGGTTTTGGCAATATGATAAATGCAGAACGGATGATCGCCATTGTCAGCCCGGACTCGTCGCCGGTCAAACGAATGATCACTGAGGCGCGGGAACAGGGCAATCTGATTGACGCGACCTGCGGCCGCCGGACCAGAGCTGTCATTATCACCGACAGCAACCATGTGATTTTGACTTATTTGCAGACCGAAACCGTAGCTAACCGTATGGACGAAAATGTCAATTTACAGAAAGAGGGGTTTGATGAATAAAGGTAGACTTTTTATTCTTTCCGGCCCTTCCGGCAGCGGGAAAGATACGGTTTTAAAACAACTGTTATCTGAAAATCCGCAATTAAAGCTTTCGATTTCCTGTGTGACCCGGGCAATGCGGCCAGGAGAACATCCAGATGAAAAATATCATTTTATTAGTCGGGAACAGTTTGAGAAAATGCTGGCTGAAGATGCTTTTTTGGAGCATAATGTTTATGTAGGCAATTATTATGGAACGCCTCGCCAACCGGTAGAAGATTGGATGGCAGCCGGCAGCGATGTGTTACTGGAAATCGATGTAAACGGTGCAATGGCTGTAAAGCAAAAGATGCCGGAAGCTATTACGATTTTTATCATGCCGCCATCTTTTCGGGTGTTGCGCAACCG
>CALWVA010000071.1 GCA_944384875.1 uncultured Clostridia bacterium
GTAAAGGTTGTTGGTGTGGCGCGGGGGCGATATGTAACAATGGCGGCCGGGTGAATATATGGCCGGCGGCATCGCACACAGACCATGGGGGAAATGCGCAGGGTGCGTGGTGTATAGCGCTACGGCGGCCGGCCGGACATGGATGGCGGCGATGGCCGCCGGAAACCGGGGTTATTGCTGCAGATCGGGGAACAGCGCGATGGAGCGCTGTAAAATGCCCTGCATATACGCGATCAGAATGCCGTAATTGGTCATCGGCACGCCCGCATCGGCAGCGCAGGCTGCGCGGTATTGCATCTCCCGCGGGGGGAGCATACAGCCGCCGCAGTGTACAACCAGCTTATAAGGCGACAGATCGGTGGGAAATTCCCCGCCGGAGGAAAAATGAAAATCCGGCTGGGCTTTGGTATAGTTGGTGATCCACCGGGGCAGCTTGACCGAGCCGATATCGTCGCATTGCCGGTGGTGGGTGCAGCCCTCGCTGATCAGGATCTGATCGCCGTTTTGAATTTTGTCCAGCGCGTAGGCGCCCCGTACCGCGCCGGTCAGCGTGCCCTTATAGCGCGCAAACAAAATCGAAAAAGAGGTCAGCGGAATCTCCGGCGGGACTTCGGCGTTGACCTTTTCAAAAGCCTGAGAATCGGTGATAACCATGCGCGGCGGCCGGGTCAGCCGGGCCAGCGCATCCCGCAGCTGAAACTCTTTGGTGACGACGGCGATCGCGTCTGCGTCTAAGATATCGCGGACGGTCTGCTGCTGCGGCAGGATCAGCCGGCCCTTGGGCGCGGCGCTGTCGATGGGGGTAACCAAAACCATCACGTCGCTGGGCGACAGCAGGTCGCCGACGATGCGGCGCTGGGGCTGGTCGGGTCTGCCCAGCCGGGCAAGCTGCTCTTTGAGCCGGTGGATGCCCGCGCCGGTTTTGGCGCTGATATACAGCTGGTTTTCTGTCGCAGATGTTGGCGGGGTGATCAGGTCGGCCTTATTACAGGCCAGCAGCCAGGGAATGTTTTTGTCGGTAAACAGCTGGATCAGCTCGTCGTCGGCGGGGGTTTTGCCGACGGTGGCGTCGACGACCAATACCGCCACGTCGGTTTTGTTTAAAATCTGCCGGGTCTTCTGCACCCGCAGCGCGCCCAGCGCGCCGGTGTCGTCGAAGCCGGGGGTGTCGATGATCAGCACCGGGCCTAAGGGCAGCAGCTCCATCGCCTTTTGCACGGGGTCGGTGGTGGTGCCTTTGACGTCGGAGACCACCGAAAGTGCCTGGCCGGTGACGGCGTTGACAACACTGGATTTGCCGGCGTTGCGCCGGCCGAAAAAGCCGATATGGAGCCGTTCGCCGGAGGGGGTAGCGTTCATGCTCATAACAATCATCCTTTACAATATGAAGTGGCGGGAAAACCCAAGAAAGACGCGGGACCGCGCAGCGCGTGGCAAAGGTACGCATGGCCGGGGCGGGCGCAGAAAAAAGACAAAAAAACGGTCAGGGCGGGCCGGCGGTTAAAACCGGAAATCCCGCTGGCCGGCGTCGATTTGCTGCAACCGTTCGCACAGAATGCGCCGGGTCTTTTCATTGGGCACATTGCCGATCTCGCTCTGGATCAGCCGGTCGCCCACCGCACGGGTTTCGGGGGAAGCGTAATCGTCTAAATATTCCTTTAAGGTCATCAGCGCATTGGGATGGCAGCAGTTTTGAATCTGCATATTTTTGCACAGCGCCATAAACCGGTCGCCGGTACGCCCCTCGCGGTAACAGGCGGTGCAGAAGCTGGGGATATAGCCCAGCTCCATCAGCCAGCGCACCACCTCGTCGAGGGTGCGGTTGTCGGAGACGTCAAACTGCTCGGAGCGTTCGTCTTCCGGCTCCGGCTCGCAGTAGCCGCCCACGCTGGTCCGGGAGGCGCCGCTGATCTGGGAGATGCCCAGCGGCAGCACCCGCTCGCGGCAGGCCTTGCTCTCGCGGGTGGAGATGATCATGCCGGTATAGGGAACCGAAATGCGGATGCAGGCCACCAATTTGGCAAAAATGTCGTCGTTGATGCCGTTGTCGAACACGTCGGGGTCGATATCGTCGGCCCGTTTGATCCGGGGGACGCTGATGGTATGCGGCCCGACGCCGAACACAGCCTCTAAATGTTCGGCGTGCATCAGCAGCGCGGCGAACTCGTATTTATACAGCTCCAGACCGAACAGCACGCCCAGCCCCACGTCATCGATGCCGCCTTGCATTGCCCGGTCCATCGCTTCGGTGTGGTAGGCGTAATTGTGTTTAGGCCCGGTGGGGTGCAGCTTTTCATAGCTCTCTTTATGATAGGTTTCCTGAAACAGAATATAGGTGCCGATGCCGGCTTCCTTGAGCTTGCGGTAATTTTCCACCGTAGTGGCGGCGATGTTGACGTTGACCCGGCGGATCGCACCGTTTTTATGTTTAATGGAATAGATGGTTTTGATACATTCGAGAATGTATTCGATGGGGTTGTTTACCGGGTCTTCGCCGGCCTCGATGGCCAGCCGCTTATGGCCCATATCCTGCAGGGCAATGACCTCCCGGCGAATATCCTCCTGGGTCAGCTTTTTGCGGGCAATATGTTTGTTTTTGGCGTGATACGGACAGTATACGCAGCCGTTGACGCAGTAGTTGGACAGATACAGCGGCGCGAACATGACGATGCGGTTGCCGTAAAAATCTTTTTTGATCTGGTGGGCCAGGTCATAGATTTCCTGGGTTTTCTGCGGGTCATCGCAGGCCAGCAGCACTGACGCTTCCCGGTGGGACAGGCCCTTGCGCTGCCGGGCCTTGTCTAAGATCTGATCTACCAGCGCAAGGTCGTCTTTATGGGCGTCGGCGTAGGCCAGCGTGTCCAGCACTTCGGCGTGGTCGATGAATTCTTCGGCTTTCATGGATTTGGGATTGTACATCTTGATACCTTCTTTATCTAATTAGAATTGGTTTATGCGAAACGGCACACAGGCCGGAATCTATCACAAACAGCTGCCGGCCGCATCGGCGGCTCGGCGGGAAAGGCGTGTGTAGCGCGGGAAATGGTGGGGGTGGCATGCGGTAGCATGGCGGGGTGGCGGGAAAGGCGTGTGCAGCGCGGGAAATGGTGGGGGTGGCGTGCGGTAGTGTGGCGGGCGCGCGGGAAAGATGTGTGGGAAAAAGGGGTGCAAAAAAGAGGCGCGCGGGAAATGGTGGGGTGGCGTGCGGTAGCATGGCGGCGCGGAAAAGGGCCGCAGGACGCGGATGCCAGCGGCCAGCGGGCCGCTGTGTAGTGGGTAGGTGCGCGGCGCCGGCGGTGTAAGGGTGCGGCATGCAGACGGCATCACGGTCAGGTGTGCACGCAAGGTATAGTGGTGCGGGGCGTGGGTCAACACGGTCAGGTGTGCGCCGGGTAAGCGACTTTGGAGTCGCCCCGCTGCGCCGCCACGTGGTAGCCGATGGATTCGATCCGGCGCTGCAGACACAGGCGGCATTCCGCCGCTTCTTCGCCGGTGCAGATTTTATTGTCATAAAGCTCGTATTTTTTGCGCACCGATACCGGCGACAGGTTTGGCATTACCACATTGGCGCCCGCCAAGATCCCCTGTTCCCGGCCGTCGGGGGCGATGGTGCCCAGGGCGGTGGTCGCCGGCAGCAGCACCGCCGGCAGCAGCAGCCGGATCACGCTGAGCAAAAACAGCGTCAG
This sequence comes from uncultured Clostridia bacterium, assembly GCA_944384875.1. Lineage (GTDB taxonomy): Bacteria > Bacillota > Clostridia > Oscillospirales > Acutalibacteraceae > RUG14109. The sequence goes on from CALWVA010000071.1 coordinate 3,687, forward strand.
CTCAAGAGTGCCGGCGGGGCGGTCGGCCAGCGGGGTGTCGTGATGGGGGATAAACGGGCCGATGCCTACCATATGGGGCGCAAAGGTTTTAATAAATCGCAGGTCTTTGACCAGATGCCGGTCGGTCTGGCCCGGCGAGCCCACCATAAACCCGCAGCCGGTTTGAAAACCGATGGCCCGCAGGGTGTTTAAACAGTCCATCCGGTGGCGCCAGGACATTGACGCGGGGTGTAAAGACTGATAATGGGGCTCGTCGGCGGTTTCGTGCCGCAGCAGATAGCGGTCGGCGCCGGCGTCGTACAGCGCCCGATAGCTGGCCGCGCTGCGCTCGCCCACCGACAGGGTTATCGCGCAGTCGGGCCAGGCGCTTTTAATCTGCCGGACGATTGCACACAGCCGCGCATCGGTATAAAACGGATCTTCGCCGCCCTGGAGCACAAAGGTTCGAAAGCCCAGGGCATAGCCAGCTTCACAGCATTCCAGAATCTGTTCGCCGGTGAGCCGGTAACGGTCGGCGCGGGAATTGGAGCGGCGGATGCCGCAATAATAGCAGTCGTTTTTGCAGTAGTTTGTAAACTCGATCAGGCCGCGCAGGTAAACGTTTGTGCCGTAATAACGCTGGGCGGCCCGGCGGGCAAAGCCCGCGATATACGCCGCCGACTCGTCGTCGCGCGCTTTTAGCAGCTGCAGCAGTTCACCGTCGGGCAGATCGGCCTGGGCTGCCAGCCGGTCAATGCGCTGTTGTTGCGCCCGGTCCATCAGGCCTGCTCCTCGCAGGGCGCATAGGCGGTTTTGGCGCACACGCCGGGCAGCCGCCCCAGTTTGCCGGACAGGGCGCTGATCACATCCTGCGGGGCGTCTACCGCAACGCTGATGATATGTAAGCCCCGTTTGGGATAGGGAACTCCCATGCGCCCGATGATATATGAGCCGTAGATGTGCAGCAGCTCGTTGATCTGTTCTGCAATGTCTGTGTTTTGGACGATGATGCCGATAATGGCCACCCGTGTCTGCATAACAACCTCCTGAAAAAGCAAAAGCGCGCCCGGCAAAAGGGCGCGCCTGATCTGACAAACAGAAAAAAGCCTGGCCTTTCGCCGCAAATGAATTTTGGCGTCAGAAAAATGAAAACCGCCTTGCCGAAAGCGTTGCTCGCGGCTCGGAAATTTGTAATCAGTATAGCACAACCGATGGGAAAAAGCAAGGGGAAATGCAACCATTTGCAGCCACAGGCGCGGCGGGTGCTGGAACGCGTGGATTCGTATGGCGTGTATTGGTGTGGGGTGTGGCGCGGGCAGTATGCCGGGTGTGTTGGGCGGGGCGCTATGGGGCGTGGGGCCGGCAGTGTGCGCAGCGTTGTGGGTCGGGCAAAGGCGCCGGACCGGATCAACCGGATCACACCTGTTTGGTGATACTTTTGACCAGGCCGACCACCTGCAGACGCAGAATCTCCGGGCCCTCAAACCGTTTGGTCTGGTATTCGGGATTGATGGACTGCAGCTCGATCCAGTCGTGGCCGTAAACCACCCGTTTGACAAAGCCCTCTTCGCCGTCGAGCAGCACCACGGCAATGGAACCGCTGTCTACCGAGGCCTGTTTGTGCACCTGGATCACGTCGCCGTCTTCGATTTTCGGATACATTGAATCGCCCCGGACGGTGATGCAGATGGTTTGGGCCGCTTCTTCGTCGGAAGCGATATACAGCGGAATATAGCCCACGATTTCACTGCGGGCGCAGGCCCCAAAGCCCGCCGACGCGTTTTCAAACAGTGGGATCATTCGAATATTGCGGCTGTTCAGCCGGTGGAGGCTGTCGTGCAGCGGCAGCAGCCGGCTGTCTTCCGGCCCGCGGGCGTAATCGTAATCGATGGGCGCGCCTGGCTGCCGGTTTTTGGTCTTGCCCAGCAGGTAATCGACAGACACGCCGAAATAATCGGCCAGAATCTCCAGCTTGTCCTGCTTTGGCTTGGAGCGCCCGTTTTTCCAGTCGCTGAAGGTGGAGTTGGAAATGCCGGTTTCTTTGGCGACTTTATAGGTAGAAATCCCCCGATCTTGTAATAGCTGCATAAAAATTTCATACATCTTTTGTTCACCTCGACATATTTCGGGAAACCCAACTATTTTACCTTGACTATAACGGATATCCGTAATATACTGGTGAAAGACAAACGGAAAACCGTAATAATAAATGTATATTTTTCCATAATCTAGTTTACACACCTATAGTTTATTACGTTTTTCCGTAATTGTCAAGACTTTTTTACGATATTCCGTAAGTTTCTGCGGATTCGGATCAGAAAACAGGGAGGCATAAACAACATGCTGACAGCGTATGGAATGCAGGTACGGACACGGCTGATGCAGCTGGGGAAGACGCAGCACTGGCTGATCCAGCAGGCGCGGCGGCATACAGACCGCTATCTGGACAGCTCCAATCTGTATAAACTGCTGCATGGCAAACTGCACAGCGACGCGTTGTGCGATGCGGTCAACCGGGTGTTGGAGCTGCCGCCGCAGGCGGGCAAGGCGCAGGGTCGCCGGCGCGGCGAACAGGCACCGGCGGGTGCCTGTTCGCGGCAACGTATAGGGGGCGATGTGTGATGGCGGGACTTTGGGTCGGGCTGTTGTGTGCGGCCCGGGCGCCATGGCGGCATCGGCGGGCGGTGCACAGGCTGCGGCGAGAGGCCGCCCGGCTGCGCAGGCGCAACCGGCGGCTGATATTGCTGCACCGGCGGCTGGCCGGGCGGATGCTGGAGCTGGAACTGCTGGCCGGATGGTATACGTCGGATACAGCGCAGTAAGACACAGGGGGAAAGGAGCACAACGATGACCCATTCACAGATGCTGCGGGCAGCGATTCTGGCGGTGATGCAGACCGGCGCGACGCCGGAAAACTTTGAGATCTGCGCCTATTTATATCAAGAATATGCGGCGCAGCGGTTTTTAGAGCAACAGGCCCAAGAGCAGGCGCAGGCCGAGCCGGTCTGCGGCGGGCCGGCACTGTGAGCCGGTGTATCCGGGGCGCAGGCGACTGCGACGGATGCGGCCTTTGCGGGGTATACGGTTTTGCGGCGGCAGTATGCGGCGTGTGCGGCGCCGAGATTCACGGGCCGGTGGCGCAGCAGCATGGCACGCTGGTGTGTGCGGCGTGCGTCCGGCGGGAACCGGGCGGCCCGGCGGCGGTTTTTATTCGCAGGGCCGGCGCGTAAACCGGGTGGTCCGGCAGCCGGGAGACCGGCTGCGGACAATGGTGCAAAACGGCGTGAACGGAGGAGGTTGTATTGGCGGAAAAAAGCACCTTTATCAAGCTGGATCGCAACATTTTAAACTGGGGCTGGTTTCAGCAGGGTGAGACGCTGAAAATGTTTTTATATTTTATTTTGACGGCGAGTATCCGGGACAGGCAGTGGCAGGGCGTCGCGCTTAAACGCGGGCAGCTTGTGACCTCGATCCGGCAGCTGGCGGACAAGCTGCAGATGACGCCCCGGGGGGTTCGGACCTCGTTGAACCGGTTGAAATCGACAGGCGAGGTGACACAGCAGTCTACAAACCGGTATACGGTGATTACGGTCAATAATTATGACAAATACCAGTCGAGCGGCACGCCCGGCGGCAAACGGCCGGCACAGGACCGGCAGGCCGGCGGCACGGCAGCGGCACAAGAACAAGAATATAAGAAAGAGCAGAAGGACAAGAAGGATCAGAAGGGTGAGAAGCGGCAGACGGCGTTTGTGCCGCCGACGCTGGAGCAGGTGCGGGCGTATTGCGCACAGCACAATCTGACGCTGGACGCAGAGCGGTTTTTAAATTTTTACCAGTCGAAGGGTTGGATGGTCGGCAGCAGCCCGATGCGGGACTGGAAGGCGGCGGTACGGGGCTGGCGCGGCGGGCGCTCGACAACAGCGTATACCGGCAGCCGCAGCTATGATCTTGCGCAGTTGCAGCGGCAGTTTAACCGGTTTGACGAATAATCGCGTGCGTGCGGCGGATAGCGCGGGCCGGCTGTTTTGCAGGTGTCGGCGGCGATCAGCCGCGTAGGCAGATTGTGGGAGAATGCGCCGGATCTGTATGTGGGGCGCATTGAAAAAAGTGCTATATATAGCACCATATTGCGGGGAGAAAGACCCGGTGTGGCTGGCTTGATGGCGCGATGACTTTGGCCGCCTGCCGGCCGGACAGCAGGACAACAGCGAAAGGAAGGGTTGACAATGAAGGGACAACATGAAACAGACCGGCAGCCGCCGGCGTATCCGTGCGAGACCTGCGGACAGCGGGACGGCTATTGCGACTGGAAGGCGTGCGAACGGCACGGCCGGTGGTTTGCGGTCTATTGGGGCAATGTGCGCCGGATCGCGCAGGGGCTGCGCCGGCGGCGGGACGCCCGGGAGCAGCAGGCGGCGCAACAGAATCTGGCGGCGCTGACGGGTTTGGCGGGCCTGGCCGGTCAAGCTGCCCGCCCGGCGGATGGTAGACAGCGGGGGGCTGTATATGGCGCGGTGGCAGCACGGCGCGGCATGGGCGCTCTTGAAGCGCAGGGCACCCGGCATTTACCGGCGCAGGGGGCACGGCCGGCGGTGTTGGAAAGCGGACGGCGCTATGACCCAAAGGATGATGCGGCGGCGTATGGCGCGGTGACCGCACAAGCCGCACAGCAGGAGCGGCGGGCATGACCAGACAGGAGCTGGCGCAGTTCGGGCACTTAAAGCGGGAGGTCGTATTGCTGGAGGACAAGCTGCACCGCGCCAGGGAGCGGGCGCTGCAGATGGGCCGCGTCCCCGACGGCATGCCCCGGGGCAGCGCAACCGGTGATCCGGTGGGGGTGCAGACGGCGAATATTGTGCTCTATGAAACGCTGCTTACACAGAAGCTGGAGGAATGCCAGCGGCTGCTGAACGAGATCACCGCGTTTATCAACGGCATCGGCGACAGCCTGCTGCGGCAGGTGTTTTTGCTGCGGTATGTAGAGGGACTGACCTGGAACCGGGTGGCCGACCGGATCGGCGGCGGCAACACCGAAAACAGCCTGAAGCAGATGCACAGCCGGTATCTGCGCGCCCATCTGGATTGTCACACATGTCACACCGGCGTATGATATAGTGTATACAGGCTCTTAAAACCATGGTTCGGAGCCGCCGTCCGGCGCGGCGCAAAAAGCGGCGGGAGCCGGCTTTAGCGCTTTGACGGGCGGCAAGCGGGCTTTTGTACAACTGGCAGGGCTGCAACATCGAAGCGGCCGAGGTGGGCTTGGGGGTTGTGTACAAAAGCGGGCCGCCCGGTGATTTTGCCGGGCGGTTTTTAGCGCTTTGCGGGCACAGTATCGCGCCGGGCGCTGAAAACGGGGAGATCAGCCGATCCGGGCGCGCGGTTTG
>CALWVA010000072.1 GCA_944384875.1 uncultured Clostridia bacterium
CGGCGCTCATCCCTGTGCGCCGCCGCCCGTTCTCAGTTTGTATAATCATACAGCCCCTGTTGATATTTCAGCCGTTCCCTGTATTCTTTTTCGATTGCTGCAAGTTCTCGCTGGTATTCTTCCTGATCCCGCGTCAGCTGGTAATTCTGCTGAATCGCCGCCAGCCGCTCCTCCAGCTCTGCGCCAAACCTGGTATTGGCAAAGCTGGCCGCAAGATTTTGCAGATTGTTCCAGATGTTCTCGTAAGTATCCGCGTTCTTGCTGTGCGCATCATACAACGTCTGGGCTTGGTTTTGCAGCCGTTGCTGCTGGATGTTGGCCTTATACTGCTCCAGCTGGGCTTTCAGCGTATTGACCGCGCCGGTCTTCTGCTGTGTCGCCGCCGCATCGGCATTATACTGCTGATTCATCAACCCCAACTGCTGCGTGGCATTTAAGCCCGACTGGCTCAGCCCCATGCGCGCCATCGTATCCGCCGCCTGGCGCTGGTTGATCAGCCGATTGATGGCGTTGGTGTCATATACCGACTGATACTGCTGATCCAGCCCCGCGATCTGCTGATCGGTAGAATTGGTCATATAATCGATGGACTGGTCGTATGCCTTTTGCATCGTATCAATATACTGGTTGGCAGCGTCCAGACGGTTCTGCCCGATCTGGTTTGCTGCATTCCGCACCTGCTGCTCCATCTGCTGCTGGTAGCTCATATAGGTTTTCATCGGATCGCTTACTGTGGGTTCTTGAACTTTCGTCGCCATTATCTGATCTCTCCTGTCTGTCTGTAATAAATCGACAGCCCGTCAAAATAGACAAAGCCGTCTGTGCTGACCGCCAACCCGAAGGTCGCCGCCGAAAGGTTGGGCAGCAGCCGGTGGCGCGCCGGATATCCGCCGGCATACAGCTGAACCGGGTTTTCCGACCGGCTGCCCCGCTCGGTGATATACGACAGCCTGATCACCGCTTCATGTTCGCCGCGCATCCCGATATAACATTTGGAAATACGCTTATACATGTTGCGCGCGCCGCAGTCGAACAGCCGGGTGGCAAACCGCGTAGGCACCACTGCCGTCCGCTGTTCGACGGCTCCCGCCCCCACGGGGTACCCATATTCGTCTGCATCATCGGTATAATCGGCCGACATCTCAAAAATATAAAAGAAAAACTTCTCCTGTCCGTCGATCAGCGTCACGCCGAAATGATACAGCAGCAGCCGGTCTTCACATACAAACGGCGGCGGATTGACGATCCGCTGCCAGGGGTTGTCCAGATCGCCCAGATAGGCAAAGGTCCATTTATACCACTGCTGCTGTTTTTCGGCATTGTCCTTTAAATAGCTGGAAATATTCAAAAACGCCGAGGTCTCGGTATTCAGCAGATAGACGGGTTCCGGCTCAAACCGCTCGCCGCCGCTGCTGTTGGCAAACAGCAGATAATAGCCGTTCCAATCCACCGCGAAGCTGTGCCGGTTGATCTCCAACCGGCCGATGTTTCTCGACAACCGAAACACGTTGCGCTCTGATACGCTGTTGATGCTGTTGAGCGTATAAACCGCCCCGTCAAACGCCCAGCACAGCTTGTTGTTGCACAGCGCGATGGTTTTCGGCTCAGAACAGCCCACCGACGCATGGCACTGATACACCGGGAAATAAGCAGAATACAGCGATACGTCCAATACCCGGCCGCTGGTCAGATCATCCGCCGTCAGGCTGTTGTTGACGGCTTCGGCGGTATAATACATCGAATGTTCCTTAAAAATTACCAGAATCTGCGCCTGTTTGCCAAAGCCCGTGACCCGCTCCTGCGAATCCCCGATGTCGATAAACGCGTTTTCCGACACATACAGCGGGATGGCATAATCGCTGTAAAAAATCCGGTTTTTATACACGTCGTTGTTCCCGATCAATACCCGCGCGCCGGCATAAATGCCGCTGGACGCACCATAAGAAACCGTCTGGGTACAGGAAAACAGCGCCAGCTTGGCCTGGGTATCCGACCCGGCCAGCGCGGCGGTCACCGTGATATTATTGCTGCCGGTAAACCGGGGCAGCGGCGCAGTCTCCTCACCGGACACCACCTGCAACGTCAGCACATTTTCAGCCAGCGACGCTTTGAAGTGCTTGCCGGTCTGACCGATGGCCACCGACCCGGTGGTGGCGCTGGCCAGATCCATCTCCAGCTTGGAATAATACGGCGCGCCGTCTAAAATATAATCGGCCTCGATCAGCAGCCGTTTCTGGCCGTCAACGGCATATGGAATCTGAAACTGTTCGGAGACGCCGTCTGACAACAAACAAGTCTTGGCGTAGGGAGTCAGCAGCGAAAAGCCCTCATACTGCACCGCCGGCGAATACTGGGTGGTTTCCGAAACGGGCAGCTCGGTGTATTTGGTGCCTTTGCCGTTTAAAATGACAGTGGGCACATAGATCTCATCCAGCGGATCCAGCTCTGCTGAAAGCTGAACCTGCATCTGACCCGTCTCAGCGTCTGTATGCAACACCACCTGGCGCACCGAATAATCCCGGCCGGTGACGTGCCCGCGGCTGTCTACCACATCCAGCAACAGCAGCAGATACAGCCCGGTGGGGGTGTCGCTACCGGTCTGGATCGGCTGATACTGCAGCATCAGCACATTTTTGGCCCGGGTATTCTCCGGCAGCGACACACCGCCGAAATACCGGGTTTCGCCGTCTTCGTCCTGTATATGCAGCACCGCCACGCCGGTGACGTTCTCGGTCTGCCGGCCCCAGTAGCAAACCGCCCGGCACCGGCGGTTTTCAATATAGATGTCGGCATAGGTCATGCCGTCGGCCTGCTGATAGGAAAACCCATAATGCTCACACCGCTTAACCCGCGGCCTCGATCGCAGCGCGCCGTCATAAAACCAGACGTTTTCACAGTCTGACAGCTGATCGTCATTGATATTGGTCGCGTCGTCTGCAATGTTCAGCCCGCCGCTGAGCTGGTCGATGGCGGCGCCCTGCAGCTGCCGCCTATTCATCATCGGATAACGCATAGCCATACACATCCTTTACTTTGGAAATCCGCGACGCCACCGCCCGCTTCTGGTTATATAAAGACGCCATCACCGCCTGCCGGTTGGCGTCGTCTTCACCCATGGCGATATGCATCGCCACGCCATAGAGCAGACAATCGTTGCAGACCCGCCGCGGCAGCCAGATCACATCGTCAATATCATGCACCGGATGAAAATCATACTGCCCGCGGCGCACAACGGTATATAAATCGGCATATACCGCGTTGACAATGGCCAAAATCCGATTGACGGTCTGGGGCTGGTTGCTCAGCCCGGCGCCGCCTGTCTCCCCCAGCAGCGCCATCGCGCCGCTGTATGCTTCTCTTACTGTCATAAGCTTTTCTCCCTCTCATCAAAAACAGCGCGCGGCGTTCCATTTCGACCCGCGCGCCGTGTTTTCATCTGTCTGTATACCCACCGGCGGTTATCAGGCGCCCATGGCGTTTTGCAGCATTGCCGCCTGCTCTTCGGCCGGCAGGCTGTTAAACAGCGCCTGTTCCTCCGGCGATAGCTGCGCCAGCAGCGCCTGCAGCGCTGCCTGCTCTGTGCCGATCTCCGGCTGGCTGGGCGCCGAACCCGCCTGCTGCATGGCCGCCTGCGCCGGGTCGGCGGCCTGCGCTTCGGCCGCGCCGCCGGAAGTCTCGGTCCCGGCCGCCTGCTGCATGGCCTGCTGCTGTTCCAGCTCCTGCTGCTTGCTGCTGATCAGCCCGGTCAGATCGGGGATAATCCCCTTGGGCATCCGCTCCAGATACTGCACCGGGTCAATCAGCCCGGCAGCCAGCAGGTTGTCCAGCGTCTGAATCGACTGGGCCTCGCTCCACAGTGTCGACGCGCCCACGTCTACCCGCACCGACAGCACCAGATCTTTATACCGCTGCCCGTCAAAGGGCAGATACCACACGCCGTTTTCATCCTCCATTTTCAGCGACCGCCTCCCATACAGCATCACCCAGAACTCGGCCCAGATCCGGGCGATATCCTCACAAAACTGGTAAAACCGCTGTTTAAAGGGCTGCAGCGGCATGGTCGCCGCCTCTCTGACCGCGATAATCGCCGAGGTATTATCCGGCCGGATATCGCCAAGGGCCGCGTCGTTTGCCCCCGACTGGGTCAGCGTGTCTGCGATCATTGATGAGATCATCGACTGATAGATGTTTGTGAACTGCGGCGGATTAAAATAGGTCAGCGCCCCCCGCAAATCATCGGCCGCGCCGGTAAATTCCAACACCTGCCCCGGCGCGTTGGTCACCGGATCGGGAATCAGGTTTTTGTTCACCGCCATGATCGGCATACCGGTCAGCATCACCGACCAGACGCAGGCGGTCAACATCCGGTTGATGGCGATCTGATTGGGCACCAGATAGGTGATCTCGCTCTCGCCGTAGATCGAGCCCCGGCGCCGCTCCCAGGGGAACACCGCCAGCGGATACAGCCGCACCATCAGATCCCATACCGGGCGGATCACCGCGCCGCCCACGACCCGCACCGCCTTGACGGTATAATCGGTGCCGTCGCTGTTATATTCCTTATACAGCTTGGTGATGACCGTCGCCTTTTTGGAATCCTCCGGCTCCTGCATCCCCCGGTCCCCCGACTGATACGAGCAGTCGCGGTCGGGCCTGATCTGCTCGATATCCGCTCTCGGCCGGCCAAACCGCCGGGCCTCGCGCCTGAGCTCTTCCACACTTTTGCGCTGGGCGATCAAAATATAGGGCTGGGCCTGCACATCGTCGCAGTTCGGATCGCCGAACACCACGTTTTCAACGTCTAAAACCTCGCAGGCGATATCTCCCAAAATCGGCTGTGTGCCGGTCTCGTCCGCATACAGCCCGGTTTTGACCTGCGGGTCCCAATAGGTATAAATCAGCCCGGTGCCCGACACATAGGCGTTGCGCAGCGCCTGCTCGGTGAGCCGGTCCCATTTGAGCCGCTCGGCGGTCACTGAAAAATAATCCGACAGCGCCGTGGTCAGAAGGCCGGTTTCCTCCCGGTCTACCGGCCCGTCGAAGCCCATCACGCCCATCGACCCCGCCGCGCCCGGCGCGTCCATTGACCCCTGGGCCATCCGCTGCCGCAGCTGCGCCTGCTGCTTTTGCAGCCCCACCGTGTTGGGCACGCCCTCGGCGGTATAGTTGACGCTGACCGGCGCCGCCCCGATGTTGGACATCTTATATTCGCCGATGCGCTTGACGATATTGTGCCTGACCAGCGGCCGGTCGTTGCCGCAGTCGGCGCCATACCACTGATCCCCTACAAAAAACCGTTCGTTGATTTTGGCCTGCTCAAACAGCCCGTGCTTTCCCAGCCCGCTTTTATAGCTTTTCCCTTTTTCATAGGCGTCGAAAATCGCCTCGGGCGTCTGCTTTGCTTGCTTTTCCACCTGATATAGCCTCCGTTTCGTTATAGTTCTATATAAAATGCGCCCTGCCTGCGGCGCATACTGTGTTCTGCCGTTATAGACAGCCCCCGCCGGATTCCCCGACCGCGGCCTGCCGCTGGATTTGCGCCTGTCTTTGGCGCCCTTTTTTTTCAATCAACGCTGTGCGGGCCTGTCATGCCCCGCGCCCGCACGCCTGGCGTCTGTCTTGCCCTTTTTATTTGTTCGCAACACCGACATCCGCCTGTCTTACCGCTTTTGATCTGCCGCACGCTCCCGGCGCGCCGCCGCTTTGCCCTGTCTCTACCTGCGCCGCGCCCGCACGCCTGCTATCCGCCTGCCCTTGTTCTCTGCCCGACCCCGGCGGGCCGCCCCTTCGGGCAGTCCGCCGGCATTGATCCGGGAAGCTGCGGCCCCGGCGCACGCAACGCGCCCTGCCCGGCCGCAGCTTCCCCCATTTGCGTCTTAAGACTTGGTATAACCGAAGATGGTGCCCTTGGCGCTGTCTTTGACAAAGCAGTCATAATACAGCCGATAATCGAATTTATAGGCGTCCATCGTCTGGTTTTCGTCCGGCTCGAATACCCGGACCTTCTCGGTCTTTTTCACCAGTGACGCCGCTTTTTTCGGCACCACCAGCATCTCGATATCCTTGGCGCCGGAGTCCGCCGTAAACCCGTCGCTGCCGAAAGTATACGCCGTCTTCATCCGCAGATCCGGCACCGGGATGATGGCGCACTCGTTGTATTTGCGCACCTTGGTGGTCAGCTCGCCCTTTTTGAAGTCATCCACGCGAATTAAGCGGGTAAACTTGTCCGAAACCGACAGCAGCGCCCATACCGTGGCGCTGACAAACACCACCAGCTCCTCATCAAAGCTGGACGCGCTCTGGGCGCTGTTAACCGCGGTGTTCAGCATATCAAACACATTGTCGGCGGTCATGCCGCCCACCTTCAGATTGGTTGCGGCGATCTTGGCAATGGCGGAAATCGCATAAGCGTCGATCTCCGGCGCGACCTCGGTTCTGACAAATTCGCCCATCAGCTGGCCGGCCAGATTGGAAATGCCGATCTCGTCCATATCCTCCCGGTCAATGATAAACGTGCGGCCCCGGTCCTTCGACAGGGTATACGGTTTCTGGCTTACCGTCACGCTGCCCCGGGTAAAGCCGGTATCGCGGTTATAGTCCGCCAGGCCGACAAAATCCACATCGGGGATCAAAACGGTTTTCGCGCCCACAAACTTGGCGCGCAGGTTGTTGTCCAGCAAACAGGCCGCCGCCGATTTCTGAACCAGCTTTTTATCCAGCCCGTCGGTCAGCTGCGACCGAAATTCTAAATTGTTGATAGCCATAACTAAAAAACGCTCCTTTTTTCATCTACTGCGGCGGGAATCCCCGCCCTTTAATCGAACAGCCCGCGCAGCATCGCGGATACTGCCGCGCCCGGCTGGTCGCCCGACGCGCTGTGCATCGACCCGGCCGAAGCGCTGTCCGCCGCCTGTTGCTGCTGCCGCGCCTGACCGGCCGCCCGCTGCGCCGCATATTGATAGCGCAGATAACTGTCAATCAGCGGTATCCCGGTCTTGACCGACCGTTCAATCACCGCCTGGGGCAGCTGGTCAAAACGGCCGATTTCGGGAATCTCCCGCTGCAGCGCGATAAACTCGTCGGCCAGCCGCTGGTTGATCTGTCCGGCAGCCTGCTGCTGGGCCTGTTGCTGCTGCTGGCCGATCTGCTGCGCCGCAGCGCCATATTTATGCTGCTCCAGCTCTACCAGCTGCCGGGCAAGCTGTTCGTCGCCGCCCGTCCGTTTGGAATACTGGTCGATCAACATGCTTTCATGGGCGCCGCGCAGCGCCTTGAGCAATGCGGGAATACTCCCCGCGCCGTTGGCCGCCGCCAGATATTGCAGATCCTGCAACAGGCTGTCGGCCTGCATCCCCTTCTGCGCCCAGGTCGCCGCCTCGGCGATACTCAGCTCGCGGTACTGGTGGTTGAACTGGATCGGCACGACCGGCGCGCCGTCCTGACCCGCCGGTGGTTGCACCGTGCCCGCCTGCTCGCCGCCCTGTCCGTTCTGCTCGTCCGCCGCGCCCGCCTGCTCGTTTTGAGCCTGCTGTTCCGGCCGCGCGCCCTGCCCGGTTTGTTGCGCGCCACGTTGTCCGTGCTGCCGCCCTGCCGCGTCCTGCTGCGGCGCGGCGTGTTGCCGCCCGGCCGCATCTTTGCGCCCGGCTGTGCCCGGCTGCCCGGCCGTCTCCCGCCGGGAAACGTCGCGCCCGCCGCCAGCAGGTGTGGTGCCCTGTGTCTGCGGCTGCGCGCCGGCTGCGCTTGCGCTGTCCGGCAAAGCGGCTTCTGGTGTGTCCTGCTCTGCCGTCGTCATGCTGTATTCGTCCATAAAAACATCCTTTCCGCCCTGGTGCGGGCTGTTCGTATAAAGTAATTGGCCCAAACGGCGGCCGTGGTTTTTGCCGGTAAAACAAAAAACGCCGGCTGCCGCCCGGCGCATATATAAAAAAGACCGCCCGCAGGCAGCCTTTTTTATCTGTCAATTTTCCTACAATGAAATATGATCCATCTTTAAGGGTTGTCCGCCGATCCTGCCATCCGTCTAATTGCATACCGGCCAATCCCTATTCTTCTGAAAACGCGCCCATCCGTTTGCATGACGCCATACAGTCAAAGATCCCCTGATAATAGAGCTGCTCTGTTTGAAAGCCGTGCAATTGAATCGTCAAATCCTCCCATGCGTCCAACAGCCCGGCGTCTGTCCCCAAACGCTCGTTTATGCGCTTCATCAGCAGTTGTATTTCCTTTACAGCCTGCTGATATTCTTTATTTTGATTTTTATACTTCCTACAGACTTCTGCTTGCGCATTATAAAGCATCTGTTTTACGATTTCGCGCATATCTTCCCGCAACCGGATCACCCTTTCCCTTTTATAAATATTTCTAACATTATTCATCCGCCTGTCCTTTATATAGGACAGATTTTCTTTCGATTCAGTATACACTAATTTTATCTTAATCAAAAACAGAATTGGTGATTTTATGAAACGCGTTACAGCATACGATCAAGCCAATATTACGGGCAGCAGAATCCGGCAAGCCCGGATAAACGCCAGATTAAGCCAGCGGGAATTATCCGAAAAATTAGAATTACACGCGGTTTATGTTTGCCGGGGTTCTGTTTCCAGAATCGAAACCGGAGAACGCGCCGTAACAGACGTTGAAATCGATGCAATCTCCAAAGTGCTGAATGTTTCATTAGATTATTTGTTCGGGCGTGAGAATCCTACAAACGCGCAGCCATAAAAGATTTTTAGATGATGTTGTCTGAAAATGCGCCCATCCATTTCAGCAACGTCATACAGTCACATATCCCCTGCTGGTAAATCCACTCTGTTTCAAATCCATGCAATTGATTTCCCAGCTCTTCTAATCGGTTTAACAGTTTATATTCCAGTCCTAGCCGATTTTTTATATGTGCTGTCAATTTCTCCAGTTGTTCTTGTATCTTTCTATATTCTTGATTTTCTGTTTGATTTTTGATCTGCTTTTTTACTTTTGCACCGCTGTTGATCTGCCGCATCATCTCTTCTATTCGTTGTTCCATCT
>CALWVA010000073.1 GCA_944384875.1 uncultured Clostridia bacterium
TTTAAAGAGATCGAGACCAATGTTTCGATGCGGGTGGAGGAGACTGATTCCGCCGATACGTTTAAAGTATCCGGGCGTGGTGAGCTGCATCTGTCTATTTTGATTGAGACCATGCGCCGACAGGGCTATGAGTTTCAGGTATCCAGACCGAAAGTCATTTATAAGCAGGATGCCGACGGAAAACTGCTGGAGCCAATCGAGCTGCTGATGATTGAGGTGCCGGAGGAGTATGTGGGTGTGGTTATGGAAAAGCTGGGCGCCAGAAAGGGCGAGTTGCAGAACATGGGCACCCGGGAAACCGGCATGACCCATCTGGAGTTTAAAATTCCGGCCAGAGGGCTGATGAGCTACCGGTCGGAGTTTTTAAGCGATACCAACGGCAACGGGATTATGAGCCATGTGTTTTCTGCCTATGAGCCATATAAGGGAGATATTGATCAGCGTTCTACCGGCTCTATTGTGACCTATGAAACCGGAGAAACAACCAGCTATGGATTGTTTAATACCCAGGATCGCGGCCGGCTGTTTGTTGGCCCGGGCGTGGAGGTATATGAGGGGCAGATTGTAGGCGAGACGCCAAAGGCGGAGGATCTGGTCTGCAATGTCTGCAAAAAGAAACAGGTGACCAATATGCGCGCCGCCGGATCAGACGAGGCGCTGCGCCTGACACCGCCTACTGTTTTGAGTCTGGAGAAATCGCTGGAATTTATCAAAGATGACGAACTGGTAGAGGTTACGCCGGAATCAATTCGGCTGCGGAAGATGATTTTATCAAAAGAGCAGCGGATGAAATCGCTGAAAAAGCACAACTGACAGACAGGAGCGGTTTGGATGATTATTGATTTTCATACCCATGCGTTTCCGGAGAAGATCGTGGCCCGGGCGATGGAGAGCCTGATTCATAAAGGCGGCGCGTTGGTGCCGTTTACTGACGGTACGCCCCAGGGATTGTTACAGGCGATGGATCGCAGCGGGGTTGACCGGGCAGTGGTCTTAAATATCGCCACCAATGTCAAACAGACCCATAGCGTCAACGATTTTGTGGCCGGGCTAGACGACCGGCTGATCGGCTTTGGATCGGTATATCCGGGGGATGTGTCCTATGCTTTGGAAGAACTGGAGCGTATTCATCAACTGGGGCTGAAGGGGATCAAACTGCACCCGGAATATCAGCAGTTTTTTGTGGATGATCCTAAAATGGCGCCGATTTATCAAAAGGCGGCAGAGCTGGGACTGATTACGGTGTTTCACGCGGGGGAAGATGTCGGTTATGATTTGCCGGTACACTGTACGCCGCAGCGGCTGGCGCACGCTTTGGAGATGGCTGAAAACTGGACGGTGGTTGCCGCGCATATGGGCGGTTATCTGTTGTGGCATGACGTAGAGCGGTATTTGCTGGGCAAAGACCTCTATATTGATACTAGCCTTGCCCATAGCCGGCTTCCGGCGCCACAGGCAAAACGGATGATCCGTGCGCACGGCGCCGACCGGGTGTTGTTAGGAAGCGACTGCCCGTGGGGTTTTGCAAAATATGAGATCGATTATATTAAAAGCCTGGGGCTGGAGCAGCAGGAGCAGGAGCAGATTCTTGGCGGTAATGCAGCGCGGCTTTTAGGGCTTTAAACGCAGAATTTTATTGATTTTTACATCAATTATTCATATAATGATGTATAATAAGATTGAAATGAAGAAAAGGAGGCGGCGCAGTGACTGTAACGATAGACGGTATGCAAATCAACTATCAGAGCACCGGCGCGGGGGAAGCCCTCCTTTTTTTACATGGCTGGGGCTCGTCGTTAGAGGTGTTTAATCGTATGATCCGACCGCTTGCAGCGTATTTTCGCTGTATTGCGCTGGATCTTCCCGGTTTTGGAAAAAGCGATATGTTGCCGCGCCCGTTTACGCTGCAGGATTATTGCGATGTGGTCAAAAAATTCATAGACGCGCTGGGGCTGCGGGATCCGGTGATGATCGGCCATTCCAACGGCGGACGGATTACGCTGCAGATGTGTGCATCCGGCATGGTGCACCCGAAAAAGATCGTGTTGTTTGGTTCGGCGGGGATCCGATCCAAACGCACATGCAAGCAAAAGCTGCGGCTGGCGTCGTTTAAAACGATTAAACGGGTGCTTACATTGCCGGTGATTAAACGCTATACCGGCGATCTGCTGGCGGCGGCCCGGAATCATTACGGTTCGGCAGATTATAACGCTGCGCCGCCGGTTTTACGGCAGACGCTGGTAAATCTGGTCAATGTGGATTTGCGGGATCGTTTACATCAGATTACTGCGTCGACGTTGTTGATCTGGGGAGAGAATGATACCGAAACCCCGCTGGCACACGCCAAAATCATTGAACAGAATATTCCGGATTGTGGGTTGTGTGTGATTCCGAACGGTTCGCATTTTTGTTTTGTTGAATATCCGGGGCAGGTCGATGCAATTTTGAATAGTTTTCTGGGGGTAACGGATTGAACGCGGTATTTTTATCTGTCACATTGGGCGCGATGCTGGTGGCGACGGTTTTTACCTTGCAGCCCCAGCTACACATGTTACAGCTGAATTCTTATTTTAATAGCCGTTTTATCGATTATCTGAAAACGGCGGCCAGTGTGCGGATTGTGGTATCCGCTCTGTTTGCCGCGCTGTGCGCTGTGCTTTGTTTTTTTGCACCGTTGTGGGCGATGGTTGTGGCAATCTTAACCAGTGCAGTGCGGGTTGTTTATGCGATTTATAAAATCAGACATGCAAAAAAGAAGATTGTATATACCGGCCGGGTCAAACGGATGATTGCCACCTGGTTTCTGGTTTGTGCGGTAGTGGCGCTGGTGTGTGCGTTGTCTGGCGCGCTGGAATATGGGATCGTGGCCGCAGCAGTCATGACAGCGGCGATCCCGTGGATGGCCATGTTGGCAAATCTGCTCAACGCGCCGCTGGAAAACGGTATGAAGCGCTGGTATATAAACGATGCAAAACGGATTTTAAAATCCCGGCCTGATTTAAAAATTATCGGTCTGACCGGCAGCTATGGAAAAACCAGTACCAAGCATATTCTCGGCCGGATGCTGTCTGAAAAATATAACGTGATGATCACGCCGGGCGGGGTCAATACCACACTGGGCGTGGTTCGCACCATTCGGGAACAGTTAAGGCCCGACGCACAGATTTTTGTGGTGGAGATGGGGGCAAAAAAAACCGGAGATATTCGGGAAATCTGCGAGTTGGTGCATCCGGATACCGGGATTATTACCTCCATCGGCCCGCAGCATCTGAACACCTTCGGTTCAATTGAAAATATCATCCATACAAAGTTTGAGCTGGCCGACGAGGTGCAGAACAACGGCGGCATGCTGTATCTCAATTTGGATAATCCTTATATCGCGGCGCAGGCAGACGGTTATACCTATAAGGGCTACGGCGTTGAAAATCCCGATTGCGCGGTATCGGCAAAGGATATTTCGGTTTCCCGCCACGGGTTATCGTTTACTGCGGTGGCCGGCGGCCGGGAGATTCCGATTTCCACAAAGCTGCTGGGAATGCACAATGTGTTGAATATTCTGGCAGCAGTGGCGGTATGTTCCGATCTGGGCCTGTCTGATACCGATATTCGGTATGCGGCAAACCGTTTGACGCCGGTCGAGCATCGGCTGCAGATGAAGCCGTTTTATAACGGCGCGATTTTAATTGATGACGCTTATAATGCGAATCCGGCCGGTTCGCTGGAGGCGCTGCGGGTGTTGGGCAGTTTTGCGCCGATGAAGCGCATTGTGGTCACGCCGGGCCTGGTAGAGCTGGGTGTGCGGGAAACGGATTGTAACCGCGCGTTGGGCGAGGCTTGCGCCGAATATGCAGATCAGATCATTTTCGTCGGGCAGGAGCGTTCCAAACCGCTGTTGGAGGGTGCGCAGAACAAAGGCTGCGATCTGTCTAAAATCCAGGTGGTGAAAACGTTTTCAGATGCTGCCGTTTTGTTGCGGACAATGTGTGATCAGAATACGGCGGTGTTGTTTGAAAACGATCTGCCAGATAATTACGAGCGATAAACAGATGATACATAACGGAGGGTGTTTATGAAAGTCAACGTAGGGGTGTTTTTCGGCGGGCAGTCGGTAGAGCATGAGGTCGCCGTTATTTCTGCTGTGCAGGCCATGGCCAATATCGACCGGTCGCAGTATGATATCACACCGATCTATATCACCAAACAGGGTGAAATGTTTTACAGCCCGGAGATGTTCGATATCAACGCATTTAAAGATCTGAATCTGCTGCTCAAAGGCAGCAAACGGGTTACAGTGGTCAAGATAGACGGCGCCTTTCAGTTGATTGAATTAAAGGGCGGCCTGTTTAAAAAGCCGCTGTGCAGTCTGGATATCGCTTTTCCGATCATGCACGGCACCAATGGTGAAGACGGTGCAATTGCAGGTTTTCTGGAGTTGTTGGGGATGCCTTATGTCGGCTGTGATATTTTGTCGGCGGCTGTGGGGATGGATAAAGCAGTCTTTAAAAGCGTGCTACAGGAGCAGAAGATCCCGGTATTGCCCTGTGTGACCTTTTACGCGAAGGAATGGGTCAGCGATACCGACGCCGTGATTAAAAAGATTGAAAGCCGGCTGCAATATCCGCTGATCGTCAAGCCTGCAAACTTAGGTTCCAGCGTCGGCATCAAAAAGGCCAACGACGCCGATGGACTGCGGGAGGCGGTGGAATTGGCGATGAATTTTGCCTCCAAAATTTTAGTGGAACACGCAGTGGAGCAGTTGCGGGAGCTGAATTGCTCGGTGATCGGCGATATGGACAGTTGCGAAACTTCGGTGATTGAAGAGCCGGTGATGAGCGGTGAAATTCTGTCTTATGACGATAAATATAAAGGTGAATCTGCCTCTAAATCTGGGCAAAAGGGCGGCATGACTTCGCTCAAACGCAAGATTCCGGCTGAAATTTCAGAAAAAATCCAGCAGCAGGTGGAGACCTATGCAAAGCAGACGTTTGCCGCATTGGGCTGCAACGGCGTGGTGCGGATCGACTTTTTATATGATACTGTCGCAGACACCGTGTATGTCAATGAAATCAATACCATTCCCGGTTCGCTGGCGTTTTATTTGTGGGAGCCGAAAGGACACAGCTATCAAGAGCAGTTGAATCGGATGATTGAGCTGGGCTTTAAACGGGCCAGAACCAAGGCAAATTTGATGTTTACTTATGATACCAACATTTTATCGGCGGGGGGCGCCTTTGGATCCAAAGGTGTAAAAAAATAAGGAGGCCTTTATGCCGAGAACCAAATTAAAAGATCGGCTGCTGCCGGTTTATACCAAAGGCGAGGAAATCTTTAATATGGTTTCCCACATCGTCGGCGGTGCGTTTGCCATATGCGCTTTGGTATTATGCGTCGTGGTTGCCGCGCTCAACGGAAACGTCTGGGGCGTGGTTAGCGGCGCGATCTACGGCGCGACGATGATCGTGTTGTATACCATGTCGAGCATTTATCATGGATTGCGTCCGGAGATGCCCAAAAAGGTGTTTCAGGTGATCGACCATTGTTCAATTTATTTTCTGATCGCGGGCACTTACACGCCGATTGCTATCGGCGGGCAGATCCGGCAGGAAAATCCGGTTCTGGCGTGGGTGATGTTTGGCATCGTTTGGGCCTGCTGCGCATTAGGTGTGACGCTGACGGCCATCGATTTACGAAAATACCGGGTGTTTTCGATGGTCTGTTATATCGTAATGGGTTGGCTGATTGTGTTTATGATTCAGCCGGTGTTGCAGGTTTTGCCGTTAGCGGCATTTTTATGGCTGCTGGCGGGTGGGATTTTTTATACGGTCGGCTCTGTGTTGTATGGCATCGGCAAGAAAAAACGGTGGATGCACTCGGTGTTTCATCTGTTTGTACTGTTAGGGAGTATCCTGCAGTTTGTCAGTATTCTGGTGTATATTATGCCGGCTGCGTAGTAGACCAAAAACGGATCTTTAACCGGGAGGAATGCCAAATGGAAAAAGAGACTAAAAAAGGCTTTTTTTCAGAATTTAAAGAGTTTATCATGCGGGGCAATGTGATTGATCTGGCGGTTGGTGTGATTATTGGCGCGGCGTTTCAGGCGATCATCAATTCTATGGTAAAGGATATTATTACGCCGCTGCTTGGAAAACTGTTTGGCGATATTGATTTCAGCAATCTGTTTGTGGTATTGTCCGATATCCCGGCAACTGCCGATGCGAGTCAGCTGTCTTCGTTGACCTATGTGCGGGACACGTTGGGGTTGCCGGTATTTGCCTATGGTTCGTTTATCACGGCGGTCATTCATTTTCTGATAATGGCTTTTGTTATTTTCCTGATGGTAAAAGGTATCAATAAGCTGTATGCAATTAAATTGCCGGTCATCGGTAAGAAAAATGCGCAGGAAAAGCAAACGCCTGTCGAACCGGAAACCAAAATATGCCCTTATTGCCTGGAGGAAATTCCATATAAAGCGGCCAAGTGTAAATATTGCGCTTCGGAACAGCCGGCGTTAACTATGGAGGGAACAGAAAGTGAAGTTTGATCCGAACAAATGGGAACAGGTCCGGTCGGGCGGCCGGGCAAAATATATTTTAAAGAAGCTGCCGATCGGTATTGCATTGGGGATCGGTGTGCCGGCCGTGATTTTATTGGGGTTGTATTTATGGATACCGGAGCTGGAAATCCCGTGGATTCAGATTGAGTTGGCGTTTTGCGCCTGTATCATTCTGTTTGTAGCAATGGAAATTTTTCTGGGTTGGACCGGTTGGGATGAGCGGGAAACGCTGTATCGACAAAGAAAAAAACAGTCGGAATCAGCTTTGCAACAGCCGTCTTCGACACAAACAGATTTGGAACAACCGGCTTCAGAAGAACAGGAATAAGCGCGCGCTCCATAACAACCGGTTATGGGGCGTATTTGCTTTCACGGTTGATCAGGAGGGATGCAGTATGCGATCGATTCAAGTCTGGACAGTGCGCCGGATTGTGCAATTTTATGTAGTGTTGCTGTTTACGCTGTTTCCCTGCGCGCTGTTTTTTGATTATTCGCGGGTGTTGTTTTCCAAATATGCGACCTATATTGTGTTGACGGTGGCCATGTTGTTTATGGCCGCGTTTCTTTGCATTTCCCGCCGGCAACGGCTGCCTGCGCTATCGATATCCGGCAAGCTGTTGGGCATTTATTTTGTGATATGCATTGTTTCGGCGTTTTGTTCGCCATATCTGACGGTGGTGGGAAACGCAGGCGGACCCATTTTGCTTGTTGGTGAGGGCCGGGGAACCGGGCTGCTGTTGCTGTTATTGTATCTGCTGACCTGTTTTGCAGCAGCGGGATTTGCGCGCTGTACGCGAGGGTTGGTGCTTGCTGTCGGAACGGTGCTGTTCATTTTGAGCGCCATCAGCGTTGTACAGCTGTGCGGCGTTAATTTGCTGTGGTTGTATCCAACTTCGGTTTACAGCGGCTGGTATGGAGAGTTTTTGGCTACCATCGGCAATATTGATTTTTTATCCGGTTATTTATGTATCGTATTATGTGTGGCGGGGACAGGCGCTGTGGTGTTGACCATGCGCCGCGGTTGGCGGGCGCTGCTGTTGTGCGCCGTGGGCATTGGGCTGACGGTGTTGTTGGAAACCGGTGTGAGCGCCGGACGGCTGGCGGTTCTGGCTGCAGGCGGGGTGTGTATACCGCCACTGCTTTGTATTAGGCGGTATAGCCGCCGGACATTGGCGTTGTTGTGTGTATGCTTTGCGGCGATCGTAGTCAGCAGTGTCTGGCAGATTGAGCAGCAGTCGGCGCAGGGGGGAACCGAGCTCTCGCTGGTATATACGCCGGTGACTTCGACTGCGCTGGTGTTGCTGGTGGCCGCAGCTGTGCTGTGGGATCTGGCGGGTAAACATGGGTTTAGGTTCAGGCCGAAACGAATGTTAATCTGTATTTATCTGGCGGAGATGGCTGTGCTGCTGGGGAGCATGTGCTGGTTGGCGTTTGGTTATGATCCGGGCGGGAAAAGCGGTCTGGCGGCGGAGATCGCATCCTTTTTACAGGGGGCCGTTTCGGATGCTTCAGGCAGCCGGCGGATTGCGATCTGGAAATATGCCTGGCGGATTGTAGAGCGGTTTCCGCTGTTGGGCAGCGGCCCCGGGAGCTTTATGCGGGCGTTCGGGGAACTGGCGGGTGCGGAATACAGTATGTTGAGTGACAAGATTGTGGATTTTGCACATAACGAGTATTTGCAGGTGCTGTGTGAGACCGGTGTGGTTGGATTGATTTCATTTTTGGCATTTTTGGGTTCCCTGGCGGTGCGGACAATCCGTTGGATACGCTATAATCCCCGAATCTGGATACCGGCGGCAGCCGTGCTCTGTTATTGTGTACAGCTGTTTTTTTCGTTTAATCTTATTGTGATCGCGCCGATGTTCTGGGCGGTGCTGGGCTTGTTGGATGCGGAACTGCGGGCGGCATACAGAAAAATTCCGGCAAAAAAAAGCGCCGGGCATGGCGGGGTCTTGCGCTCCCGAACATGGTGTATCAGAAAAATCCAAAACGCATATATAATCTCAAATTACAGGTTATAGCACAAAACCAGGCGTTTAATCAAGCAGGAAGCAATTATAAAAGGGCGACAGCAAGAAATGCTGTCGCCCTTTGACTCTCTATCTAAAAACCGGTTGTCGGTACAGTATGTGCCGTTTATCTTAACCGCCTACTGCCGCCCGGCCGGGATTACTATTCACCTGTCAATCGGAAATATGCACCATGGAAAAGGACAAGTATAA
>CALWVA010000074.1 GCA_944384875.1 uncultured Clostridia bacterium
TTTCGAAGATGATAAACAATGTTTTTGATCATAAATATATCAAAGTTTCAAAAAGACGAATCGCAACATGGGTAGATATAGATGATTTGATTTGTACAATCATTCGAATCATTGAAGATAATTTCACAGGAATTATTCATGTGGGAACAGTCGAGAAAACGACAGGATATGATATGAATATGTATCTCGCCCGTAAATTAAATCTTGATACGAAGTATATATTGCCATTAGAAACAGATGAAATCAAACAAAACGATGATTCATATGACTTGTCTCTGTATAAAGCAACATTTATGTAAATACAATGCCGTTTTGTCTGTTAATTATATTAAAAATATAAATTAATAGATAAATTATTGATGGAAGTAAAAAATATGAACATTGATATTTCAAGAAAAGTAGTCGTAATTACTGGTGCTTCAAAAGGAATCGGTGCAGCACTCGCATCGGCATTTGCAAAAGAACATATGTGGTTATAAATTATTTTCATAGCAAAAATGGAGCCAAAGTGTTATTTGATAAGATTCAAAAAGAGAATGATAATTGTTTGCAGGTTAAGGGTGATGTGACTGGTCCAAAAGATGTATCAGAATTATATAAAAGAACCCCATGCAAAATATGGGAAAATAGATGTTCTCATAAACAACGCTGGGGTATGTGATGATAATTTAATTCAAATTATTCAGATTCTTATAACACTCAAGTGCTGGAAAAATCGCTTGGTTTCAGGAATTTTCATGCTTAAGTTCGAGCCAGTTTTTAAGTCCAAATCGCTCTCCTAAGGGACAATTATCAGTTCGATTCTGGTAGGGGGCGCCACGTCGCGGCGAGCCTGTTGGTTCGCCGTATTTTTTGCAGAAATACGGCTTTACCTTGTCGGCTGCCGCTCCTGTGTTGCAAATAGGCACACTTGCGTCTGCTATTCGCTTGTAGGTGAACTCAGAATGTTTTTGGTTGACTGCCATTTTTATATTTTTGCTGTAGCCAACAATATATCCAAATTATTCAGTCAAGTTTTTAAAAGTTCATAGTTGTGTTTTTTTCAAGTAGTCTGATTCATTGATTGTTTTAATAATATAATTGACATCATCATATCTGGAAGAGTCCGATTGAGAACCCAGACTACAGATTAAAAACTCTTTTCCGTGCTTTTGATAAAGCACTACTAAATTATAATCATCAGACAGTGAACCTGTCTTAATTCCAATTACATTTTCATTATAATATTCTGATGTAGGATCAAGAAAAGTGTTTGTGTTTTTCCAAGTTTGAGTACTGCCGTCAGGGAATGTTGCTGTATAAGAACTTTGAGATACAATATCCCTAAACCACTGATACCCCAACAACTGTTTTACAACTAATCTAAGGTCTAAAGTCGTCGTCAGAGCGTTCGTATCATAGCCACTTGGGTCATATAGGATCGTATCTTGATATCCCTGCTCCTGCATGTGATTAGCAAGGTTTTCCATAAAAATTTCTATGCGTTCTTGACTTGTTGCAGCCTGTGGAGAAAGCAGACCGCCACAATAGTCGGCAACTACATAGGCGGCGTCATTGCCAGACGGCACTAACATGGCGGCAAATAGATTGTGAAGATAATAATCTTTCGATGTGATACCTGCAACAGATGACCCCTGTTTTGTTAATGCAATTGCTTCATCGTTCGCAGAGACAATACTGTCCAAATCTGAAATTGTTGCTGCATACTCAACAACAAATAGTTTTGCCAAACTAGCGGGAATCCGCCGTTCACTTTCTTTTTTAGAAATAAAAATATTATCATTTGAAAGATCTACCAAAAGCAATGAGTCTGCATTATAGGAATCTTTCATAGAATTTCTAAACAGAAACATCTGAATTTGATTTTTGACTTCTCTAAGATTTTCGGGTTGTATTGCCCACGATATAACAAATGTTCCGACTATCGTTATGGCCAAAAGAAAAAGTATGATACATGTCATTTTTCTTTTCATTATATTTTTCATTTTTACAACTTTACCTCCAATTTATTGCAAAACCGGTGATATCGATTTTTGACCAACAAAATTTAATAGTAAAATCTCAAATTATTATCGTGCTGATTATATCATGAAAAAGAAAAATAGTCTATACTTTGGTAAAATATTGTATGATTGATATTGGTGTGTCAGCAGTTTATTAAAAAAAGCAAAGAACTTGTAAATTTACACAAATCCAAGCGTGAAAATTCAGCATGTTTTTTCCCGTTTAGGACTATATAATTTTAAATAAAACATGTATAATAGTGTTTAACCTGAATGGATGCGAAAGCAAAAAGGTGGGTCGAGCATGTTTCAGATGCGGTTTGTGTGGAAAAATTTAAAGGGCCGAAGAGGAATGCTGGTTGGCGGATTGATCCTTGCAGCATTTACTTCGGTCCTTGTTGTTGTCAATCCTTATTTATCCAAAATTCTCGTAGATGATGCTGTAGAAGGCGGTCAAACACAACTATTGGTGCCGCTGCTGCTGTTGATGTGCGGTATTGTTTTTGGCAGGCAGGCGGCACGGTTTTTAATGGTGGTTTTGATGGAAAAGTCCAGCCAGCATCTGCTGATGAACATTCGCCGTGTGATTTTTACCAATCTTCAAAATCAGGAGATGCGTTTTTTTGATAAGATCCGTACCGGAGATATCATCACACGCGTTACCGGCGATTTGGAATATGTTCGGCATTTTACGGCTTATATTACATATTGCGAAATAGATTCGTTGGTGACGTTTATATCGGCTGTGGTGGCGCTGGGGTTCGTCAATATGAAATTAACGCTGTCGATGTTGACGGTGTTGCCGCTGTTAATTGTGGTTTCTCTGATTTACAGCAAAAAGGTTCGTCCGCTGTATCGGGAAATTCGTTATCGGCTTTCTCAAATCAATGTAACGGCACAGGAAAATATTGAGGGCAACCGAGTTGTCAGGGCTTTTGCCAGAGAAGAATATGAAAAACAGAAGTTCAGTGAAAAAAGCCAGGCTTATCAGGAAGCCAGTGTTCGAGCCTCGTTTGCTTGGCAAAAAGTTGTTCCGATTATTGATTGCTTGGGACAGATGCTGACGTTTATTGCGCTGCTGGTTGGCGGCATTTTGATTATCAACGGTGAGATCACCATTGGTGATCTGACTATGTTTACCGGTCTGACCTGGGCGTTGTCTCAGCCAATGAAAAATTTCAGTTATCTGATCAATGATCTGCAGCGTTTTTTTGCAGCGACAGATAAAATTATTGAAATTTACTACGCTAAACCCATGATCGCCGACCGACATGATGCAGTTGTAGCCAATGGCCGGCTCACAGGCGAAATCACTTTTTCTCATGTAAATTTCTCTTTTGGGGACCAGCCGGTTTTACAGGATGTCTCTTTTACAGTGCATCCGGGGCAGACGGTGGCAATTATGGGCCCGACCGGATGCGGCAAGACAACGATTGTAAATCTGATGTCTCGATTTTACGATGTGGACGGCGGCAGCATCTTATTAGACGGCGTGGATCTTCGCCGGCGCACACTGGCTGATATTCGTAAATCCATTGCAGTTGCAACGCAGGATGTATTTTTGTTTTCTGATACAATTGATGGGAATATTGCATTTGCTGATCCAAAGATGCCAGAACAGCGGATGCGTGATTGCGCGCGCCTGGCCTGTGCCGACGGATTTATTTCGGAAATGCCCGAGGGATATGATACGATTATCGGCGAACGGGGCGTTGGTTTGTCCGGCGGACAAAAACAGCGAATTGCGCTGGCTCGTGCTATTGCTGCACAGGCGCCGGTTTTGGTGTTGGACGATACCACCTCGGCTGTCGATATGGAAACCGAAAGCAAGATTCGCCGGCATTTGCATCAGTTGCCGTTTGATTGCACCAAGGTGATTATCGCACAGCGGATTTCCTCTGTAAAAGATGCCGATCAAATTATTATTTTACAACATGGCAAGATTGCGATCGGGACTCATGACACCCTGGCGCGGACCAATACATATTATCGTGAGATCTGTGAGATTCAGGATGTAGAGGGGCTGCCCGCTTTTGAGGGAGGTGCAGACTAATGGCGCGAAATAAATATGATATCGACGAAACCCTTGAAGAACAGTTTGATTTTCGCAAACTTGGACGTGCGCTGTCTATGTAAAACCATATACCAAAAAAATGTTGCTGGCGCTGGTATTGTCAATATTGGCGGCGGTGATTGCACTGATGGCGCCGACGTTGTTACAGCGTGCCATTGACGGCGCAATTCCAAATAAGGATATCAGGCAATTGGTGATCCTGGCCTGTATGATGTTGGGAACAGTGCTGATCAGCACCATTTTTGGCGCGATCCGGGGTATGATTATGGCGAAGGTCGGTCAGGCGATGATTTACGATATTCGCCGAGACGTGTTTTCTCATTTACAGCGACTGCCGTTTGCCTATTATGACAGTCGTCCGCATGGTAAAATTCTGGTGCGGGTGGTGCAATATGTAAACAGCGTGTCGGATACGCTGTCCAACGGACTGGTTAATACGATTATTGAGTTGTTGAATATCATTTTTATCGCGCTGTTTATGTTTATGATGGACGCCAGACTGGCGCTGGTGATTTTATCCGGATTACCGGTGCTGTTAGGCGTGATTTTCCTCATTAAGCGTGCACAGCGCAAAGCCAATTTTTTATTCAATAATAAGAATTCCAATTTAACGGCGTATACCTGCGAAAGCATCGAAGGCACAAAAGTTACGCAGATTTTTAACCGGCAGAAGGAAAATTTTGATATTTATATGCGCTTGAACCGGGAATATCAGACCACCTGGTTTAAACGGGCGTATTTGGTCAATTTGGTCGGCCCGCTGACCGATAATATCCGGCAATGGGTATTAAGTCTGGTGTATGTAGCGGGTGTGATCTGGTTTTCCGGTTCGGTTGAAATCGGTGTTTTGATTGGCATGACTACATATGCTTCCCGGTTTTGGGAGCCGATTACAGCGCTGGCAAATATTTATAATAATTTTCTGACCACCATTTCTTATCTGGAACGTATTTTTCAAACGATTGATGAGCCGGTGGAAATCTGTGATACATCGCATGCCAAGCCGCTTCCAAATATGCAGGGAACGGTACAGTTTGATCACGTCAGTTTTGAATATGAAAAGGGTGTGCGGGTGCTCAATGATGTGAGTTTTTCAGTTCAAAAAGGGGAGTCGGTGGCATTGGTCGGCCCGACCGGTTCTGGAAAATCCACCATCGTGAATCTGATCAGCCGGTTTTATAATATTACACAAGGCCAGGTCTATATTGACGAGGTACCAATAGAGGATATCACATTGCAATCCCTGCGTTCTCAAATGGGCATCATGTTGCAGGACAGCTTTATCTTTTCAGGAAGTATAGCAGACAATATCCGATATGGAAAGTTAGATGCTACCGACGAAGAAATCCGGCGAGCCAGCCATACGGTGTGCGCGGACGTATTTATTGAGCAGATGCCAGATGGATATGAAACAGTTGTTAACGAGCGAGGCGGCAGTCTGTCGCAGGGGCAAAAGCAGTTGATTGCCTTTGCCCGGACAATGGTATCGGATCCGGCAATCCTGATTTTAGATGAGGCGACCTCGGCTATTGACGCCAGAACTGAACGCCTGCTGCAGCAGGGCATCGCTAATATGCTGAAAGGACGGACTTCTTTTATCATTGCGCATCGATTATCGACGATCAAAAGCTGTGATAAAATTATGTATATTGAGAATGGACGCATTGCAGAATGTGGTTCTCATGAGGAATTGATGGCGAAAAAAGGAAAATATTATCATTTGTGCACGGTGCAAAATCAGGCGTAGAGGTGGTATACTGAAGATTGTGAATTTTTTGAAAACGCTATTGCAACTGCAAGAAAATATGTTACAATAAAATAAAGAACAAAGGTCTATGCAGGAGTGTGAAGCCGTGTCAGCAATACTGAACTTTTTTACAGATCTTTGGAATCAGATTGTTGTGCTGGTGACGTCGGTAGACAATCCGATTTTAGAGATTTTAGATATTTTAATTGTAACGTTTATTATTTATAAAGCTATTCAGTTTATGCGGCAGACCAGGGCCGAGCAGCTGATGAAAGGGATTCTGGTATTTTTGCTGGCTTATGCGGTGGCGCAGCTGTTGAACCTGAAAGCGCTAATCTGGATCATGTCTATGGTGTATGTAAACGCCATTGTGGTGATTGTGGTATTGTTTCAGCCGGAGCTGCGCAGTATGTTGGAGCGTATGGGCCGGGGCAGTATCACAAAATTTGGTAAACTGGTAAACCGGCAGCGTGGAGGAGAAGTCGATCTTACCGGTATGATTAATGCTGTCTGTAAAGCATGTCAGTCGATGCAAAGCGAGAAAATTGGCGCGCTGATCGTGATCGAGCGTAGTACCATGCTGGGAGAAATCGCTGAGACGGGCACGCTGATTGAGTCTGATGCTTCTAGAGAGCTGATCTGCAATATTTTTTATCCCAAAGCGCCGCTGCACGATGGTGCACTTTTGATTCGAGAAGATAAGCTTTACGCTGCTGGTTGTATTTTGCCGTTGACGCAAAACAACGATATAGATAGTGATTTGGGTACCCGACATCGTGCGGCGATTGGTGTCAGTGAGGTATCAGATGCTGTTGTTGTGGTTGTTTCGGAGGAAACAGGCGTGATATCTGTTGCGACCGGTGGGATCATTCAGCGCAATTATAATATGGCGACTCTGAAGGTGTTTTTGGAAGAATCTTTATTTGATAAGGAGCCGGAGATTAGCAGTTATCAAAAATTGAAAAATTTGTTTAAACGAAAAGGAGCGCAGTCTGATGAAAAAAAGTAAATTTTCGTTAAACAAACTTTTCAATAATAACCGGTTTGTGTTTGTAATTGCGTTGATTGCGTCTATTGCAATCTGGATTGCGGTTAGCCCTGATCGTAGCATCTCTATTCCAGTTTCGTTAAATATTGATACGGCTGATACGGCAGTCGGAGAATTGGGCCTGGAGATTCTAGAAGGTCAGGGGCAGCGGATCAATGTCGAAATTGAAGGAAAATGGTATGTGATCAGTGAAGTTCAGGAAACGGATATCCAACTGAGCGTTGCCCTGAATGATATTACCAGAGCCGGGGAATATGAGTTGCGTGTTTCCGCCACGAACCAGAGCAATGCGGATTTTGATATTGTCAGAGTGACGCCGGAGACGGTAAAGGTTAAATTTGATTATATTTATACCAGATCCTTCAGGGTTGATGTTCGGGCAAACGGTGTCAAAGCAGCAGAGGGGTTAATTGCGGGATCGCCGGTATTGAGTACCAATGAAACCAATATTGAGATTACCGGGCCTAAAAGTGTGGTAG
Source organism: uncultured Clostridia bacterium (assembly GCA_944384875.1). GTDB lineage: Bacteria > Bacillota > Clostridia > Oscillospirales > Acutalibacteraceae > RUG14109. The sequence continues at coordinate 7,352 of CALWVA010000074.1, forward strand.
AGACGATCGGTTCGGTTTCTGCTGAAGTGGATGTGAATGCGACGCTGCGCAGTTCCACCTCCTATACTTCAAAACTCGAAATTCTGAAGACCAGTGGTGAACCCCTGACTTCGGAAGAAATTGCAACGCTTACGCTGCCGTTTACTGAAGTAAATGTTACGATTCCGATCAACAGATCCAAAACAGTTCCAATCAATGTAAACTTCTCTAATCAGCCGGCTTATTATCAGCAGAATGCGTTGCCATACACTTCCAGTGTCAGTGAGATCAATCTGATCGGGACGACGGAAGTTATGGATACTTTAGATTCAATTGAGTTGGATCCCATCGATTTTCTGGAGTTGAGTCCGGATCATAATGTGTTCCAGTTTAATTTGCAGCTGCCGTCCGGCGTGCGGTCGGTGGATGATATTAGTCAAGTTACGGTGACGGTAGATACTTCTGGTATTGCGTCTAAAACATTAGATGTTTCGATTTTTCAGGCGGTGAATATGCCGGCAGGCAAAACGGTAGCAGTTGTAACATCCAGAAAATCTGTGGTTGTAGTCGGCCCGTCTGATGTGATCAACAATCTTGAGGCAGAAGACGTATATCTGGAATATGATCTTTCCAATGCTGCTAATTCTACCGGTGAGATGGTTATTGATGCGACACTGCGTTCGGATCAATATGACACCATCTGGAGTTATGGGAAGGTAGATATACAGATCAGACTTTCTTAGCGTCTTCGTTGGACGAAAAGCGTTGATAAAGTGTAGACAGCGCCTTTTTCTCGATTCTGGAAACGTAAGATCTGGAAATTTGAAGTTTTTTTGCGATTTCCCGCTGGGTAAGTTCAGGTTTTCCATTTAACCCATAACGGTATTCGATGATTGTGCGCTCGCGGGATGTCAACGATTCTTCAATATATCCTTTGAGTTTTTTTACATTAATTTTTGTATCAATATTTGTCGGGATATCGATTTCATCGGCAATAACATCGATCAAAGTCAGCGCGTTTCCGTCGCGGTCCGTTTCGATTGGGTCGTTGATGGAAACGTCTTGCGCTGACTTTTTTGCATTACGGAAATACATTAAAATTTCATTTTCTATACACCGGGAGGCATAAGTTGCCAGTTTGATATTTTTATCTGTACGAAAAGTATTGATTGCTTTGATTAATCCGATGGTTCCGATAGATATCAGATCGTCCTGATCGTAGCCGTTTGCATAATATTTTTTGATAACATGGGCGACCAGACGCAAATTGTGTTCGATCAGTTTGTTTTTAGCTTCTAGATCGCCTTCCATTTGCATCTTTTTTAAATAAAAAGCTTCTTCATCTTTCGATAACGCGCGTGGGAACGTACCAGTATTGACGACATGTAAGGCGAAATAAAAAATGCTTGAGAAAATCTCTAAAATTGCCGACATAAACATGTG
>CALWVA010000075.1 GCA_944384875.1 uncultured Clostridia bacterium
ACCTTTACCAGCATCACCGATGAAGATGCAATGGCGAAGATGGTCAAGCTGCTGGAAGTGCTGGAAGACGATGACGATGTGCAGAATGTCTGGCATAATTTAGAAAATTTGCCAGAAGAAGATGCATAATGGACTTGAGATGTTTTTTATTACATTTTTGTCATATTGATTGAGAATTGGGTTGGAATACGATATAATTCTATTCAAATCGCGGAATGAACGATTTATAAAGAAAGGGCGGTATAGATTTGGCGGATTTAGATCATCTCTGTCTGGGTTGTATGCGGCAGAAGGATACAGACGGCCCCTGCCCACATTGTAATTTTGATAACGACACCCAGAATGACGCTGATTATCTGGAGTTGCGCTCCATGTTGCAGTCTCGTTATATTGTCGGGAAACTGCTGCATTTCAACGGTGAAGGCGCTACATATATTGGTTATGATATGCAGCTGCAGGCGCCGGTGCAGATTCGGGAGTATTTTCCCAGAGGCCTGTGCTTTCGAAGCGGTACCGAGGTATTTGCAGACGAGGGTTTGACAGACGCATATGACCGGCACAGGGTTTCATTTCTGAACCTTGCGCAGGCGCTGGCCCGGATGCGGAGCCTGACGGCAATTTTGCCAGTTTATGATATTTTTGAAGAAAATGGGACGGCATATTATGTCAGCGAAACTGTAGAATCTATTTCCTTGCGGGACTTTTTAGTGCGCAACGGCGGCGCTTTAAGCTTTGAGCAGGTTCGGCAGCTGTTTATGCCGATTATGACTACGCTTAGCGCACTGCATGCAGTGGATGTGATCCATCGGGGCATTTCGCCTGAAACGTTGATTATCGGGCGTGATGGACGGCTGCGGCTGACCGGTTTTTGCATTGCTGAAGAGCGGACGGCCCGCACGGATCTGGTGCCTGAGTTGTATAAGGGCTATGCCGCTATTGAACAATATGGATTTGACGGCGATCAGGGCGCGTGGACCGATGTATATTCGCTGGCAGCGTCTATTTATCGGGCGCTGGTTGGCAGCCCGCCGCCGGAGGCTACTGATCGGGTGACCAATGATAAGCTGATTATTCCCGCCGATGTGGCGGATAATATGCCTGCTTATGCTATGAGCGCGCTGGCGGATGCGCTGCAGATCCTGCCAGACGATCGAACAGCAAGCATTGAACAGTTTCGTGATGAATTTTCAGCTTCGCCCAGCGTTGTGACGCGCAACCGCGAACGGGTGCGCGGCGGCAGCGCTGCACCGGCGGTTCAGCGAAAAAAGAAAAGCGGCAGCAAAAAATATGTGATTATTTCGGCAGCTGTGACCGGCGTGGTGCTGATTGCGCTGGGCATTTTACTGAGCATGACGGTGTTTAAAAACTTTTTTGATCCGGATGATGAAGGCCCGCAGACATTTACCACTGTTACCGGCGAAACGGAGAATTATTCTGATTTGATTATTGATCCGGATAAGGGCGAGATGCCCCAGTTGGTGGGCCTGAATTATTCCGATCTGTTATCTTCACAAGACAGCAACCTGGTGAAGATGCGCACCAATTATGAAATTACGGTTACTTATCAGAAAAGCGATCAAGACAAAGGTGTGATCCTTTCACAGGATATTGAGGCTGGTTCTGTGATCCGCAAGGGTGATGCCATCAATTTGGTGGTCAGTGTTGGCGACGGTACGGCACAGGTTCCCAATTTGGTTGGCAGAACCCGTTCGGAAGCGTTGGAATTGTTGTGGGAAGCCGGCTTTATGTATCAGAATATCAGAATCAATGAAGTCGCATCGCCGGGAGATCCGGTTGATACCATTACGCGGCAATCGCTGGAGGCCGGTACCGAGGTGGATGAGTTTACGCAGATTGAGATTGATGTGAACACCTATGAAGAGCAGACCACGACTCGTCCGCGTCCGACATATAATTATGAGCCGGAAACCGAGCCGGATACCACCGAACCGGAGCAGACAACGACTTCCATTTCTGGAGAGACCACAACTTCCACAGAAGAGTAAACGTTTTTATAATGATCGAACAGAAAATCGTGCCCAGTGTCTGGGTGCGGTTTTCTGTTTTAATCAGCAAACTGTCAGATAGATGGCCGTGACAGGCAATGAATGCTTTTGTTTCCTGCTTTTACAAATCTATTTGAAAAATATTTCTATTTTGTAACTTTTTTTAATGTTTTTTTAATTTTAGGTTGAAAAATCATTTGACTTTGTGTAAAATGTATATAGTTTATATTTGAGTTCTGTGAATTTCGTTAGAATTTAAGCTGAAGGAGTTTTCAAAGATGTCAAATCGTCTGTTTCAAAGTGTGGTGCATCAAATGCGAGATGCAATCGACAGAACCGTGGGCGTGATTGATGAGAAATTTACAATAACGGCTTGCAGCGAGTTGGGAATGATCGGTGAAACAGTAGACTTGGGTCCGGCGGATATGCGCGGGGTATCAGATGTTTTTACCCGCGGAAATTATACATATAAGCCTTTCGGAACGGCGGGCAGCCCCGAATATATTACCTTTGTAGAGGGAACGGATGCCACGGCGACAAAATATGCGGCGCTGATGGCTGTTTCTTTTACAAATTTGAAACAATATTTTGATGAGAAATATGATCGGGCGAATTTTGTCAAAAACGTTATTTTGGATAATATTTTGTCCGGAGATATCTATATCAAGGCGCGGGAGCTGCATTTTAACACCGAGGCCAGCCATGTGGTGCTGCTTATTAAGCTGATTACCAAGAGCGATGTGGCGGTTTACGATGTTATTCAAAACCTGTTTCCAGACCGTCAGAAAGACTTTGTCATCAATATCAGCGAAAGCGAGCTGGCGCTGGTCAAGGAAACCAAAAGCAACATTGAATCCAAAGATTTGGAAAAGTTGGCGCGTTCCATCGTGGAAACGCTGTCAAGCGAGTTTTATATTCATTCAGTTGTGGGTATCGGCACCACGGTGGAGGGCGTACGGGATCTGGCCCGCTCTTTCAAAGAGGCACAGGTTGCGCTGGAGGTTGGCAAGGTCTTTGATACTGAGAAAACCATTGTCAGTTATGACAATCTGGGGATTGCCCGTTTGATTTATCAGCTGCCGACCACCCTGTGTGAAACTTTTTTGAGAGAGGTTTTCAAGCGGGGCTCCATCGAAAGTCTGGATCAGGAAACGCTGTTTACGATTCAAAAGTTTTTTGAAAACAATTTAAACGTCTCTGAAACTTCCCGTAAACTGTTTGTGCATCGGAATACGCTGGTATACCGGCTGGAGAAAATTAAAAAGCTTACCGGTCTGGATCTGCGGGAGTTTGAGCATGCGATCGTGTTCAAAATCGCGCTGATGGTTAAAAAATATTTAAACGCCAGCCCGGTAAAATTTTGAGACTTTGAAAACCGACGGAAGGTAGGGACCTATCATTAAACGCGAGGTTATAGAGTTGGAAAGCGGTCAGCCGCTGATTGAGTTCAAAGGCGTGACAAAAACCTATCAAAAAGGGACACACGCTTTAAACGATGTAAATATCAAAATTTATAAAGGTGAATTTGTTTTTGTGGTGGGTAAATCCGGCGCCGGCAAGTCTACCTTTATTAAATTGATTATGCGGGAGGAAACACCCAATGCCGGCGAGATTTTTGTCAACGGCTATGAGCTTTCCCATATGCGCAGAAAGGATATCCCTTATCTGCGGCGGACAATGGGCATCGTGTTTCAGGATTTCCGCGTGATTCCCACCATGAATGTGTTCGACAACGTGGCGTTTACGCTGCGGGTGGTAGGGGCTTCTCAGCGGGAAATCAGGCGGAAGGTTTCTCATGCGCTGTCCATGGTCGGGCTGGGCAACAAGGCTCGGTCTTATCCGATGGAACTTTCCGGCGGTGAGCAGCAGCGTGTGGGCTTGGCCCGCGCATTGGTGAATAACCCGACGCTGATCATTGCGGACGAGCCTACCGGTAATGTAGACCCCAATATGTCTTATGAGATCGTCGAGCTCCTGACCGAAATCAACCGGCGGGGGACGACCGTGGTTATGGTTACCCATGAACACCAGCTGGTGCGCGATTTTAACCGACGGGTGGTTATGCTGGAAAACGGACGTGTCGTGGCGGATAATTCCGAAGGAGCTATGTAAATGAAATTCAGAAATTTTCGATATCTGGTCGTTGAGGGCCTGAAAAACATCTGGACCAACCGGCTGATGTCTATCGCGTCGGTGGGTGTTTTGGTTGCATGTATGTTGCTGATGGGCGCGGCAGTGCTGTTGTCGGTGAATGTAGAACGGGTGTTATCCACTCTGCAGGATCAAAACGTAGTCATGGTTTATACGGCTGACGATACCTCTGAGGCAGACGCAATGATTGCGATGCAGCAAATTCAGCAGCTCAGCAATGTACAGTCGGTGGATTTTGTCTCTAAAGAAGAAGGCGTAGAATCTTTGATTCAGGATATGGGCGAGGAATATGCCGACTTGTTTGAGTTTGTCGACGAAGGCGGCGAAAAGGGTTCCTTTTTGCCGTATGGTATCCGGGTTTCGTTTGTGGATCTGGCGCAATATGATCAGACCATTGAACAGATCAGGGCTGTAGAGCATGTAGATCATATCAACGATTCCAGAGAGCTGACGATGCAGATCATCAATATGCGTAATTTGGTAACAACCGCAGGCGTTTGTATTGTCGGGTTGCTGTTTATTACCGCGCTGGTGATTATAGCGAATACCATTAAAATCACGATGCATAACCGCAAGCTGGAGATCAGTATCATGAAGGCGGTGGGAGCGACGAATAATTTTATCCGGCTGCCCTTTGTAATTGAAGGCATTGTGTTGGGTATTATTGCAGCGGCATTGACCACTGGGCTGTTGTATGGCGTATACCGGCTGGTGGTTGCGCAACTGCAACGTGTGATGAGCCTGCAGGCAGTGCCGTTCGGTTCGGTAGTTTGGTGGCTGTTTGGGTTGTTCTGCTTGATGGGCGTTGTGACCGGCTGCATCGGCAGCGTTATTTCAATCGGTAAATATTTGCGGAAAGAAGGAAGTGAGTTCCGTGCATTTTAAGTTGTTGAAAAAGATGGCTACGGCTCTGTTGGCGGTGACGCTGGTGTTTACGACAGCATTGATGCTGCCTACATATGGTGCGTCTGCAGCAAGCCGGTCGGAGGTACAGGCAAAAGTCGATCAGCTGGAAAAAGAAAAGGAACAAATACAGGCGCGAATCGATGCGTTGGAAGATGACGAAAGTGAATATGCGGCGTTACAGGAACAGCTGGAAGAAAAAATTGCCAACATCGAGAGCCAGATTGCTTTGGTCAACGAACGGATTGATGAAGTAAAAGCTGAAATTGAGGCGAATGAACGGGAAATTGCCGAGAAAGAGGCTTATCTTGAACAGACCAAAGACACACTGAGAGAACGGTTGCGCGCGATCTATGTGGCGGGCACCCACAATCAGTTGGCGGTCTTGCTCAGCGCCGATGATTATACCGATTTTTTGGCGCGGACCGAACTGATGCGGGGCGTTACCGAGCATGATACCCAACTGATGAATGAAATTAATGCGCAGATCCAACAGATCAATGAAAAAAAGGCTGAAAATGAGGCAAACGCCCAGGAAGTACAGTCTTTGAAGGAGACGCTGGTTGCCAGACAAAAAGAGTTGGATGCGGAATATGCCGCAAATGCCAGCGCACTGAGTAAAATCAATGCCAATAGAAGCAGTCAGGAAGAGGATTTGCAAGAAACCGAGCAGGAACTGAAAGAAAAACAGGAAATGCTGGCTTCCTGGGAGGATGCGATTAATAATAACAGCGATCCTGACCGGGTTTATTCCGGAGACGCGTTTGCCTGGCCGTTCCAGAGCTCTTATTATATCTCATCGCCCTATGGATACCGTTCTTCCGGCTTCCATACCGGAACGGATATTACCTGTTCCGGCGCAATGGGTAAACCCATTTATGCGGCGGCAGACGGCGTGGTGATCACGGCGCGGTGGAGCAACGTCAGTTATGGTAACCATTTGATTATTGACCATGGGCAGCTCAATGGCAATCAATATTCTACGGTGTATGCGCACTGCAGCACCTTGCTGGTTTCGGCAGGTGAATCGGTGAAAAAGGGGCAGTTGATCGCCCGGGTCGGTAATACAGGCAATTCCAGCGGGCCGCATCTGCACTTTGAAGTCCGGGTTAATGGACAGCATACCAATCCGATGAGCTACAGTTATTCGAACGGATTTTAAAATTACAACGCCGCACAACAAACTGCTGTGCGGCGTTTGTTTTGAAGCATCCCTGATTGACCGGTGAATGGAGGGGTTCTATTTGGAGCAGCAAGAACAACAGCGGAACGTATGGCAGCAGGGGGAGAATGTGAAAGGGCGGCATCCAGAGACGCAACAGCAGCGATTAAGCAAGCGAAAACGACCAATGGGGCAACGATCAACAGAGGAGCTGAACCAATCAGAAGAACAGCAGCAGTTGCGATCGAAAGGTCGGGTTATGTTTTGGCGGCGAGGGCATGCTATAGGAAACTGGAAACGCCCGTTGCTCTTGATTCTGGCGACGATGCTGGTAACGGCGCCACTGACGCTGCTGGTGCACTACTTCTTTTTTGAAGATCCTGTTGTGCGCAAGCTTCGGGCAGTAGAGGCGGTTGTTGACCGGTATTTTTTATATGATACAGATCAGGGACTGCTGGAAAACGCGGCTGCGGCCGGTTATTTGCAGGGGCTGGAAGACGATTACGCTTATTATTATGATCCTGATGCTTATGCGCAAAAACAACAGAGTGATCAAGGGAAAATTGTTAATTTTGGGATAACGATTGCAATACATCCGGATGCCGGCCTTTTGACAGTCAGTTATGTGCACAGAAACAGCCCCGCTAAACAGGCCGGCGTGCAGGCAGGGGATGTATTGACGGCGATTAACGGTGTACAGCTGGCCGGCAAAACGCAGCAGGAGTGCGCCGATCTGATTGCAAAGGAGGAGGGAACCCAGCTGACAGTGGACATACAGCGCGACGGTGAAGCTTTGCAGCTTTCAACGACGCTGTTTACTTATGAAGAGGATTGTGTCATCTGGCGGAAAATCGGCCAGACCGGCTATATCAGGATCACAACCTTCAACGATGTAACCTTTGAGCAGTTTGAACAGGCGCTGCAGGATTTGCAACAGCAAAATGTTACCGGACTGGTTTTCGATCTTCGAAATAATCTGGGAGGTTCGGTGGATGCCGTTTGTGATGTTCTTGATTTGTTATTGCCGGAGGGTGTGCTGCTTCGAATACAGGACAAAAATGGGACGATTACCGAAGCGGAATATTCGGATGCGAACGGGGTAGATTTGCCGATGGCAGTCTTGACCAATGCGTATACCGCGTCCAGCGCAGAGATTTTTTGTATGAATATCCGCGATTTTCAACGGGGCGAGCTGGTTGGGACGACGACCTATGGAAAAGGGATTATACAAACCACCTATACGCTGTATGATGAGACGGCAGTGAAGATCACGACGGGGCAGATTGTTGACCGGCATGGCAACAGCTATCATGGGACAGGGCTCCAACCGGATGTTGAGGTCGAGCCGGATGCGGTCAGTCAGAAATATGGCGTGGGGGTATTTTGCACCGACGCGCAGGATGTTGTATTGCAGACAGCTTTGCAAACATTGCAATAAATAAACACGCCGCAGAAGTTCTTCTGCGGCGTGTTGGTCTATATAGGAGCAATGCGGTAAAATCATTGATCTAACCAGGGGATAGATCTTCCACAGATTTTACAAGTGCTGCGGCAAGTGTGTGACTGGTTACTGCGCATCGAGCGCAAATTTGCTGAAACCCGGAGCCGATACAGGCCGCGTGACAGATTTAAAAGAAAAATTTTAAAGCAAGCGGCCCCGGCGTATTATACGCCGGGGCATTGTTTATCCATAGAAAAACGTCGCTTTTGTTTGCAGCAGCTTGAAAGTAAGGTATGAAACCGGTTTTAAAACGGCAGCAGCTCCAGATGTTCCAATAAAATTTTCAGGCCAATTAATACAAGAATCACGCCGCCGGCGATTTCTGCTTTTTGTTTATAGCGAACGCCAAACCGGTTGCCCACCATCACGCCGAGAAACGAGAGTATAAACGTTGTGATACCGATAATGGAAATTGCGGCCCAAATATTGATCTGCAAAAAGGCAAACGTAATACCGACGGCCAATGCGTCAATGCTGGTTGCCAACGCCAGAATCACCAGCTCGCGGATCTGTAACCGATCTTCCTGGACGGCGGGCGCGTCCAGACCGCTGCGCACTGCTTCGACAATCATTTTGATGCCGATAAAGGCCAGCAACAGAAAGGCGACCCAATGATCGAAGTTGGTGATATAAGACTGAAACTGTTTGCCTAAAAACCAGCCGATTAAAGGCATAGCCGCCTGAAACCCTCCAAAAAAGCCGCCGATGACCGCAGCGCGTCCATAATGAATTTTGCGCATGCTCAGTCCTTTACAAACGGCTGCTGCAAATGCATCCATTGACAGGCCAACGCCAATAAGCAGCAGTTCAAAAATCCCCATTTCGATTGTTCATCCTTTCATGTTTGCGGGTATGGACATAACAGCCACAAAAATACTGCGGCCGCTGTGCGTCCGGCGTGTATACTGTGGCAACCGTGTCGTTACAATAAAAAAATCGGGTATTGCCCTACCCGATTTACACACAGGCATGGCAAACAGGCCATACCATGCGTCTCGTTTATTAAGGCAAGCCCGGCCAAAAGCCAGTATGTTGACTTGCCGCA
>CALWVA010000076.1 GCA_944384875.1 uncultured Clostridia bacterium
CCATCCCAAGTCTCTGTGGAACAACTAAGTTTTTCTCTGAATTATCAATAAAAATACATTCACTATAAGAAACATTTAAACAGCAAACAGTCTTCTCAAAAATGTTCTGATCTTGTTTTCCAGATCGATATCTCGCAGAAACCGAAACAACATCGAACAAAGAGGTTAATTTATAATGATCAAGTATTTCCTCAATTCTATCACATTTATTATCCGTTATCATCCCGATTTTATATGTTTTCTTTAATTCCTGAGCAAAATCTATCATTTCAAAATCAAGAGGCGTATTCCGGAAAGCGTCTATAAGCAGATCATAATGAAGGTCAGTGCCAATACCTTTACAAAAATCCTGCCACATATCTTTATGCGTGATTTTACCATACAACAGTTCATTATTAAATTTATAATATTCTGTCTTAAGAACATCAATAGAGATCCTGCTTGTTTCAGCCAAATAATTGAGTATTGATTGCGAACCTGTTTTATCTATCGTCAGCACACCATCAAAATCATAAAGAATTGCTTTAATCAAAGTCTGATCCTCCCTGTGAAGCATTTGCTCTTTATTTCAAAGAAAAATGCTCTATTTTCATCTGTCAGATCAATAAAACTTCTCTTTCTTTACTGAATGAACATAGCGTCGCCGAAACTGAAAAATCGATACCGTTGTTCTACTGCGATTTTATAGGCGTTTAATATGTGTTCTCTGCCCGCCAGCGCTGAGACCAGCATAATCAATGTGCTTTCAGGCAAGTGAAAATTGGTAATCAGTGCATCCATACATTTAAACTGATAACCCGGATAGATAAAAATACCGGTATCCCCTTCGCAGGCGGAAATCCGCCCCCTTGACGCCACCGTCTCTACCGTACGGCAACTGGTTGTGCCCACACAAACTACTCGGCCGCCCCGACTTTTTGTCTGATTGATCAGATCCGCCGTCTGCTGCGGCATCACATAATGCTCGGTATGCATTTTATGATCCTCGATCCGTTCTTCTTTTACCGGACGAAATGTGCCGATGCCCACATGCAGCGTCACATATCCGATCTGTATGCCCTTTTGACGAATCTGCTCCAACAGCTGCTGCGTAAAATGCAGCCCCGCAGTGGGCGCCGCGGCCGATCCTTCATATTTGGCGTATACCGTCTGATAACGGCTTGCATCTTTCAGCTGTTCATGAATATAATGGGGTAGCGGCATCTGCCCGATCTGATCCAATACTTCAAAAAAACTGCCTGTATATTGAAATTGGATCACCCGGTTTCCGTTTTCCAAAACAGAAACGACTTCGCCCTGCATTACACCGCTGAAATCAAAGCGGTGTCCGGCTCTGGCTTTTTTACCCGGTCCCGCAAGCGCCTCCCACCTGCCGCCAGATAAATCTTTCAACAACAAAAATTCTACCACAGCACCTGTATCCATGCGCTTGCCGTAAATACGTGCCGGAATCACCTTGGTGTTATTTAAAATCAAACAATCTCCCGGTTTCAGATATTCGACAATGTCATAAAAATGCCGATGTTCAATCGCACCGGTCTGTTTATCCAATACCATCAGCCTGGAGCATTCCCGCCGGTCTGCCGGATGCTGTGCGATCAGTTCTTCAGGTAGTTGGTAAAAAAAATCACGTTTGTTCATGTTGACAATCCCTTCAATTTATGCTAGAATACATTCATAAATAACCGATAGAGGTGCGGCAAAGAATAGTATTGGCAAAACAGGCTGCAGACACAGCCTTTGACGTTGCCGAAAAAGGCGATGCCGCCGAAGAGCAGGCTGTTTGTCTTCGTCTGCTCTGGGCGCACGGAAAAAATCTGTGCGACTGTCATCATTGTTATATGATGGAGTGCTATCTATTTTAATGCTTCTATTATAGTGCAATGATGACCGGTTTACAACCGGTTTTTTTATTTCTATAATATTACGGATTTTTCAAGCCAAAAAGGAGTTTATCAAATGAAACAGTATAATGTAGGCATTATCGGCGCCACGGGTATGGTGGGGCAACGCTTTGCAACACTGCTGGAGAACCATCCCTGGTTTAACGTCAAGGTTCTGGCGGCCAGTCCCCGTTCCAAAGGCAAAACCTACAAACAGGCTGCGGGCGCGCGCTGGGCGCTGGATATCCCGATGCCCAAATCTATGGAAGATCTCGTTCTGCTTGACGCTTCGGCCGATATTCAGACAATCGCCTCACAGGTAGACTTCGTGTTTTGCGCAGTCGATATGAAGAAAGATGAAATCAAGGCGCTGGAGGAGGCTTACGCTAAAGCGGAATGCCCGGTAATCTCCAACAACTCAGCGCATCGATTTACGCCCGATGTTCCAATGATTATCCCTGAGTTAAATTATAATCATATTAAAATCATTGATGCGCAGCGCAAACGTTTGGGAACCAAACGCGGCTTTATCGCTGTGAAATCCAACTGCTCGCTGCAATCCTATGTGCCGGCGTTATATCCGTTGGATCAAGCCGGTTATACGATTAAAGATGTGCTGGTCTGCACCTATCAGGCAATTTCCGGCGCCGGCAAAACCTTTGAATCCTGGCCGGAAATGGTGGATAATATCATTCCCTATATTGGCGGAGAAGAGGAAAAATCCGAGAAAGAACCGCTGAAAATCTGGGGTGAGATCCGCGACGATCAGATTGTACCCGCCGATCATCCAAATTTCACGGCGCAGTGCATCCGTGTACCTGTCACCAACGGACATCTTGGCGCGGTGTTTGTCCGGTTTGAAAACAAACCCACCAAAGAACAGGCGATCAAGATCTGGCGCGAATTTTCCTCTCGCCCGCAGGAATTGCAGCTCCCCAGTGCGCCAAAGCACTTCCTCTATTATTATGACGAAGACGACATGCCACAGATCAAGCTGAATCGGATGAACGAAAACGGTATGGCCGTATCGATCGGGCGCCTGCGGGAAGATACGCAGTTTGATTATAAATTTGTCTGTTTGTCTCACAACACCCTGCGCGGTGCGGCAGGCGGCGCCGTTTTGATGGCGGAGCTTTTGTGCGCCGAGGGATATATAGACTGACTTATATTCCTTTTCAATATTCAGAAAGGAGAATTTATGATGAAAAAAACAATTTTCACCGGTGCAGGTGTGGCGCTGGTCACACCGATGCACGCTGACGGCTCTGTGAACTATGAAGAATTGGAGCGTCTGATTGAGTTTCAGATTGAAAACGGAACCGACGCGATCGTCTCTTGTGGTACTACCGGCGAATCGGCTACGTTGACCCACCAGGAACATGTAGATGTTTTAAAATTTACCATCGAAAAAGTGAACCACCGCGTTCCGGTCATTGCCGGAACCGGCAGCAATGAAACAGCGTTTGCTGCCGAATTATCGATGCACGCCGAAGAATTAGGTGCTGATGCATTGCTGCTCGTCACCCCCTATTACAACAAAACATCACAGGATGGGTTGGTCGCGCATTATACTTATATTGCCGATCGGGTACATCTGCCGATCATCATTTACAATGTCCCCTCTCGGACCGGCTGCAACGTATTGCCCGAAACCTATGCGCGCCTGGCAAAACATCCAAACATTGCTGCTGCAAAAGAAGCCAGTGGTAACATTTCTGCCGTAGCGCAAATTGCACATCTGTGCGGCGATCAATTGGACATTTATTCCGGCAACGATGACCAGATTGTCCCGGTAATGTCGCTAGGCGGAAAAGGGGTTATTTCGGTTCTGTCTAACGTCGCGCCCCGGCTGGCCCATGATATTGCCGCCGAATACTTAAAAGGCAATGTACAGCAAAGTGCAAAACTACAGACCGAATATCTGGATCTGATCAACGCCTTATTTATTGATGTGAACCCGATTCCAGTCAAAGAAGCAATGAATCTGATGGGTTTCGATGTCGGCGCATGCCGGCTGCCGTTGTTCAGGCTGTCAGATCAAAACCGTCAAAAACTGATACAGGTGTTACAAAAATATAACATGATCAAATAATATCATGCAGATTCTAAAAATCCTTTAAGGATGTGTAAAAATGGTCAATATTCTTTTATCCGGCTGCTGTGGACACATGGGCAGAGTGATTTATGATTGCGTTCAAAATCGGGATGACTGCCACATTATCGCAGGGCTGGATCTTACCGGCATACAATATGCCGAATTTCCGGTATATACCGACATCAACAGCGTCACCGAACAGGTGAATGTAATCATTGATTTTTCCCACCCCAGCGCACTGGCCGGTTTATTGCGCTTTGCAACAGCCCGACATATTCCCGCGGTCATCGCCACTACGGGGATGGACGAAGCACATGTGCAAATGATCAATGATGCTGCAAAAAAAACCGCTGTATTTTTCACTTATAACATGTCGCTGGGCATCAACCTGATTGCCGAACTGGCAAAACGCGCGGCAGCAGTATTATCTGAAGAATTTGATATCGAAATTATTGAGGCACACCACAATCAGAAAATTGATGCACCCAGCGGTACGGCAATCATGCTGGCCGATGCGGTAACCTCCGCCGTCGATAAGGCTTATCATTATGAATATGATCGGCATTCCAAACGCAAAAAGCGGGATAAACGGGAAATCGGCATGCACTCTATCCGCGGCGGTACCATCGTTGGCGAACATACCATTTTGTTTGCAGGACGTGATGAATTGATCACACTTTCTCATTCCGCGCGCTCTAAAGAGGTTTTTGCTGTTGGCGCTGTCAACGCTGCACTGTTTCTGCCCGGCAAACCGAACGGCATCTATAATATGTCTGATCTGGTCTCGGCAAAATAAACAGTGCGTCATATGAAAGGAAGGGCTTTATATGAAACAGATTGATTCGGTAACGCTTACTGAAGAGGTTACGCAGGTTAATGTCGATAATCTGCCAGCAGACACCTGTTTTTTTGCCGATCTATTTACGCGATTGGGCCAACAGCAAATCAATGTAGATATGATCTGCCGGCCGGTGACCCACTCGCAGACCACCCAGCTTTCTTTCACCATTAACGACCATGAGTTGGATCAGACGGTCGCGATTTTGGCCGATTTGAAAAAACAATTGCCACAGCTGCAATTTTCTTTCTCCGCTTACAATTGTAAGATTGTCGCAAGCAGTGAATCCATGCGGCAAACACCGGGGATTGCCGGCGCAGTATTTGATGCCATCTGTAAAGCAGATGCTGAGATTTTGCTGGTTTCTACCGGTGAGACTGAAATCTCGATTCTGGTCTCTGAAGCAGATTGTGAAAAAGCTCTGCAAGCGATCAGAAACATCTGATTTTCAATATGCAAGATTTGCAATCTTGCCAGGAAAGGAGTATTCCATGCAGCTGATTTTAATTCGGCATGGCGAACCCGATTACAACCCCTGCGACCAGCGGGGGTTTACTGGTTTCGGACGTGATCTGGCCCCGCTTACCAAAAGTGGAATAGCACAGGCTCAGGCAGTTTCGTCTGACCCCGTATTGCGGGGCGCCGAGCTGATTCTCTCTTCTCCATATACCCGTGCGTTGCAAACTGCTGCGATCATTTCCAAAAATACTGGAATCGATCTGACAGTGGAGACTGATCTGCACGAATGGCTGCCGGATCTGACTTATACCTACCGCTATCAGGATTTACAGGCGCTGCACGATGATTCTTATGCTTGCCGGGGCGAATATCCGCCTGGACAGACCCGTCGTTGGGAAGCCATCTCAGCGGTCACCGCCCGCATCCGTCCGATCTTTTTACGCTATGAGCAGGCCGGTTATCAAAAGATTATTGCAGTATCTCACGGCGGCGTGATCCGCCGCTTTATCGGACAATTTGATGTCGCCTACTGTTCACCTTATATTATAGAATTTACACCGGCGTTTTCCTTTTTCGGCTGGATTGATGAATAAACAACCTTGTGGATTCATTATACAAGCCCTCTGATGTTAGAACGAAAACATCAGAGGGCTTATTAAATTTCCTGTTATCAGACAAAAACAGCAATCATTTAAAATCGCCGCGAACGATGAACGTTCGCGGCGACATGGAGCTGGTAATCGGACTCGAACCGATGACCTGCGCATTACGAATGCGCTGCTCTACCAACTGAGCCATACCAGCAAAATTGACACAAAAATATTATACCAGCAATTCTTTTAATGTCAAGTCCCATTTTTAAAAAACAAAAAATGCCGCGTCAATTGACGCGGCAAATAGGTCACATATTTTTATATTTACGTCTGGTGGCCATTCCACCTCGAATATGACGCTCAGATTTATTAATCTCCAGAATATGCTTCACCTGACTGTAAAGAACAGGATCCAGTTTTTTTAAACGCTGTGAAACATCTTTATGTACAGTGGATTTACTGATTCCATATTTTTTTGCACACACGCGCACTGTCGAACCAGTATGTACGATATATTCACCAAGCTGGACCGCCCGTTCTTCAACTGCTCCCCTCACATCATCAGCTCCTCTGCATCGTTCTGTACACTATATGCAAAAAAGCCGAAATCTATGCGCGTCTTTTACAGATGCAGCATAACGCCGTTGCGCTGCAATACCGCTTGCAGCTGAGAAACCTCCAACGTTGCGAAATCATTGGTCATCGCTGCAGCAGTACCCGCCGCCTCACCGGTCACTGCACAAGGCGGGATCACGCGGGAAATATCCCACATGGGATCTGTGACCGAAATACACCGGCCTGCAGCGATCAGGTTTTTGATTGTTTTTCCATATAACGTCCGGAACGGAATCTCATAAACCGGGCCGGGTTTGCGCCAGTCGCTGATCATTCCTATACTGTCCGGATACTGTACAAAAGCCTCGGTATCATCCTGTACATATACGCCATCCAGCCGGCGGGTCATCCGAACCTGCGGGATCGCCGCAATCGCAGTCAGTGAACGCTGCGGCGTAATATCGCCATTATTTAAAAAATCTTGTAACAGGCTGTCATGCGCATCAGATACCATCTCACTCAGTTCTATGCCGTCAAGGCCTACATACCGGCGCTGCTGTTGTGTGTTTTTCTGCTCCGGCGTTTTATATTTGTCCGGCGTGTCAGAATAGCCCAACATTTTTAAATTGATCTTTCCGTCACCCATAAAATAATACCAGCTGGCAAGAATATTACCCTGTTTAAACACTGCGGTATTCTCTCCTGCAAAATGACAGATATCCGCATCACCTGTAGCGTCTACAACCGATACAGCTCGAATCGCAAAAATGCCGCTTTTATTTTCAACAATCAGCGTATCGATCTTCGACTGATGAACGCAAACATCCAATACGCCAGTACCAAATAAAATTTCGACACCGTTTTCCCGTAACAGCTGTTCAGCCAGGATCGCAAACATATTTGGGTTATAAGTTACCTGAAACCGGTGTTTGCGCTTCTCTGCATCGGACAAATTCTGAAGCCAGGCCTGCGGAAGCGGAAACTCCGAGCCGTGTTTGATAGAAAGGCGGCACAGTTCCTCACAAATGCCAAAACTAACCTGATGTCCTTTTCCGTCGCACAAGGGCAGATAAATCGCAATCAATCCCAAGGTCGCCAAACCGCCTAATACATACTGCTTCTCCAGCAGTAAAACTTTCTTTGCACCATTGCGGGCCGCCGCCAGCGCCGCCGCAATACCGGCTATGCCGCCGCCGGCTACCACTACATCATAACTGCCGGTAACGGGTATCTTTTTCTCAAAACGAAGCGTTGGTTGCATAAAATAAAACCTCACTCTGATAATTTAAAAAACGCATGTTCTTTAAATTCATCTTCTATATTTTCCACACAGACGTCTAACAGCATCTGCGCCTTTTGTCGGTCTTCGGATGTCAGCATCAACAAATGCGCACACAACGCGATTTTCGGCCAGTTATTGCCGGTGCGGTTGATAAATTCAGCAATTTCTTCAGCAGACATAAAACCGGCCATCATCTCGCTGATCCCTACATCAATCTTAAAAGCATCGTTAATCATCAGATCTGCCTGTGCTATCTGCCCCTGCTGCTGCAGCTGTACAATCTGTGCAAGCATCTCCTGAAATCTCGTAACAGTACCCAACACCTGATCCATATCATAAATCATGCTGTTTTCTCCTTTACCGCACGCTGTTTAGTTCATCGCGCATCCGCAGCGCCTCTCTGCGAGCCGCCGACGCATATTCCCGCTCATTCACGCCCTGTTTCTGATAGGCGCACATAATTCCTCTCGATGAATTGATCACCGCGCCCATACCATGTTGATCAAACGCGCCCGCGATATCCCGCGCGCCCGCGCCCTGCGCGCCGTAACCCGGCACCAGAAAAAATGTATGCGGCAGCTTTTGGCGAAGCTCTGACAGCTGTTCCGGATATGTTGCTCCCACAACAGCGCCAACGCTGCTGTAGCCCTGTTCGCCGATATCATCCGATCCCCATTCTTCACACATTGCGCCCATGGTTTCATAAACCGTTCTGCCATCCTGCAATAGCCGGTCCTGCAGCTCGCCGGACGATGGATTAGAGGTTTTAACTAGAACAAAAATTCCCTTATCCCGCTGCTTGCAAATCTGCAACAGTGGCACGATGCCGTCGCTTCCCAGATAGCCGTTGACCGTCAGCGCGTCCGCATCAAAAGGTTCCAGTTCCTGCCCGTTGACCTGAATATTGCCCAGATGCGCCGCCGCATACGCCTGCATCGTTGTCCCGATGTCGTTGCGTTTTCCGTCAGTAATCACAAACATGCCCTTGGCTTTTGCATATGCGATTGTCTGCTGCAATGTATGC
>CALWVA010000077.1 GCA_944384875.1 uncultured Clostridia bacterium
TCGAGGGCTTGACCTGCAATTTCAGGTTTCTTTTATCACTTCTCTCCATTCTTCGGTTTTCAAGCTGCTTTCGAAGGTTCGGGGCATATGCGGCTGGCATGTGTCCTGTTTTTATCGGTAACGCTGTTTGGTGCAGATCTGTCTGGCGTCTGCTATTTGGGAAAATATGTGTTTACCTTAAAAAATACTTGTAATTTATATTAAAATATGTTAATATGATATTACTTATTGAGATTGATGGCTGGAGGAACCGTCCATGAATATTGCAGATTATATTTTAGGCGTAATTATTGCTATTTTTGCATTGATTATTATTGCCGTCATTTTGTTGCAGGAAGGCAGACATAAAGGCCTTTCCGGCACCATCGCAGGCGGTGCGGATACGTTTTTGGCCAAGGGCAAGGCGCGTGCGGTTGACGCCGTGTTGGCTAAATGGACCAAGTATATTGCAATTATCTTTTTTGTATTGATGATTGCAACCAATATTGTCGCGATTTATTTTCACTAAAGAAATATGCTCGATGGGTTTGGCCTCCGGTTTTAATAACAACCGGGGGCTTTGATTTTTGAAATGTGAAAAAACGATTACAGAAAACAGCTTGTTTAAAACCAGGTCATTTCATATATTGCCTGGCGTGGTATAAAGCAGCCGCTTGTGCGCATATGTTGTATAAATAACGTAAAGGGGTCGGCTGCATGACGTTTTATGATTATTTGATGATCGCACTGGCAGTGATCGCGGTGGTGGTTGTGCTGGTTTTCACACTTCGGACAGGGAAATTTTTTAAAACACTGTTATGGTCAGCAGTTTGGGGACTATCTGCCATGATTGTATTGTGGGCGTTTAGTCCACTGACCGGATTTAAGCTGGAATTTACGCCGTTGTCGATTGGGACTGGCGCCATTTTTGGATTGCCGGGGGTTATTTGCATGGCGGTAACCAAGATGCTTTGGGGTATGATGTAGCAGTTGCAAAATCCGGTTATCTGTGGTATAATAACCGCAAAAGCGGTTATTATCCGCTGCGCGGGGCATTATAAGCACGTTTGCTCGCCGCCGGGGCGGCAACCGCAAACATGTGCAATTATACCATATTGCTGTTGGCAATCTGGTATAATAACCGCAAAAGCGGTTATTATCCGCTGCGCGGGGCATTATAAGCACGTTTGCTCGCCGCCGGGGCGGCAACTGCAAACATGTGCAATTATACCATATTGCTGTTGGCAACATGGTATAATAACCGCAAAAGCGGCAGGTTTGTGAAAGGCAGATAACCGTTCTTTCTATTATTTGTAGTTTGTGATTTTGCTTAGGATACTGTGTAAAGTATTTAAAAGGGAGCGTAACAGGACAATGATCCAGCGGTTGATTTTTTCCATGGTCGACTATTATGCAGGTGATCCGAAACGCATTCAGCATTTTTTGAAAGTACATAGTTTTGCGAAGCTGATTGGTATGCAGGAAGGTCTCGACGGCACCGTATTGCAGACGCTTGAAGCCGCGGCGGTGGTGCATGATATTGGGATCAAACCAGCCGAAAAAAGTTTCATAGTTCTGCCGGAAAATATCAGGAGCAAGAGGGTGTGCAACCGGCACATGATCTGTTGACCGCGCTGGGCTTTGATTCTGATTGCGTGCAGCGCGTATGCTATCTGGTGGGGCATCATCATACCTATCATGCTGTAGACGGGCTGGATTATCAGATTTTAATTGAAGCAGATTTTTTGGTAAACCTATATGAAGATGATGCTAGCGCATCGGCGGTGCAGGCTGCTTATAAAAATATTTTCAAGACCAAAACCGGCAAACAGCTTTGTCATACTATTTTTTGTATTTAGTGGGAGAATAATATGCAGGAAACCTTATTGAATCTGATCGGCGATTATGGCTATTTGGGCATTATGTTGCTGATTTTTATTGAAAATGTTTTTCCACCGATTCCGTCAGAGGCGGTGTTGTTGTTTGGTGGTTTTATGACGCAACAAACGCAGTTACAGGTGATACCGTGTATTTTGGCGGCGACGGTGGGTTCGGTAGCTGGTGCGGCGGTTTTATACCTGCTGGGCCGGATTTTGAAAAAAGATCGAATCAAAAAACTGTTTGGCGGCAGGTTTGGAAAAATTATGCGGTTGAAACCCGAGCATGTGGATCGGGCAGACGCCTGGTTTGTAAAATATGAAAAAAAAGCGGTGTTCATTTGCCGATGTATTCCGGTTGTGCGCAGCTTGATTTCGATTCCGGCGGGTATTTCTGAGATGCGGCCTGTTCCGTTTTTTATATTGACGACACTGGGCAGCGCGGTTTGGAACAGCGTGTTGGTATGTTTGGGCGCATTGATGGGCGACCAGTGGGAACAGGTGCTGTTTTATGTGGAGCAATACACCTTTGTTGTGGTGATTTTGTTGGCAATTTTGGTAATTGCCGCAGTGATTTGGTATATCTGGTATCGCCGAAAGAAAAAATCCTCCTGATCGGGGCGGCGTATAGGATGAATCTGTAGAACCGTAATATAGCGGGTTGCGGGAGGTATTCTGGATGAACAAAGTGAAAATTACCGTGTTGAAAACCACATTGGATCAGGAGTTGGCGGATCAATATGGTGTGCCGGGGCTGACAGCATGTCCAATGTTGAAAGCAGGGCAGGTGTTTTACGCTGATTACGCAAAGCCTGACGGACTTTGCGATGAAGCGTGGAAAGCGATTTATCAGTATGTGTTCGCGTTGGCACATGGCATGGATGATGAGCTGTTTTATTATGGCGATTGGATTAAAAAGCCGGGTGTTGCAATTTGTAGCTGCAATGACGGGCTGCGGCCGGTTATTTTCAAGCTGGAGCGCACAGATGAACCGGCGCAGATGGAATATACACCGGTTCGGTAATACATAACGGTTTTGGCAGTATCATTTAAATTTTTTGCAGATTTAAAAAACAGAAACCGGTTAGATCCGGTTTCTGTTTTTTAAAATATCCAAGGATATTGTTTGTTTGGTAGCATCGCTGCCCAGATCTGAAAACATCTATAGGGGTATCATCTCTGCATAAAAATCTCCCGGCTTGGCCGGGGGGAGATGAAATATGAAAATATAACGGTATAATCAATCGCCCATATATGTAAAGCGGGGCACCGCCTGGCCGTTGTAAACAACCGTTTGCAAAAACATATTTACCGGGCGCGCCCAAATATCCCTTTCGCCGTATAACGCCTGATAAATGACCAATGGCTCCAGCGTTTCGCTGTGTCTGGCAACATATAATACGCGGTATTCGTTGCCTTTAAAATGTCGGTAACGGCCGGGTTTGATTTCAGACTGTGGCATGATCAGCTTTCGGTGGTATAAACCAGCTTGTCCGGTGTATAGTAACTGATTGCGCTGTTGTTTCTTGCAACATCCAGCTTGGCTGCTTCCTCTTTTACAAACTGGTCAAATTCATCATCCTTCATTTCATGGCGCAGCGTGCTGACTAAATTATCATAATAATAAGAATCATCTAAGATGTTTCTTCTGACCACCAGAAGATATGCCGAATCAGTTTCAAGAATTTTTACTTCACCATTTTCCATGGCGTGAATATCATTAAAATCGTCACTGGCATATTGCGTGTTTTCAGATCCATAAATGCTGCCGTTCGGATCTTCGGGACCGTCAGCAGAGGTGGTGGTTGTCGTGGTGGTAGAGCCCTGTTCCTCAGCAATCAGCTGGTCATATTCGGCTTTGATCGTCGCAAAGGATTCACCGTTTTCCAAGCGGGTCTGATAGCCTTCAAACAACGTTTTTTTTGCAGACTTGTCTTCGTCAGAGACCGTTGAGCCGTCAGAATTGGTAAAGCTGTAGGACAGGCTATTAACCAGCACATAGTTTTCATCCATATATTCTTTAATGGAAGCTTCAGATAATGCTTTGGACCCGTCTTCATCATAGTAATAGTCAAATAGCTTTAACCGTTTTTGGTAATTGCGATAATACGCTTTCAGAGTGTTCAGTGCAATGCCGTTTGCTTCGTAAATTGTTTTGTCCCGATAACCGTAGCTGGCGCCATATTCCCAAACCGATTCAACGTAATCATCAATATCTTGTAACTCATCTTCTTCAAAAGACAATTGCAGTTGGTCAAATTGCAACTCAACATAGGCATATTCGGCACATTTTTCAACTGTGCGCTCTTCGACCCATTCGTCATAACTTTTATCATCGACGGTAGCGTCTTTATAGTCGATTTCAGAAGTGGATTCGCCGGTTGTGGTGGTTTCGTCTACCTGCTGTCTGAATTCATCAACAGCGTCGAAATTATATAAAATATACAGCGCTGAACGGATATCGATCCGGCCGTTGGCAGTATCGCCTTTTTGCGCGTTGAGATTACCGTAGACTAATGCGCTCTCATCTTTGGGACGGCAGGCGGCAAACCCTAAAATAACCGCCATACACAGCAATAGTGCGACAAATTTTTTCACAGATGCCATAGTTGTATAATCCTCCAATAACGCAATTATAAAAGAATTATACAACAGTTCATAGAAAAAGTCTACAGAAAATTGTGGTTTTTGACGCGCTTTTTTCAAAAACAAGCATTATATACCTTTTCTGATTGGCATGGTTTGCAGTCACACATAAACGAATCAGGCTTTGTGTAAGATCTTTTTGTAGGCGGCGTGAAAAACGGTGATTATGCAGCTGAATAATACTGCTGAATGTCAGAAAACTGCAAAAAATGCTTGCAATTTTAAAAAGAGATGTTATAATGATAATATATATGTGAAACGCTGTGAAAAAGAGAGTAGGCCTTTAACAGATCACAGAGAGGGCGGGCGTGTGTTGAGATCTGCCTGATTCTGAAAAGGGTTGAAGTTCACTTTGGAGCGGTGTGGGTGAAGTAAGTAGTCCGCAACGGGTTCGGCGACGTTATAAGCCGCGAAAGTGTTTGCTTTTTGCTTGAATTACGGGTGGTACCGCGGAGTTTGCCTTCGTCCTGTTCGGGACGAAGGCTTTATTTTTTGAAATGAAAGAGAGGAATTTGTTGCGTCATGAAGGAACAGATTGATTCGGTATTGCAAAAAGCCCGGCAGATGCTGGGTGCTGCGCAGACCATGCAGGATCTGGAACAGGTGCGGGTACAGCTGCTGGGTAAAAAAGGGGAACTGACCGGCATTTTAAAACAGCTCGGCAAGCTGTCGGCAGAGGAACGCCCGAAAATGGGGCAGCTGGCCAACGAGGTGCGCGGTCAGATCGAGGCGCATATCCAAGAAAAAACCAGAGAATTACAGGAGGCTGCGCTGGCTTGCCGGTTGCAGGAGGAAACGTTGGATATTACGATGCCGGCAGTGCGGCAGCCTGCGGGTAGCTTGCATCCGTTGAGCATCGTGCTCAATGATATGATCGATATTTTTAAATCGATGGGTTTTGACGTGGTAGACGGTCCCGAGGTAGAGACCGACTACTATAACTTTGAGGCATTGAACGTGCCGGCCGATCATCCCGCGCGGGATATGCAGGATACCTTTTATCTGGGCGACAATCTGCTGTTGCGTACCCAGACTTCAGCGGCGCAGATCCGCACCATGGAAAGTCGCCGCCCGCCGATTCGGATGATTTGTCCCGGCCGGGTATACCGTGCCGACGAGGTAGACGCGACACATTCGCCGGTGTTCCACCAGGTCGAGGGGCTGGTGGTGGATAAAGGCATCACCATGTGCGATTTAAAGGGCACGTTGGAACAGTTCGCCCGGGAAATCTACGGCAAAGACGCAAAGATCAAATTCCGTCCGTCATTTTTCCCGTTTACCGAGCCCAGTGTTGAGGTGGATGTCAGCTGCCCGAAATGCGGCGGCGCCGGGCATACCGCTGCCGGCGATTGCAGCGTTTGCAAGGGCTCGGGCTGGATCGAGATTTTAGGCGCGGGGATGGTGCATCCCCGGGTGCTGTCCGGCTGCGGTATCGACCCGCAGGTGTATTCCGGTTTTGCTTTCGGCATCGGATTGGACCGTTTGACCATTACAAAATATAAGATCAGCGATATCCGGCTGATTTTTGAGAACGACCTGCGCTTTCTGGAGCAGTTTTAAGGAGGTATCAGCATTATGAAAATTTCACTTTCCTGGCTGCAATATTATGTGGATATTGATATTCCGGTGCAGCAGCTTTGTGATCAAATGACGATGGCCGGGTTTGAGATTGAAGAGGTCGTAGACCTGCGGGAGTCCATGGATCGTGTAGTAGCGGCGAAGATTTTGTCTATCACGCCGCATCCGGATTCTGACCATCTGCAGATTTGCAGTGTGGATATCGGAGCGGACGAACCGGTGCAGATTGTTACCGGTGCAGATAATATATTCGAAGGCGCCATGGTGCCGGCGGCGCTACACGATTCGCATCTGCCAAATGGGATGCATATAAAAAAAGGTAAGCTGCGGGGCGTGGCCAGCAATGGGATGCTTTGCTCCGGCGAGGAGCTGTGTCTGAAGGAATCGGATTATCCCGGCGCCGAGGTTTACGGCATTCTGATTTTAAAAGAGGATGTGCCGGTCGGCGCAGATATGCGCGACGTGCTGCATCTGAACGACTATATTATTGATTTCAAGATCACCGCCAACCGGCCGGACTGCAACTGCGTGTTGGGTGTAGCGCGGGAGATTGCAGCAGTGCTGCAAAAGCCCTGCCGGATTCCGGAGCCGGTCTATCAGGCTGCCGGCGGCGATATCGGCGAACATGTTTCGGTACGGGTGGATAATTACGAATTGTGCCCGCGGTATATGGGCCGGGTGGTTACCAACCTGCGGATCAAAGAGTCCCCAGACTGGATGAAACGCTGTTTGACGGCGGCGGGGATGCGGCCGATCAACAACATTGTGGACATTACCAATTTTGTGATGCTGGAGACCGGCCAGCCGATGCATGCGTTTGATTTAAACGATGTGCAGGGCCGGCAGATCATTGTGCGCAACGCCAGGCCGGGCGAACAGATCACCACTTTAGACGGAAAAGCACATACATTGCAGGAGCAGATGCTGGTTATTTGCGACAGCGCGGCGCCGTCGTGTATTGCTGGCGTCATGGGCGGTGAAAATAGCGAGATCAAAGAGACGACCACCGAACTGTTTTTTGAAAGCGCCAAATTCAAACGTGACAGCGTGCGTCGGACCGCCCGTGCTTTGGGAATGCGCACCGAGTCCAGCGCCCGGTTTGAAAAAGGGTTGGACAGCATCACCACCGCTTATGCTATGGAACGGGCGTTGCAGCTGGTCAGTGATCTGGACGCCGGCGATATCGTCGGCGGTGTCGTCGATCTGTATCAGGAGCTGCCGCAGCCCCGGACGTTGCAGGTTTCGATGCAGACGGTTAACGGGCTATTGGGCATCGAGGTGCCGGTACAGACGGCGGTGGATATCCTCAATCGGTTGTATATCCAGACGACTGCCGACGGACAGCAGCTGACCTGCAAAATCCCGCCGTTTAGGGAGGATATCGAGGGCAGCGCAGACATGGCCGAAGAGATTGTTCGAATTTATGGCTATGATCATATTGTCGGAACGGTGATGCGGGGCGACGTAGTGCGCGGTCGATTGCTGCCGGAGCGGATCAAGACCGACCGGATCAAGCAGACGCTGGCAGCCCGGGGGTTGCATGAGATTGTGACCTATTCCTTTATCGGCAGCAAGGCGGCAGATTTGTTGGGGCTGGCGGCAGACGATCAGCGGCGGCAGGCAATCAGCCTGTGCAATCCGTTGGGAGACGAGTATTCCACCATGCGGACGCAGCTGTATACATCCATGTTGACGGTGCTGTCTACCAATTACAATCGTAAAAATCCGGTTGCCCGGTTGTTTGAAGCAGGCAAGATCTTTATTCCAAAATCGTTACCGCTGACTGAACAGCCGTTGGAAATCCCGGCGTTGTCGTTGGGACTGTATGGCGAGGCAGAGAGCTTCTTCACTCTGAAGGGGCTGGTGGAGGATATCTTGGAGCTGTTCGGGGCGAAAACAGAGCTGGCGCCCGGCGGCGAGCCGTTTTTACATCCGGGCCGACAGGCTGCGGTGCTGCTGGATGGCGAACCTGTAGCGATATTTGGCGAGGTGCATCCGCTGACAGCGGAAAAATTCCAGATCGATACCCGTGTCTATCTGGCGCAAATCATGCTGCCGCCGCTGTTCGCGTTGGAACAGCCGGCTGTGCAGTATAAGCCGCTGCCAAAGCATCCGGCGGTCGTGCGGGATCTGGCGCTGTTGTGTGATCAGACGTTGCCGGTGGGTGAGATTGAGCGGGCGATCCGCAGTGCAGTGCCGAAACTGTTGGAACATTTAACGCTGTTTGACGTCTATACCGGCGCGCGGGTGGAAAGCGGCAAAAAGAGTGTGGCTTATAGTTTGACACTGCGTGCGGCAGACCGAACCTTGACAGATGAAGAGGTGGAGCACGCGGTAGAAAAGATTTTAAAGGCGCTTGGAAAGATTGGTGTCAGCCTGCGGCAATGACGATGTGTCGCTGTGTGCGGTGCTTTGGCAATGTAATCGTTGCGACAACAACGTAGCGCTGTAGACTGTCTGACAGGCAGCGATGTCTGC
This sequence comes from uncultured Clostridia bacterium, assembly GCA_944384875.1. Lineage (GTDB taxonomy): Bacteria > Bacillota > Clostridia > Oscillospirales > Acutalibacteraceae > RUG14109. The sequence goes on from CALWVA010000077.1 coordinate 8,559, forward strand.
AGAATATAAGCCAGATCTGCGTTTTCACTTTTTGTAGGTTTGTCAATGATGTGTTACAGATTTGGAAAAGAGAATAAGACCTGT
>CALWVA010000078.1 GCA_944384875.1 uncultured Clostridia bacterium
TATTGGTTGGTAGCGGGATCATACCGAAACCCCGCCGCAGACAACGTTTGTTCCAATTGGTTTTGATCCAGCCCCATGCTTTTACACAGATCCGCGGGATCAGCGTAAAAATCCCGCAACTTGGTATTGATCAGGCTGACTAAAATATACGGATCTTTCGGCAGCTGCACCAGACGCCCTCCTTTCCGATTGACAGCCGGTTCCCGCCGGCAATTGATATTTTATACGGTTGCCGCCTTGGCGGGGGCAAATGTGCTGATAATACCCGCGCCTGCGGATCCTAACCGCTCTTGCGGTCATTCTACCACATTCCCGGGCAGCGCGCAACCTGCAGGCAGCCGGCCGATCAGGCGGTCTGGGCAGTGAATTTGTCTGTATTTTCTTGCAGAAAGGAGTAGAAATTTCAATTTGTTTATGCTATACTAAATTTAATGTTCATTTTGCTGGGATTTGTTAAAAATGTATCAATCTTTTTTGGCGATTTCAGCAAAACCACGGCAGCAACTTTTATTGAAAGCGAGGAACATTGGATGAAGAAACGCAAAAGCAGCCTCCCGTTTTCCGGCACGCCGGAGCAGGAGCGCGAGCTGGCGGCTGTAATCCAGCAGCATAAGGGCGAAAAAGGCGCGCTGATGCCGGTGATGCAGCAGGCGCAGGAAATCTACGGATACCTGCCAATCGAAGTGCAGCAGATGATCGCACGGGGGCTGGATATCCCGGTGGAGGAGGTCTATGGCGTATCCACCTTTTATTCGCAGTTTGCGCTGACGCCCAAAGGCGAATACAAAATTTCAGTATGTCTTGGGACCGCCTGTTATGTGAAAGGGGCGCAGGCGGTGTTGGATAAGATCAGCGAAAAGCTGGGCATCGGGCCGGACGAATGTACCCCCGACGGCCGGTTTTCGCTGGAGGCCTGCCGCTGTATCGGCGCCTGCGGCCTGGCGCCGGTCATGACCATCAACGACGAAGTATACGGCCGGCTGGTGGCAGACGACGTGGAGGATATCCTCCAGAAATACATATAACGTTATGCAGGAGCTCTCGATGCACCTGCTGGATGTGGCGCAGAACGCGCTGAAGGCCGGCGCAAAACTGGTGGAGATCACCGTTGCGGCCGACACCGCGGCAGACACGCTGCACATTCAGATCAAAGACGACGGGTGCGGTATGTCGCCGCAGCAGCTACAGGCGGTCACCGACCCGTTTTTCACCACCCGGACCACCCGCAAGGTGGGGCTGGGCGTTCCGCTGTTTAAAATGGCGGCGGAGCTTTCCGGCGGCGGGCTGACCATTGATTCCCAGCAGGGTCGGGGCACGGCGGTAGACGCTGCATTTGGCCTGACCCACATCGACCGGATGCCGCTGGGTGATCTGAAAGGCACGCTGCTGCTGCTGGTGCGCACCAACCCACAGGTGGATTTTCTGTATCTGGAACGGCTGGACGGCGCGTGTATGGAGCTGGACACCCGGCAGCTTCGGGAGATTTTGGGCGAGGTCCCGCTGGACCAGCCCGACGTATTAGACTGGATCGGCGTCTATTATGACGAGAACAGTCCGTTTATACACACAAATTATTGAAAAAGGAGCGTAACGCTTTATGAAATCGTTAGAAGAGCTGAAAGCGATCCGCGACAAGGCCCGGCAGAATATCAATGTCCGGGGCGAGTCAGAGGCGGCTGTCCGTATTGTGGTGGGCATGGCGACCTGCGGCATCGCCGCCGGTGCGCGGCCGGTACTCAACGCCTTTGCCGACGAGGTGGCGCGCAGAGGGCTGAAAGACGTGATGGTCACCCAGACCGGCTGTATCGGCATCTGCCAGTTTGAGCCGGTGGTGGAGGTATTTGCCCCCGGCAAGGAAAAGGTTACATATGTAAAAATGACGCCCGAAAAGGTGGCCGAGGTCATCACCGAGCATATCGTCAACGGCCGGCCGGTAACCAAATATACCATCGGCGCGAACCAATAGGATAAGGAGGAACTATTCGCATGTATCGTTCACAGGTACTGATTTGCGGCGGCACCGGCTGCACCTCCTCCCAGAGCCTGAAAATCATTGAGGCGATGGAGCAGGAGATCAAGGCGGTAGGGCTTGAAAACGACGTCAACGTCGTCAAGACCGGCTGCTTCGGCCTTTGCGCTTTGGGGCCGATCATGATCGTGTATCCCGAAGGCTGCTTTTATTCCCGCGTGACGGTCGACGACGTCAAAGAGATTGTCGACGAGCACCTGTTAAAGGGGCGGATCGTCAAGCGGCTGTTATATGATGAAACGGTCACTGACACCAACGACGTCAAATCGCTGAATGAAACGGCGTTTTACAGAAAACAGAAACGGGTGGCGCTGCGCAACTGCGGCGTGATCAACCCGGAGATTATCGACGAATATATCGCGATGGACGGCTATCAGGCGCTGGGCAAGGTGCTCACCGAGATGCAGCCGGCCGACGTCATCCAGATCATCAAGGATTCCGGCCTGCGGGGCCGGGGCGGCGGCGGCTTCCCCACCGGCGTAAAATGGATGCTGGCGGCGGGCAATCAGGCCGATCAGAAATATGTCTGCTGCAACGCCGACGAGGGCGACCCCGGCGCGTTTATGGACCGCTCGATCCTCGAGGGCGATCCCCATGTGGTGCTGGAGGCTATGGCCATCGCGGGCTATGCCATCGGCGCGTCACAGGGCTATATCTATGTCCGGGCGGAATATCCCATCGCGGTGCAGCGGCTGAAAATCGCCATCGACCAGGCCCATGAATACGGGCTGTTGGGCAATGACATCTTCGGCACCGGCTTTCACTTTGATATTGAGCTGCGGCTGGGCGCAGGCGCGTTTGTCTGCGGCGAGGAAACCGCGCTGATGACCTCCATCGAAGGCCACCGGGGCGAGCCCCGTCCGCGGCCGCCGTATCCGGCGGTCAAGGGCCTGTTCGGCAAACCCACCATTCTGAACAACGTAGAAACCTATGCCAATATTCCGCAGATCATTTTAAAGGGTGCAGACTGGTTTGCCTCCATGGGCACCGAAAAATCCAAAGGCACCAAGGTGTTCGCGCTGGGCGGCAAAATCAAGCATACCGGCCTGGTGGAAATCCCGATGGGCACCACCCTGCGGGAGGTCATTGAAGAGATCGGCGGCGGTATTCCCAACGGCAAAAAGTTTAAGGCGGCGCAGACCGGCGGTCCGTCCGGCGGTTGTATCCCCGCGGAACACTTTGATATTCCCATCGACTATGACAACCTGATCTCCATCGGCTCCATGATGGGATCGGGCGGTCTGATCGTCATGGATGAAGACACCTGTATGGTGGATATCGCAAAATTCTTTTTGGAATTCACGGTAGACGAATCCTGCGGTAAATGTACACCGTGCCGTGTAGGTACCAAACGGCTGCTGGAAATGCTGGATAAGATCACCCAGGGCAAGGGCACAATGGCTGATCTGGATAAAATGGAGCAGCTTTGCTATTATATCAAAGACAACGCCCTGTGCGGCCTGGGACAGACGGCGCCCAACCCGGTGTTATCGACGCTGCGGTACTTCCGGCATGAATACGAGGCACACGTCAAAGACAAAACCTGCCCGGCCGGCGTATGTAAAAAACTGACCAAATATTTTATTGATCCCGACACCTGTAAGGGCTGTACGCTGTGTGCCCGGCAATGTCCGGTGGGGGCGATCGAGGGCAGCGTCAAACAGCCGCACGTCATCAATCAGGACAAGTGCATCAAATGCGGCGCCTGCGCTACCGCCTGCAAGTTTCAGGCGATTTCCAAAAGATAAGAAAGGAGCTTTGCGACAATGGTCAATTTAAAGATCAACGGGATGGACGTCAGCGTGCCGGAAGGCTCCACGATTCTGGAGGCTGCCAGAAAGCTGCAGATCGACATTCCCACCCTGTGTTATATGAAAGAAATCAATGAGATCGGCGCTTGCCGCATCTGCGTGGTCGAAGTCAAGGGCGGCCGGGCGCTGGCCACCGCCTGCGTGTTTCCGGTCAGCGAAGGGATGGAGGTGTTCACCAACACCGAACGGGTGCGCAACGCCCGCAAAACCACGCTGCAGATGATTTTATCCACCCACAACCGGTCCTGCTTATCCTGCGTGCGTTCGGGCAGCTGCGAGCTGCAGACGCTGTGCCACGAATATGGCATTGAAAACGAACAGCTGTATGAGGGTGAGAAGCCGGAAGTGATTTTTGACACCTCCGCGCCCCATATGGTGCGGGACAATTCCAAATGTATTCTGTGTCGCCGCTGCGTAGCTGTCTGCAAACAGCAGCAGGTAGGCGTCATCGGCGCCAACGACCGGGGCTTTGATACCCACATCGGCTGCGTCTACGACGAAACCCTGGATCATGTAGACTGTATCTCCTGCGGGCAGTGTATCGTCAACTGCCCCACCGGCGCGCTCCGGGAGAAGGACGATACCGCCAGGGTCTATGAGGCGCTGGCCGACGAGACCAGGCATGTGGTCGTACAGACCGCGCCGGCGGTCCGGGCGGCGCTGGGCGAAGAATTCGGGCTTGCAATCGGCACCAATGTCGAAGGCAAGATGACCGCGGCGCTGCGCCGGCTGGGCTTCGACAAGGTGTTTGATACCGATACCGCCGCCGACTTTACGATTATGGAAGAAGCGAACGAGCTGGTGGAACGGATCAAAACCGGCGGCGTGCTGCCGCTGATTACCTCCTGCTCACCGGGGTGGATCAAATATTGCGAATATCATTATCCCGATATGATTCCCAACCTTTCCAGCTGCAAATCGCCCCAGCAGATGTTTGGCGCGCTGACCAAAACCTGGTATGCCGAGCAAAACGGCATCGACCCGCAGGATATCGTGGTCGTGTCGGTCATGCCCTGCACCGCCAAAAAGTTTGAAATCGGCCGGGCCGATCAATCGGCCGCAGGCGTACCGGATGTGGATATTTCCATTACCACCCGGGAGCTGGCCCGGATGATCAAACGGGCGCATATCAAGTTTACCGACCTGCCGGACGAGGAATATGACAATCCACTGGGCGAATCCACCGGCGCAAGCGTTATTTTCGGCGCCACCGGCGGTGTGATGGAAGCGGCGCTGCGCACAGCGGTGGAAACCATCACCGGCGAAACCCTGGAACAGGTGGATTTTGAAGCGGTACGCGGCACGGCCAGCGTGAAGGTCGCCGAGATGGACGTCGGCGGTATGCACGTCAAAGTGGGCGTCGCCAGCGGCATGACCGGCGCAAAAGAGCTGCTGGAGCGGGTCAAGGCCGGCGAACAGTTTACCTTTATCGAGATCATGGGATGTCCGGGCGGCTGCGTCAACGGCGGCGGCCAGCCGATCCAGCCGGCGGCGGTATGGCAGACGACAGATGTCACGGCCAAACGCGCCCATGCGCTATATGCGGAGGATGCGGCTAAAATTATCCGCAAATCTCATGAAAATCCGGTGGTCAAAAAGGTCTATGCCGAGTATCTGGAAACCCCCGGCAGCCATAAAGCGCATCAGATCTTACATACCAGCTATGTAGACCGGTCGGGCGACGTGGTGATGTAAAACACACGGTGGACCGCGATATGGCGGCCGATGCCGCATGAGATCACACAAGGCTGTATCGTGACAGCCGAATCGTTTAAATGATAGGCGACTGACACCGTTCCAATGATATCGGCGGTAATCGTTTCGGCGACACTGTGTCCACGATCAAAAAACCAGACGGGTTTTACACCCCGCCTGGTTTTTTCTATACAATTTATATATCAGCAACTGAAATAATAGTCGGCACGCTCAGCACCCAGATTTCAAAGATAAAACGTATTCTGTAAATGGATCGCGCCGCCATCAGAAAAAATATACAGTATCGGCGCATAATGCAGCTCCGAATCATGATCTTCCGCAACAAACGGGTCTTCCAGATATCCGGCATAGGCAGATGAATTGGTTTCAAAAGCGTATCGAATCTGATCAGGGAATTGAAAACGGCCCAGAGCTGATCAACACTGCCGATATAGGTTTGCTGTACAATTTTCGCATTATTATAATCCGTTTGGGCTTGTTGTGCAGAAACCATAACCTTGTTGGTAGAAAGATTGCGAATAAAAGAGCGATCCGGGTACTCCGGTAGAATCGACGCCGAAGATCCGCAAGCGGGCATCGCAAACACCACAGCGAGCATGACAGCCTCTCCATTATAAAGCAGACAGTGATCCCGTCTGTCTCAACCGGGAAGCCTTCACCATAAGCCTGTTTTTCTCAGAAAAATTCAGATATAACCGCCCCGGCGTTCTGCCGAATTTGTACAAACCGCACAGATTCTGCCGCACGGTCTGTGCAATATTTTAAAATCCGCCATAACAGCGGCAGATACGACATAAAAACAGCTTGCAAGCCACAGCAAGTATGGTATAATAATCATATAAAATTTTACGTTTTTTTGCGGTTGCTTTTATGTTTGATATCATATCACACTGTCTCCCGGTATACCATCCGGTTTCTCGGGTCGTTTTTTTGAATTCTTAATTTTTAAGGAGTTCCTGTATGCATTTCTCTCATCCGACACTGCCGCGGATCATTAACATCGGCACCTTTGACAGCCAAAACTTTTTTCCAGCCGACACCTGCGATACCGAACCCCGGGTGGTCGACCGCTTTGAGATCGAGTTTTATACCGCCTCCAGCGGACTGGTCCGGGTAGACGGCCTGGAATATCCCATTTCCCGCGGTGGGATCCTGTGCTCCAAGCCGGGCCAGCAGCGCAGCAGCCGGCTGCCTTTTCGATGTTACTATATATATCTGCAAAATGACAAAGGCGCATTTTGCCAGATGCTGCGAAAATGCCCGGACATGCTGGCCGCTTCAGACATCCGGGCATATATCAGTCTGTTTGACCGGATGATACATGCCTTTTACTCTCCGTTTGAAGGCAGCGATATTTTGCTGTGTTCCCAGCTGGCGGAGCTGCTGTATTATATTTATGTAGACGCCCAGCGCTGCAAGCGGCAGGTGCGGCTGCCCGGGCGGACGGACAACCGCGTGGTGGCAAGCGCGATTCAATTTATTCACGAAAACTATAAAAAGCCCATCGAACTGAAGGATATCGCCCAGCATGTCAATTTAAGCCCGATCTATTTTCATAAGATTTTTTCGACATTGATGGACCAGTCTCCCCGGCGCTATCTGCTGGAGACCCGGATGGCCACGGCAAAAAGGCTGTTGCTGACCACCGATCTGCCGCTATCCGCCGTCGCGGACGAAAGCGGGTTCAGTTCGCAGGCCTATTTCAACTATACCTTTAAACAGCAGACCGGCCAGACGCCGGGGCAATACCGCCGGCACCTGGGCCGCAAAGACCGGATCTGACTGATGAAAAATTTAACAGCAAAGGAGCAGATACATGCTATTTAACAAGCGCACCGGGCGCGCGCTGGTGTTCGTGGATTATGAGCACTGGTTGGTATCCTATGACAAACAGTTTCATCTGCGCCCCGACCTGATCAGCTGGAAAGAAGAAATTTTACAGCAATATCCCCGGGCAGAATTTTATTTTTTCGCCGATTTTACCAACGAACGGCTGCAAACCCAGGTGATAGAGATCCGTGCGGTCACCAACCATATTATCGAGACCCGCAACGCCACGCTGGGCTATAAAAAAGACATGACCGATTTTATCATGCTGGATTATATCTACCAGATGGCCATGGACAAACACGCGCCCGACACGTTTATCCTGTTTACCGGCGACGGGCATTTTCAATCGGTAGTCAAATTTTTAATTGCCCGCTGCAAAAAACAGGTGATCGTATATGGCGTGCGGGACGCTTTCAGCAACCAGCTCAAGGCAGTGGCCACCCGTTGGATCGAGATGCCCACCACCGACCAGACCCAGCGGGGTTACTATCAGATGATCATCAACAATTTAGATTATGTGGCCCGGCACCCGAAACGGCGGATTATTTCCACCTTCAAAGGCACCGTACAGACAGTGGCGGATTATAACGGCGTAAAAGCGCCGCTCATCGAAGAAGCGTTACAGAAGATGCTGGACAAGGGCTATGTGTATACCCGAAAAATGCGCGTCGGCCCGCGCAGGAGCGTTTCGGTTCTGGCGGCTAACTGGGCGCTGCTGGAGCGCGACGGACTATACAGACCGGCGGGCACGCTGGCCGGCAACGACGCCCGGCAAAGCCGACGTGACCGGACCAATGGTAAACGATCCTGACCCGGCAGACAACCAGACAGCAGCGCACACAAGCCCAAAACCAGTCCGGCCGCCCGGACAACACGATAGGATACGCCGAAATCAAAACAGCAAAAGCTTTTGTTTTAAACCCGATAGCACCATGACAGAAACCCGCAAAGCGGCAGGAGATCCTTACCGCTCTGCGGGTTTTCATTGTCTGTATATTTACCGGCTGCAA
>CALWVA010000079.1 GCA_944384875.1 uncultured Clostridia bacterium
TCACCAACTTGAGTACTTCTGCATTTGGTAACAAGATATTCTATATTCGGAAAAATCCGAACAGGTGTATTCATTTGGCGGAGAGGAAGAGATTCGAACTCTTGGCTCTTGCGAGTCACTGGTTTTCAAGACCAGCTCCTTAAACCACTCGGACACCTCTCCGAATCGTGCCTTGATATTTTATCATATCCAACGATCAGTGTCAACTGCTTTTTTCGCCTGAACATAAAAACATAACGGAAAACTTGTATTTTTATAAAAAAATTCTTGACTTTTTAAGCCGTGTTCAATATAATAGATTTTGTCGGCATAAGCCTGTTTATCATATGCTGCTATGGCTCAGTAGGCAGAGCACGTCCTTGGTAAGGACGAGGTCACCAGTTCGAATCTGGTTAGCAGCTCCAAGCCGCTATGAAGTGATCACTTTATAGCGGCTTTCTATTGTTTAACAAAAATTCTCTTTTCGTTTTTCTCCATTTGACGATAATGATTTTGAATTTCGTGATATACAACAGGCCGACAACTTATTTAGTTGGCTGATTGCCGGGCTGCCTATTCAGATCAATCTCTGGTTCAAATGTTAACATTAAACGACCGCCAAGATTTTGGCGGTCGTTTCTAAATGTCTAATGCTCCCTTATCCATTACAAACCGCTGATGTTATTCGTGGGTTTCTTCGACTTTACGTTTATACCGGCTTATAAAACTTTTGGTTTCTTTCACGACGACACCGCTCAACGCGATCAATGCGATTAGATTCGGAAATGCCATCATTCCATTGAAAATGTCCGCAATACCCCACACTGCGGCAGCGGTCAAATACGGACCAATAAATACCGCAGCGATATACACCCAACGAAAAATCTGCACAATCCATTTCTTTCTGCCGCACAAATACTCCAAGCAGCGTTCAGAATAATAATTCCATCCTAAAATCGTTGTAAATGCAAAAAAGCTCAGGCAAATCATTAAAATAAAACTACTGACCGATCCAGGCAGAAAAAATAATCCGTCGTCAAAGGCTTTATTGGTAATATTCACACCTTCCAGCCGAACGCCCTGAGCATCTACGCCGCGCCAGGCATCCGTCAAAACAATTGATAATCCCGTCATGGTGCAAATTACAATCGTATCAAGAAAGGTACCTGTCATGGACACCAGTCCCTGCCGCACCGGTTCTTTTGTCCTGGCGGCTGCAGCGGCAATCGGCGCGGATCCCAGGCCGGATTCATTGGAAAAAATCCCTCTTGCTACACCTTTTTGCACCACAACAAGTAGCGACCCTACCAGCCCGCCGGTAACTGCTGAAGGATTAAAAGCCCCCGCTACAATCTCAACGATTGCTCCGGGTAGCTCTGACAGGTTGCTGAATAATAATACCAGACAGGTTGCCACATATAAAATAGCCATAAATGGCACAAGAACTTCAGAAACCTTTGCGATACGCTTGATCCCGCCGATAATCACCAGCGCTGTCAACACCGTCACAAACAACCCCGCAATCAGCGCTACAACCGAATAGGAATGACCGAACAGCGTGACCATATATTGCTTGTCCGGATCCGCAAAACTCTGAACCGCATCCGTAATACCATTGATCTGCGTAATGGTTCCGATTCCTAGCAAGCCGGCGCCGACGCCGAAAAAGGCAAACAGCCGGGCCAGCCATTTCCACCGTTTTCCCATGCCATTTTCGATATAATAAAACGGACCGCCCAACACATGATTATCTTTATCAACCGTCCGATATTTCACCGCCAGCAAACCTTCTGCATATTTGGTAGCCATACCCAAAAATGCAGCAACCAACATCCAAAACAGCGCGCCCGACCCACCGGCATAAATTGCGGTTGCCACACCGACAATATTTCCGGTTCCGATAGTCGCGGAGAGCGCAATACACAACGCGCCAAAGCTGGACACCTCACCTTTGGCGTCATCTTCATCTTTCACCATAAATTTAAAGGCTTTTGGCAGATGAACGATCTGCAATAACTTCAACCGAATGGTTAAATAAAGGCCCACTGCCAAAATTAAAACAATCAGCGGGACACCCCAGACCCAATCATTGACCGTATTGATCAATTGCTCAAACGTCAAACCCAATACCACCTTTTTCTTCATAAATCAAATGCTGTATTATTATATCGTTTTTCCCTCTATAAGGCAAGTTTTTTCTAAAATCAGCATATAAAAATCTCACCGAAAGCAGTTTTGAACCTGCTCCGGTGAGATTTTTCTTTTTTATGATCTTGATTATTCGTGCATAAACTGTTTTACAAACGCGTCGATCTGCTGCTCATCTTTACGATCCGGTGTGCCGGGATTGGCATACAACGACCATCGCTCAACATGCTGCAGCGTCTGTCCAGGCGCCGCCTGATAAATATGTCCCAGCGTCTCCATTTCGAGAATATGCTCATTGGTATATGTTTCAAAAGACGCCCCATAATCTACATATGGCTGATCTTTCTCATGTACATACTGCTTGATGAATACCGTATCTCCCAATATATACATCGCCCAGCCGTGTTCATTATCCATCCCGATTTTAAACGCCTGACAAATCGACGCATCCTGCTGCAGGGTAATATACCGTTCGCCGAAATATACCCGCGGATCTGCCATATTGGCATACGGCCATAAAATCAACCGACGATTAGCCAGCAGGCCGGTATCGGTTATATTCTGCGGCACAATTTCCAACCCACCCTTATTCAGCACTGTCAGCGCCCAAGGCGACATTTCCCGGATCTGTTTCGACAAGTTGGTGATAAAATGCTGAATTGTCACCGTTTCCCCACTCAATGTGATCTGCATTTTCATCTGCACATCATTGGAAATCTGCGCCGGCGGCGTAAACACCGCGCCGTCTTCCAAAACTTCATAGGCAACCGGATCATTATCCGGATAATAAGTTTCCGGCAGCGACTCCGGCGAAATCCACAGCCTGTGCCCACCGTAAATATTCCACGCTGCGCCCTTATAATAATAATCGTCGAACGCCGGGCCGCTGTTGGTCACGTTACGTTCCACATCATTGTTCATCAGGTTGACGCCGCCCAGACGGCTGCACCGGATAATCCGGGGCCCAACATCCACCGTTACCAACAATGAAACTTTCTCATTGGAAATTTCCAGACAGTTTCCAAAATTCAAATAAGCCCCGGCCGGCTTTACCATTACTGCCATATAAATGCCTCTTTCTTACTTGGTTTCTGATTGATTTTCTGATAAATCAGTTGCTTCCGGTGCGCTGCTATCGGCAGGGAGTTCGCCATGGTTTTCCATAACCTTTTTAAACTCTTCGCCGTCGATCTTTTCTTCTGAAAACAAAATCTGCGCTACCCGCGTCAGTTCTTTCATATGCTCTTTGAGCAAAGACAGCGCTTTATTATACTGCGTGGTAACAATCGACTCTATTTCCTCGTCGATGATCGCTGAAATCTTTTCAGAATAATTCTGTGACGAACCAAAATCTCTACCCAAAAAGACTTCTTCATGGGTATTACCCAGCGCAATCGGCCCGATCTTTTCACTGAAACCGTATTTCGTTACCATATTCCGCGCGAGCTCGGTTGCCCGTTGGATATCATTAGACGCACCGGTACAGATATCCTCCTGTGTCAGAGCCTCCGCGGCGCGGCCGCCCAGCAGCGAACAGATATCCTCGGTCATTTTGCCCTTGGTCACATGCTGGTTATCGTCAGTTGGAATATACATCGTATACCCTGCCGCCATACCACGGGGAATAATCGAAATCTGATGAACCGGATCCTGTGTTGGCAGAAAATAAGATACAACCGCATGCCCCGCCTCATGATAAGAAGTGATCCATTTATCCCGTTCGGTAATAACGTGCGATCGTTTCTCGGTTCCCATAACCACTTTAATCGTCGCTTCTTCGATATTTTCTTCGGTGATCGCCTTTTTCTTCTGCCGGGCAGCCAGCAATGCCGCTTCGTTCAGCAGATTTTCAAGATCCGCGCCGGTAAACCCGGCGGTAGATTTGGCAATGGTTTTCAAATCGACATCCGGACCGAGAGGCTTTCCTCTGGCATGCACCTTCAGAATTTCTTCACGGCCTTTAACATCAGGATAATTCACCGTGATCTGCCGATCGAACCGTCCCGGACGCAGCAACGCTTTATCCAAAATATCCGGCCGGTTGGTCGCCGCAATGATAATAACGCCTTCGTTGGCGCCGAAGCCGTCCATTTCCACAAGCAACTGGTTAAGCGTCTGTTCCCGTTCGTCGTGGCCGCCACCCAAACCGGCGCCTCTCTGTCGGCCGACCGCATCAATTTCATCAATGAATATAATGGCGGGCGAATGCTTTTTGGCCTGATCGAACAAATCCCGCACGCGGGAAGCACCAACACCCACGAACATTTCTACAAAATCAGAACCGGAAATAGAGAAAAACGGTACACCTGCTTCACCGGCGACTGCCCGGGCAAGCAGCGTTTTTCCGGTACCGGGAGGGCCCACCAACAGCACGCCCTTGGGAATCCGCGCGCCCAGTTCATGAAAACGCTGCGGATTTTTCAAAAACTCCACAATCTCCTGCAGTTCTTCCTTTTCCTCGTCTGCACCCGCTACGTCCGCAAAAGTGGTCTTGCGCTTTTCATCATTTGTATTTTTAAACTTGGCTTTGCCGAAACTCATTGTCTTATCGCCGCCGAGGCCGCCCATTTTCTTGGACATCACGATCCAGAAAATAACCATTACAGCGATCAGAATCAACGTCGGCAACAGATTCAGCAGCCAGGACCCCTCACCGCCATGTTCAAAATCATAAGCCTTGACCACATCCGGATTTGCCTCACGAATCCTATTGAAATCCTCATAAAAAATGCTGGAATCCGGAACAGTGTATTTATGCACTGTACTTTCATCTTCACGCAACGTATATAACAGCGTTCTGCTGGAAAGATTCAGTTCAAATTCTGAAATCTTCTCTTCCTGCAGCATCGTTAAAAATTCAGAATATTTTGTTGTAACCGTTGAAAATCTTGTTCCCCACATCATGGCGAAAATTAAAATCACCAACAGCGGAATTGCAACATAAAACAAGATATTCCTGACTCTGTTTTTATTGATAACGATCATCTTCCTTTCACAGTTGCGGTTCGATCAGCAGCACATATTCAGTATCTGCATCGACTGCCGCCATCTGCGCGACGCCCAGTCTTTCTACCCACAAGAGCCGTTTACCGTCGGTCAACACCGCCAGACCATCCCGCTCCCAGACCGGAATATGCTGTTCATTATACAGCTTTTTCAGGGTTTTGGTACAACCGCGGCCGGCAATATTGATCCGATCACCGTCCTCTCGGGACCGCAACCAGAGATTTTCACTTATTTTAGCATAATCCAATGCATTTTTAAATAACAAATTGTGAATTTTTTTCTGAATTAAAAAATCTTTTTTTGTTAACATCGAAATATGATATAGCCTACATGGCGTCGCCACTGTCCCGGGATGCACCGCTTCGCAGAAAACAGGCTGGTGCCTGCGCAGTTTTTCACCCGTCAGCCGCACCTGTCTGCCGGATACCCAGAAAAAGCATCCCCCCGGCAGCTGGCAGCGTCCGTTTTTCCGTCGAATCACCTGCACCGCCTGTCGGATATGCACCTGCTCCGGATAAATACCCAATTCCCGTTCACACCGCAGCTGCACATAGCTGCATAATACCGCATCTGAACATGCGCACAACTGCTGAACATCTGCTCCGGCATCCAACAATTTACCAGCGGTCTGCCGCAAATCATCATCTGCCTGCGCGGCGTGTTCGGTCAGTCGCTTTACTGCAGACAAAAAGTTCGGATTAATCTGCTGTAAAACCGGAATAACCTGATGCCGGATCTTGTTGCGGTTATACCGGTCCGAAGCATTACTGGAGTCCTCCACATAATCCAATCCGTTGCATTGCAGATATTGTTCTACTTCGGGCCTGGTTATTTCCAGCATCGGCCGAATAATATTTTGCCGGATTATCGGGATCCCCCGTAATCCATGCAGACCCGTACCCCGAGCGATATGCAGCAATATGGTCTCGGCTGTATCTGATAATGTGTGTGCAGTTGCGATCTTACCACCGGCCGCGTGTTGTTGCAATATCCGATACCGCGCCCGGCGTGCTGCCGCTTCTACACCCTCTTTAGTATCCGCGCAAACTGCCGGAATATCAACATCATAAATCTGCACCGGAATTTGCAGCCGCTCACATAATCCACGCACAAATGCTGCATCCCGCTGCGACTCCGCACCCCGCAGATGATGGTTCACATGCACCGCATCCAGCGAAATATCCAGCTCCTGCTGCAACCGATATAGAATATGCAGCATCGCTACCGAATCCGCGCCGCCAGAAACGGCAGCCGTCACCCGATCTCCGGCACATAATAAATGATGTTTTTGAATTGTTTCTAAAACCCGCCGCTCAATCATAACGGTGATCCGGTGTGGTAAACCGGGTAAACTGACCGTCCCAACGCAGCTGTGCGGTTCCCAACCGTCCGTGGCGGTTTTTGGCTACGATACATTCCGCGGCATTCTGGTCAATTTCTTCCGGATTGGTCGTCTCGTTGGCATAATATACTTCCCGATACAAAAACAACACAATATCTGCGTCCTGCTCGATAGAGCCGGAATCCCGCAGATCGGATAACACCGGCCGATGGGATTTGCCCTTAACCTCAGTCCCACGGGACAGCTGCGCGCAGCAAACCACCGGCACCATCAGCTCTTTTGCCATAATTTTCAAACTTCTGGTAATCTCCGAAATCTCCTGCACCCGGTTATCGATTCGATTGGCAGAATGCATCAATCCCAGATAATCAATAATAACCAGATCCACTCTGGGCAACCGGCGTAACCGGGCCTTCATCTCCGGCACTGTAATATTGGAAGACTCGTCAAAATAAATATTGGTCTTGCTCAACAGGTCGCTGGCCTGGGCAATTCGAATCCATTCGTCATTATCCAATTCTCCGGTGCGCATCTTTTCGCTCTGCACCGACGCTTCATTGCAGATCATCCGCTCCGCAAGCTGTTCTCTGGTCATTTCCAGCGAGAAAAAGCAAACCACCTTATCGCTGTTAATTGCAATATTCCGCGCAAAATTCAGCGCCATACTGGTTTTTCCCATACCCGGCCGAGCGCCTAAAATCACCAGATCTGATTTGTGCAAACCGGTAGTGATGTTATCCAACGCTGAAATGCCGGTTTTCAAACCGGTAAATTCCTCTTTAAATTCAGGGTTTGAAATTTTATCCAGCCGGTCCAGCGTCTCGCCGTTAATCACTTCTTTAATATGCTTAAGCCCACCGGTCTGCCGGCCCTGCCGGATCTCATAGATACGCTGTTCTGCCGAATCCAGCAGCGTCTGGGCATCCACATCTCCCAGTGATGCTTCGTTCATGATCTCTCTCGATGCCGTAATCAGTGAACGCACATAAAATTTTTCCGTGATAATCTTGCAATAGCTCTCAATATTCGCCGTAGACGGCACAGTCTGCGCCAACTGCATCAAATAGGATTTGCCGCCCGCGTCATCATATACGCCTTCTTTTTTCAGTTCCTCCAAAACGGTTACTGAATCGATCGCACGGGAATCCCCGTACATTTTCAGCATCACCATATAAATAGATTTATGCTGCGGCAAATAAAAATGATCGGGCCGCAATAATACGGCAACCTGTGAAATACAGGGCGGATCAATCAAAACCGCGCCCAAAACAGACTGCTCTGCCTCCAGTGAAAAAGGCAGAACCTGACCATCCATATTCAGCAGTGTATTTTCCTGCGTCATATCACGCTGCACGTCCTTTTCTGTTTATCATTCCTGCGGGATAACCGCCACGGTCAGCTGCGCGGTAACGCCCGGATGCAGCTTGACCTCAACCGGATAGCTCCCTAATTCCTTAATGTCCGGAACGGTGATCTTACGTTTATCTATTTCCAGTCCAAAAACATTCTTTAATTCTATCGCAATTTCTTTTGCCGTCACTGCGCCGAATAATCTGCCGTTTTCCCCTGCTTTCGCCGCCAGTTTAATTGCCTGGCCATGAATCTTTTCCCGATTCTTCTCTGCCAGCGCGACCTCTTCCGCTTTGTGATGCGCAATCGCTTCTTTTTTATTGTTAAACTCGTTCATTGCCTGTGACGTAGCTTCGATCGCCAATCCCTTAGGCAACAGAAAATTCCGGGCATACCCGTCGGATACATTTTTCAGTTCTCCTTTTTTTCCTGATCCCTT
>CALWVA010000080.1 GCA_944384875.1 uncultured Clostridia bacterium
TGTATAACTGGCCTGTGCATAAACAGACCGGCTTTGCCTGGTGGATCCGCCGGCTGCAACACGCTTTTGTGATGTACGACGTGGTGCGGATCGACCATTTCCGGGGTTTCGACCGTTATTATTCCATCCCCGCCCGGGCGTTATCCGCCAAGTCCGGCCGGTGGAAAAAAGCGCCGGGCGCGGCGCTGTTCAAAACGGCGAAACAAACGCTGGGAGAGCTGCCGATTATTGCAGAAGACCTGGGGCTGATTGACGACGGCGTACGCAGGCTGTTGCGAAAAACCGGATTCATGGGCATGAAGGTGCTGCAATTTGCGTTTGACGACGGCGATCCGCAGAACATCTATCTGCCGCATGCCTATGAGAAACACTGCGTTGTATATACCGGTACCCACGATAATCCGACGCTCAAACAGTTTTATAAGCAGGCGGATCAGCAAAAGCGCAAATGGATCTGCGAATATCTGGACTGTGCAGACAGCCGGGCTGTGGATGCGCTGCTGCGGGCGGCGGTGTCGTCTCCGGCGGCGCTGTGTATCCTGCCGGTAGCAGATGTTTTGGGGCTGGGTGCCGAGGCACGGATCAATACGCCGTCTACCCTGGGCGGCAACTGGGAATGGCGCATGCCCCCCGAACAGCTGCAAAGCCAGCGCGCCGGGCTGTTAAACCGGCTCAACCATATTTATGGCCGGCTCTGACCGGCAGACTTACAGGAGGAAGCATCATGCAATATGAAAATACCATCCGCAATATTTTAAAAAACGAATATCGGAAAACCGTGCAAAACGCCGATGTCACCGCGCTGTATAACGCGGTGGCCAAAGCTGCGCTGTACCGCGTGCAAAACGATTGGGATCAATGCAGATTAAAGCAGTCAAAAAAGCGCCGGGCCTGTTATCTGTCGGCCGAGTTTTTAATCGGGCGGTTGATTTACAGCAACCTGCTGCATCTGGGTCTGCTGGACGAAACCGCCGAATATCTGGCTGGCGCCGGCCGGGATATCCGGGAGTTTGAACAGATCGAGGATGCAGCGCTGGGCAACGGCGGGCTGGGCCGTCTGGCTGCCTGCTTTCTGGATGCCGCCGCGCAGCAGGGAAAACCGCTGACCGGCTACGGCATCCGTTATAAATACGGGCTGTTCCGGCAGGCCATTGAAAACGGCGCCCAGCAGGAATTTCCCGACGATTGGCAGCGGTTTGGCGATCCGTTTGCGGTGCGCCGGCCCGAGCTGCGTTATCAGATTCCGTTTAAAGACGGTGTGATTTACGCCGTCGCCTACGATTTGCCGGTGATTCCCTATGGCAATGCCGGCTGCATCAACACACTGCGGCTGTTCGAGGCCGAAAGCGATCATCCCTTTGATTTTGCATTGTTCAACGCCGGCAAATACGCCGCGGCGGTTCGGGGCGGGGAAAACGCTGCGCGGCTGCATTACTGTCTGTATCCAAACGACGCGCATAAGGCGGGCAGACTGCTGCGGCTGCGGCAGGAATATTTCTTCACGTCGGCGGCGATTCAGGATATGCTGCGCGCTTTTGAACAGCATATCGGGGCTGATCTTGTGAAGTTTTGTGATTATTTTGCGGTGCAGCTTAACGATACCCACCCGGTTCTGGCCATTTTAGAGCTGATTTACCGGCTGACCCAGCGGGGCATGGATTTTGAAACCGCGGCCCATATCGCCAAAAAGACCTTCCGCTATACAAACCATACCGTATTGCCCGAGGCGCTGGAGCAGTGGGATGCGGGCCTGTTTAAATCTGCGTTGCCGCATCTGTATAAAATCGCCGACCGGCTGAATAAACAGATGGTGCAAAGCCTGTTTGATATGGGCATAGACAAGGACCGGATCAACCGCATGCAGATCCTGCGGGACGGACGGGTGCATATGGCCAATCTGGCGGTATATATGTCTGAAAAGGTCAACGGCGTCGCCCGGCTGCATACCGAAATTTTAAAGGAACGGGTGTTGGCAGACTGGAACGCCACCGATCCCCATCGGATTGTCAACTGCACCAACGGGGTCACCCAGCGGCGCTGGCTGCGGCTGTGCAACCCGGGGCTGTCCGCGCTGATCACCGAAAAAATCGGCGACGGCTGGATTACCGATTTCCGAAAGTTTGAAGCGCTTGCGCCCTATGCGGCCGACTCGGATTTTCAAAACCGGTTTATTGCCTGCCGGCAGCAGAACAAACAGGCGCTGTGCGACTGGCTGCGCAGGCAATACGGAATCGAACTGTCCGCCGATGCGGCCATCTGCGTGCAGGCAAAGCGGCTGCATGAGTATAAGCGACAGCTTTTAGGCGCGTTGGGCGCGTTATATCTGTATTTCGGCGTTAAAGACGGCAGCATTACGCTGCCCTGCCCGGTGACGACGCTGTTTGCCGCCAAGGCAGCGCCGGGTTATATCGCCGCAAAGGAGATCATTCGGTTGATCCACCATGTGGCCAACATCATTGAACAGGACGCACAGGTCAGCCGGCAGCTGCGGGTAGTGTTTGTTCCAAATTACAACGTGTCGGCGGCCGAAAAGCTGATTCCTGCGGCCGACCTGTCAGAGCAGCTCTCAACCGCCGGCTTTGAAGCCTCCGGCACAGGCAATATGAAATTTATGCTCAACGGCACGCCCACGCTGGGCACTTATGACGGCGCGAATATTGAAATCGTACAGGCGGCCGGCGAAGAAAACAACTATATTTTCGGCATGCGCGCCGACGAGGTGCAGGCAGCGTCCGGGCATTACGAGCCGAAGAAAATTTATCAGACCGACGAGCGTATCAAACGCGCGGTGGATCCGCTGCAGCAGGAGTTTTCCGAGTTGTTTGCCGAGCTGCTGCAGCAGGACCGGTATTTTGTATTGGCCGATCTGAACGGCTATGTGCAGAAAAAATTGCAGGCGTTGGAGGATTATGCAAACCACCCGGCTGCATACGCCGAAAAATGCATTCAAAACATGGCCGCCGCCGGCCGGTTTTCCGCCGACCGTACGATTTTGGAATATTGCGCGGATATTTGGCAGATCTGAGGTCAAAAATAAAGGCAGCACAATCAAAAGGAGGACCCAAAAACATGAAAACCTGTAGATTAGCTGTCTGTTTGCTGTTGTGTGCCGTCATGGCGCTGACTGCGTCGTCCTGCATGAAACAGCAAACGGAATCCGGCTCTGACAGCGCGGCGGCGCTGACCCTGTGGGGCGCGGCGGACGATCAGAGCATGTTGGGTGAGATGATCGAAGATTTCAAGGCGCTGAACACCGATCTGAAAAATGAGATCATCACCAAGGTTACCGGCGAGGACAAAGCAAAAGACGAAGCGCTCAAGGATATTGACGCCGCCGCCGATGTGTTTGCCATCGGCCACGACCAGCTGGGCGCGCTGGTGGACGCAGGCGCGGTATATGAGATCACCGGCGAATATGCCGATACGGTCAGATCCGGCTGCGACGAGGCGTCGGTTAAGGCGTCCACTTATAACGGCAAGCTGTATGGCTTTCCGTCCACTGCTGAAACCTATTTTCTGTATTACGACAAATCCAAGCTGTCAGACGAAGATGTGCAGTCGCTGAACACCATCTTGTCTAAGGATCTGGGCAGCGGCGTGTATAAATTCGGTATGAACTTTAAAGAGGGCTATTACGGTACTTCACTGTTTTTTACCGCCGGATGCACGCTGTTCGGTGAAAACGGCGACGACCCCACCAAATGCGATTTCAACAACAATAACGGTCTGGCCGCGGCCAACTTTATCGCCAGCCTTTCCGATCTGGGCGCGGTGAATTGCGACGACAACGAAGCGGTTTCTCAGATGAAGGCCGGCAAGCTGGCTTCTTTTGTAACCGGCCCGTGGAAGGCGGATGCGTTTAAAGAATTGTTGGGCGACAATTACGGCGTGGCCAAACTGCCCACTGTAGCGCTCAGCGACGATGCTGCCCAAACCCAGATGAAATCCTTCGCCGGCTATAAAATCTATGTCGTGAACGCCAAGACCAAAGATCCGGCGGCGGCTATGAAGCTGGCGGCGCACCTGACCAGCGAGCAGAACCAGTTAAAACGGTTCCGCGACCGCAGTTTGCTGCCGGTCAATAAAAACGCTGCGTCCAACAGCGATGTGACCGCCGATAAAACAGTCAAGGCCACGCTGGATCAGCTGCAATATGCGGTGCCGATGCCGGCGGTCACCCAGATCAGCAAATACTGGACCGCATTTAAGGCGTTTACAGACGACTGCTTTAACGGCAATATCCCGGCGACAGAGATGCAGGCAAAATTGGACAATATGGTCACGCAGATTCTGGCGCAATAACGGCGCTGCCCCACCCGCCTTGCACAGGGCGGGGATACATAACCCGATCAAGGAGGAACGCCCAAAGTGAAAAGCACCGGCAACATCTACACGATATGCAAAGACGGCGACTTCAAAACCCGTCTGTCTTTTTTGATCATGGGGGCGGGCAATCTGCTGCGCCGGCAGTATATAAAGGGGTTGCTGTTCTTGGCGGCCGAAGCCGCCTATCTTTTTTACATGATATCCTTCGGCTGGTCTGGGCTGTATGATCTGGTTACGCTGGGCACGGTACAGCAGGGCAGTGTTTACGATCCGTCGGTGGGTTTTAACGTAACCGTCACCGGGGACAATTCGATGCTGTGCATGATCTACGGCGTATTGACGCTGCTGCTGACAGCCTGCTTTCTGGTTATATATTATGTAAACCTAAAGAGTGCGTTTTATACCCAGCGCCTGGTGGAGGCCGGCGGACGTGCGCCGTCTTTTACCGACGATTTAAAGCAGCTGCTTGATCAGAAGTTTCACATGACGATGATGACGGTGCCGTTGCTGGGTATCGGGGCGTTTACGGTGTTACCGCTGATTTTTATGATTTTGATCGCCTTTACCAACTATGACCGCAGTCACCAGCCGCCGGGCAATCTGTTTGACTGGGTGGGGCTGCAAAACTTTCGGTCAATGTTGTGGGAAAACGACCTGCTGTCAGGCACCTTTTTCCCGGTATTGGTCTGGACATTGATCTGGGCGGTAGCCGCGACGGTGTCCTGCTATCTGCTGGGCATCGCGGTGGCGCTGCTGATCAATAAGCAGGGGATCCGCTTTAAGCCGCTCTGGCGCACCATTCTGGTATTGACGATTGCCATCCCGCAGTTTATCTCGTTGCTGGTTATGCGCAATATGCTCAACCGGTTTGGGCCGATCAATACGCTGCTGCAAAACGCCGGCCTGATCGACAGTGCGCTGCCGTTTCTGACCGATGTGACATGGGCGCGGGTAACGGTGATTGTAGTCAACCTGTGGATCGGCATTCCCTATACGATGCTGATGACCAGCGGCATTCTGATGAATATACCCACCGACCTGTATGAAGCCGCCCGAATCGACGGCGCCGGGCCGTTTAAAATGTTTGTCAAGATCACGATGCCCCAGATTTGGTTTGTCACGGCGCCGTTTATGATCACCCAGTTTATCGGCAATATCAACAACTTTAACGTGATCTATCTGCTCACCGGCGGAGAGCCGCTTGCCACCGATTATTATGTGGCGGGCAAGACCGACCTGCTGGTGACCTGGCTGTATAAACTTACCGCAGATGAAAAGGATTACAATTTAGCCTCAACCATCGGTATTCTGGTATTTATCATTTCCATCGTATTTTCGCTGATCGCTTACCGGCGCACCTCCGCCTATAAAAAGGAGGAACAGTTCGCATGAAAACAGCAAGTATCAAACGCCGCCGGCGGATTTCCAACACGTTGGCTTATATTGTGCTGATCGTTTTGTCGGTGGTTTGGGTGTTTCCGATTTTCTGGGTGGTGTTGATCTCGTTCCGTGGGGAGTCCGGGTCCTTTACCGACTATTTTATCCCGAAAAGCTTCACCCTTGACAATTATATCAATCTGCTGACCGATACCTCAATTTTCAGTTATCCCACCTGGTTTTTCAATACGCTGATCGTATCGGTCTGCGCCTGTCTGCTGACCACATTGATCACACTGTCGGTGGCGTATGTGTTATCCCGGATGCGGTTTAAGCTGCGGCGGCTGTATATGAATATCGCGCTGGTATTGGGCATGTTCCCGGCGTTTATGTCGATGATCGCGGTTTATTACGTGTTAAAAACCATCGGTCTGACCCAAAGCCTGACGGCATTGGTGTTGGTATATTCCGGTGCGGCGGGGCTGAGCTTCTATGTGGCCAAAGGCTTTTTTGATACCATTCCCCGGAGCCTGGATGAAGCTGCCCGGATCGACGGCGCCACCAATTTTCAGATTTTTTACAAGATTACGCTGCCGTTGTCCAAGCCGATTATCGTATATACTGCTATGACGGCGTTTATGGCGCCCTGGGCCGATTTTATTTTTGCGCGGGTGATTATGGGTGACAACTATGAGAAATATACCGTGGCGGTAGGACTATACACCATGCTGTCCAGAGAATTGATCGATCAATATTTTACCCAGTTTGCCGCCGGGGCGGTATTGATCGCAGTGCCGATTACGCTGCTGTTTATCATCTTACAGCGGTTTTATGTAGAGGGGATCACCGGCGGTGCGGTGAAGGGTTGAGCGGAACTGCAACCGCTCCCGCCGTCGAAAACCACATCCTGCCCACCGCAACCACGCCCTTGCCGCCATTAACCACGTCCGCCAGCTACAATCTTGCAATCATTCATGCTGTCCAAAACTGCGCTTCCCGGCTGCCGCAACCCGTTGCGCTGCCAGTGGCCCTGCGCTTTGCACATCATCTCCCGCCAGTTGCCGGACACATCCTCTTTTTCACACGCAAAAAATCCCCGGCCGACAGGTCGGGGGCTTCATATTTACCGATTGGTGCATGCCCGGCTGCGTTATTTTTTCGTGCCGTCTTTTTTCTTTTGAATCATCGGAATTGTGACAGCGCCAATTACAATCACTGCCGCGGCGATCAAAACCACAATCAACACAGGATTGATTCCAGTTGTGCCCATCGGCGGCGTTTGAGCGCCGGCCAAATCGTCCGCCGCGGTGCCGCTGGTTGTGGGATCGGGCATAATCACCGTTGCCGGCGTGGCCAGTTTGACCCACAGATTTTCGCCCAGCGCCAGATCAGACAGTGCCAGCATTGCCTGATAGGTGCTGTAATAATCCGGCTCGGTATACCAGCCGGTGCCGGCCATGGAAGCCGCGTCATACCAAAAGCCGCCCTGATCCGACTGAAATTGCATTAAAAACGGCACGACATTGGCAAAAGTGCCGGTGTTCAGATCTTCACCTGCAGCCAGCAGCCCGATAATACCATAGCTCTGGGAGCAGGAATTTTCGCTGTCATATACGCCCCGGCCTACCAGCGCGCCGTTTTCCCGCAGGCAGCTTTCCATAAACGCCACGCATTCTTCAGAAAGCCGCGCGGCCGCTTCACCGGGTAAAGTATTCAGCGCTACCATCACCATACCGGTGGTATCTACATTGCCCTGTGCGCCGTAATCGTTATAGCCGCCGTCTGCGGTCATGGCCGATTCCAGATAAGCTACGGCGTCCTGCGCGTCATATTCCGCCGCCGCGCCCCGGTTTTTGGCGATTTGCAGCGCTGTTACCGCCCAAGCGGTATCGGTAGCCGTCGGGTTGCCATGGATGTCTGTAAACGCCCCGCTGTCGGTTTGCCCGGCCGCCAGCGCATCACACAACGCTTCAATCTGCGGCTGTTGAAAGTCTTCGCCGGTGACTGCCAGTGTCAACACCTGTTTGGCAGCTGTGTTAGCCGCCATAGATGCAACATCCGCGTCAAAGTCTACCGTGGGTTTTAAAAATGTATATTCCGGATTATCCAGATTATCGGTCACATATAACGGCTCTAAATACCAGACGTCGGCAGGCAGCCGGTTATCATCCTCCACCGGCAGATGAAATTGCGCTTCAAAATGCTCTTTGAAATAGGTTAGCGCCCAGTTGATATCGGTTTTATACTCGGTTTGTGCCATTGCGGTGACCGGAATCAGAGCCACCGCCAGCGCCATACACAACGCGGTCAG
>CALWVA010000081.1 GCA_944384875.1 uncultured Clostridia bacterium
AAACGTGAAATCGCGCAGCCAAAACCGGCGGATGAAGCCGGAGAACCAGAAGTACAAGCGGATAATGAGATCGACCTGGAGCAGCTTGTGTCGATCGCGCCTTGTGTCAGCACGGAACTGGTGGATGCGTATGCAGCGCGGGCGGTGCTTGATCCCGAAGATTTCAGCATTATTTTATCACTGGCGCCGTTTATGAGCAAGCAGGCGCTGACGCAACTTGTGGAGCGGTATGTACGTTCGGCACAGGAAGCAGGGGCGGGTGATGGGATCGATCTGCAGCAGCTTGTGTCGATCGTGCCGTTTATCAGCACGGAACTGGTAGATGCGTATGCAGCGCGGGCGGTGCATAGTCCGGAAGATTTCAGCATTATTTCATCGCTGGCGCCGTTTATGAGCAAGCAGGCGCTGACGCAACTTGTGGGGCAGTATATTCATTCTGCGCAGGAACTGCAATATTTGAGACCACTGGCGCCGTTTTTAGATCAGAGCTGGCTGGACGATGTTTTTCTAAAGCAATTTGAATAAGCAGTTTGTATTGAAATTTGATGCAGTCCATGAAAGGGGGGTGGATATGGAGCAACTTTATCAAAAGCTGCCGGAGGCGCTGCTGCCCTGGTATCAGAAAAATGCCCGCCGGCTCCCCTGGCGGGCAGATCGCCAGCCCTATCATGTCTGGGTCTCAGAAATTATGCTGCAGCAGACCCGGGTGGAAGCCGTCAAAGGTTATTATGAACGGTTTTTACAAGCGTTTCCGACGGTCTTCGCATTAGCGCATGCATCAGAGCAGCAACTGTTAAAATGCTGGGAGGGTCTGGGCTATTATAACCGCGCGCGTAATCTGCAAAAAGCGGCGCGGATCGTGATAGATCAGTATGATGGTGTGTTTCCGCAGAACTATGAACAAATCATCCGGCTTCCGGGAATCGGGCCATATACCGCCGGGGCGATTGCGTCGATCTGTTTTGATCAGCCAAAAGCGGCGGTAGACGGCAATGTTTTGCGGGTGATCTCGAGAATCTGTGCGATTCACGAGCCGGTAGATAAGCCAAAGATCAAGCAGCAGATTACACAGCGGTTGGAAGCGGTTTATCCCCGGCAGGCCGGTATGTTTACACAGAGTTTGATGGAACTGGGGGCGTTGATCTGTACGCCGGACGGGCAGCCGAAGTGCGGCGATTGCCCGGCGGCGGATTTTTGCAGGGCCAAACAACTGGGCATACAAACACAACTGCCAAAGCGCATGCCAAAACAGCCCCGTCGGGTGGAGAAATTGACAGTATTTATACTGTGTTGCGGAGACCGGCTGGCAATCTGCCGCCGGGAGAAACACGGATTGTTAGCGGGCTTGTGGCAGCTGCCAAATCTATTGGGAACACAGACAGATCAGCAGGCGATTGATACCGTGCGGCAGTGGGGGCTACAGCCGGAAACATTGCGCAAATCAATACGCCGCCGGCATGTGTTCACGCATGTGGAATGGGAAATGATCGGGTTTTATATTGACTGTGCAGTGCAGACAGAGCGATTTGTCTGGGCGGATGCACAGCAACTGGAGCAGGCATATCCGTTGCCCACCGCTTTTCGGCTGTTTTTGGAGTCATCGTGAAAACTTTACAGATGGTTGAAAGCAAAAGGATGTTTAGAGAATTGTGCTGGCGGCTACGTGAGCAACATTTAGATTGTTCGGCAGCAATTGAAAGATGTTTCTATAAAATTTTAGATTGTCGAAGGAAGAAGATTGGTTACGCAATATGCAGGGTCATTTAAGTTGTCCCGCATGTTGCGTTTTTTATATTTGAAAGAAGGCTTGTTTTGATAAAAACCCACAAATTGGGGTAATGTAAAGATATAAGTTTTTCTAATTTGAAATATTTTGACTGAAAATGAAAAAATATTTCAAAAACTTGATAACAAATGCTTGACAATGAAATAGTTTGATTGTATACTGACATTGTCAGGAGGAATAAGCATGTTATCTGAACAACGATTTCAGAGAATTTTGCAGATTCTCAGGCAGCAGGAGGTAGTCAGCGTATCAGAGTTGGCGCAGATGCTGCAGACCAGTGAATCCACCGTGCGTCGAGACATTGCGGTGTTAGACCAACAGGGCCGCGCGAAACGGGTATATGGCGGGGTTGCGGCGGTTCGAGAGGTAGTGCAGACGGCAGAGGCAGATATTGATACCAAATCGGTATTGCATGTGCCGGAAAAGCAGCAGATCGCCCGGTATGCTGCCGGCACTATCCACGATGATGATTTTGTATATATAGACGCAGGAACCACGACGTTGGCGATGATCGATTATATTACCGCGAGCAAGGCGGTCTACGTCACCAATGGGATCGCGCATGCAAAGCAGTTGCTCAGAAAAGGATTTACGGCCTATGTGACCGGCGGGCAGCTGCGGCTGGTGACCGAGGCGATTGTCGGAGCCGAAAGCGTTGCCAGTATTCAAAAATATAATTTTACCAAATGCTATATGGGAACCAATGGAATCGATATCCAACGTGGTTTTACAACACCTGATATTGATGAAGCGCTGATCAAATCAGAAGCCATCAAACGCTCATATGTATCATTTGTATTGGCAGATCATTCCAAGTTTAAGCAGGTTTCTTCAGTGAGTTTTGGCAGTCTGGATAACAGTTGTGTGATTACAGACCGGTTGCCTGATCCGGTGTTTGCACAGCATACAGTTATTAAGGAGGTCGGTTTGCAATGATTTATACAGTGACATTTAACCCGGCGTTGGACTATGTGATGCGCATGGAATATTTTGAACCGGGGCAGACCAATCGTTCGGTTGCAGAGGAGCTGTATCTGGGCGGAAAAGGGATCAACGTTACAGTGGTTTTGCACGCGTTGGGTGTTGAAAGCACTGCATTGGGCTTTATTGCCGGGTTTACCGGAGACGCGCTGGAACGGGGTCTGACACAGCAGGGGATTCATACGGATTTTATCCGGCTAGGTCAGGGCATGACCCGGATCAATGTTAAACTGAAAACCGGAAAAGAAACGGAAATCAACGCGCAGGGCCCGGCGATCAGCGCGGATGCGCTGGAGCAGCTGCATCAAAAGCTGGATCTGATGCAGCCGGGGGATACGCTGGTGCTGGCGGGCAGCGTCCCGGGGTCTATGCCCGCAGATATTTATGAGCGCATTTTACACCGATTGCAGAAGAAAGATTTGCGATTTGTCGTAGATGCGACCGGTGATCTGCTAGTAAATGTATTGCGGTTTCGACCGTTTTTGATCAAACCCAATAAACAGGAATTGGCGGAGATTGTCGGTGAAGAACTGATGGATGAAACCCAGATTGCTGCAGCGGCCAAACGGTTGCAGCAGCAGGGCGCACAAAATGTATTGGTGTCCTTAGGAAAAGACGGCGCATTACTGGCGTCGGTAGACGGCCAGGTGTTGCAATCGCCTGCATTGGGCGGTAAACCGGTGAATACGGTCGGCGCCGGTGATTCGATGGTTGCAGGTTTTTTGGCAGGATATAACTTGACCGGCAGCTATGCTTATGCGCTGCAGATGGGCAGCGCGGCAGGCGGCGCGACGGCGTGTTCCAGCGGGTTGGCGACCGGAGAACAGATTCGCGCATTGATGCGGGGATAACCAGAGCAATTTAAAATTTATATAAAAGGAGAGCGAACATGATGCGAATTGTGGATTTACTGAAACAGCAGGCAATCCGGCTGGGCGTAAAGCCGGAGTCCAAGCAGGCGGCGATCGATCTGTTGATCGAGCTGCATGAACAGGCCGGCAACGTGGAGGATGTTGCCGCCTATCGGGAGGAGATTCTGAAACGCGAGGCCAACGGTACTACAGCGGTCGGAGACGGGATCGCGATCCCGCATGCGAAATGTTCAGCGGTGAAACAGCCGGGTCTTGCGGCTATTACAGTGCCGGAGGGCGTTGATTATCAGGCGCTGGATGGAAAACCCTCGAACATTCTGTTTATGATCGCCGCGCCGAATGACGGCGACATACATCTGGAAGTATTGTCCCGCCTGATGACGCTGCTGATGGACGAACAGCTGCGCGCGCAGCTGCTGGCGGCGAAAACACCGGAAGAATTTTTAGCAGCGATCGACCGGAAAGAGACTGAGCGGTATGGACAGTCGGAGCATGCGGCTGAAGCAGTACAGCCGCAGCAGCCGCAGGGTTATCGAGTTTTAGCGGTAACTGCCTGCCCGACGGGTATTGCCCATACGTTTATGGCTGCGGAAGCCTTGGAAAAGGCGGGCGCAAAACTGGGATATCCGCTGAAAGCTGAGACCGATGGATCCGGCGGCGCGAAGAATATATTGACCCAGGCTGAAATTCAGGCAGCGGATGGGATTATCGTCGCTGCGGATAAAAATGTGGAAATGGCACGCTTTGATGGCAAAAAGGTGTTGAAAGTTCCGGTGTCAGATGGTATCCGTAAGCCGGAAGAGCTGATTCAACGCGTGATTTCCGGGAATGTGCCGGTCTACCACCACGAGGGTGAAGGCGGCGTTGTACAAAGTGAAGGTAAGGAAAGTGTCGGCCGGCAGATTTATAAACACCTGATGAACGGTGTATCACATATGCTTCCTTTTGTTATCGGCGGCGGTATTATGATTGCGCTGGCATTTCTGATTGATACTATTGCCGGCGCGCCGACAGATGCCAATTTTGGAACGTATACGGCAACGGCGTCATTCTTTAAGAATATCGGGAATCTGGCGTTTGGGTTTATGATGCCGGTATTGGCAGGCTATATCGCCATGAGCATTGCAGACCGGCCCGGATTGGCTGTAGGCTTTGTAGGCGGCATGATTGCCACCCAGGGATGTACGCTGATGAGCCCCGCAGGAGATTCCACGGCGGTATCCGGTTTTATCGGTGCGCTGATCGCCGGTTTTGCGGCAGGTTATCTGGTGTTGGGGCTGCGTTGGCTGTTCTCGTTCCTGCCCAAGAGTATGGAGGGCATTAAACCGGTATTGATTTATCCGTTGCTGGGCGTGGTATTGATCGGTGTGTTTATGTGTGCGATCAATCCGGCAGTGGGCTGGCTGAATACGGCGATTTCTGATGGTCTGAAATCTATGGGAACTGCCAGCAAAGTATTAATGGGCGCTGTTTTGGGCGGTATGATGGCCATTGATATGGGCGGCCCGTTTAACAAAGCCGCTTATGTATTTGGCACAGCTTCGCTGGCAACCGGAGACTTTGACGTCATGGCGGCAGTCATGATTGGCGGTATGGTACCTCCGATCGCAATCGCGCTGGCAACCACCTTCTTTAAAAAGAAATTCACACCGGAGGAGCGTAAATCCGGCCCGATCAATTATATCATGGGTCTGTGCTTTATTACTGAAGGTGCGATCCCGTTTGCAGCAGCGGATCCGCTGCGGGTGTTGCCGTCGTGTATTATTGGATCTGCGGTGGCGGGCGGTATCTCCATGGCGTTTAACTGCACGCTGCAGGCACCGCACGGTGGTATCTTCGTGTTCCCGGTAGTGGGCAATGTGCTATGGTATGTCGTGGCGCTGGTTGTCGGATCTTTAGTGGCTATGTTGCTTTTGGCGCTTCTTAAAAAGACAGTTCCTCAGGAGCAGAAAGCGTAAACAGAGTGATGCGGAGAGGATGATAACGATGGTTTCAAAAAAAGTGACGGTGGTTAATGCGCAGGGCTTCCATATGCGCCCCGCAGGAGTGTTTGCCGGAGAAATGGGCAAATTTCAATCGGATGTGACGATTATGTTTGGCGGGCGTTCGGTAAATGCCAAAAGCCTGATGAATATTATCGCCGCTTGCATCAAATGCGGTGCGGAGATTGAGATTGTCTGTGACGGACCGGATGAACAGGCCGCGCTGGATAAAGCTGTGGAAATGGTGGAGTCTGGATTGGGCGAATAAAAACGGTAACAGGCCGTGCGTATATCGCACGGCCTGTATGGGAAAGGATGAACATAGATGGTAAAGGGAATCGGCGCGTCTGCCGGGATCGGTCTTGGAACTGCGTTGCTGGTCACAGAGCAGCCGGTAACATATACGCCGCATACGCCGGAGGATCCGGCAGCGGAGCAACAACGGTTTGACGCTGCGTTTGAGACATTTTGTGCCCGGACGCAGAGTATGGCGGAAAATATGGACCAGCGTTCTGATACGGCGCAGGGCGATATCCTGCGCGGGCATATTCTGATGCTGCAGGATCCGTTTATGCAGCAGCAGATTGCCGACAGCATCCGAGGCGGAAGCTGTGCCGAAGCCGCGTTGGAGGCAGCCTGCGATATGTTCATTACAGTGTTTTCAGCGTCCGATGACGAACTGACCCGACAGCGCGCGGCAGATGTGCGGGACATTAAAACCCGGATGCTGAAGATTTTGCTCAATATTGAGGATGTGGATTTATCGCATCTTCCCGCCGACACGGTTTTGATCGCTGACGAACTGACGCCGTCGATGACCGCCGGTATGCAGGCGGAGCATGTGTCGGGCATCGTGACCCAAAAAGGCGGTAAAACCTCGCATTCGGCGATTCTGGCGCGGGCACTGGGTATTCCGGCGGTATTAGGCGTATCGGACGCGCTGCAGCAGGCGGCCAACGGTGATCTGATCGGCGTGGACGGTGGCAGCGGCTTTGTGTATTTCCGGCCGGATGCGCAGCAGCAGGCGAAGCTTGCGGAACAGCGGCAAGCTTATTTGCAGCGTTTGCACCGGCTGGAGCAGTATCGCGGTAAGGCTACGGTAACCGCTGACGGGCGACAGATTGAGCTGGTCGCCAATATCGGAAGTCCGAAGGATCTGGAACAGGTATTGGCCAACGACGCCGAAGGAATTGGCCTGTTTCGCACCGAGTTCCTGTTTATGGATCGGGACAGCATGCCCTCGCAGGAGGAGCAGTTTTCAGCCTACAAGCAGGTTGCAGCAGCAATGCATGGTAAACCGGTGATTATCCGCACATTGGACGTTGGCGGAGATAAGGATATTCCCTATCTGGGTATGCAGCGGGAGGAAAATCCGTTTTTGGGTTGCCGGGCGGTACGATACTGTTTGCAGCATCCGCAGGATTATGAGACGCAGCTGCGGGCGCTGGTGCGTGCGGCGGCATATGGAGATATTCGGATTATGGTGCCGCTGATAACCGGTTTGCAGGAGCTGCGGCAGGTTAAAGAAATGGTGCGCAGATTGGAACAGGATTGTGCGCAGCAGAATATTCCGCACGGCGAACATGTGCCGGTCGGGGTGATGATTGAAACGCCCGCCGCCTGTATGATTGCAGACCTGCTGGCCAAAGAAGCGGATTTCTTCAGTATTGGCACCAACGATCTGACCCAGTATATTCTGGCGGCAGATCGCGGAAATCCGCAGGTGGAATATTTATATTCGGTTTATCATCCGGCTGTGCTGCGTGCTATCCAACATGTAATTGCCTGTGCAAAACAGCAGAATATTCCGGTGGGAATGTGTGGCGAATCCGCTTCTGATCCCGCATTGGCGCCATTGCTGGTCTCGTTCGGACTGGATGAATACAGCGTAACGCCCCGGTCGGTATTGGAGGTGCGGGCCAATTTGGCACAGTGGAATCAAACAGAGGCAGACGCTGTAGCCACACATGCGATGGCGCTGGATACCGCAGAGGCCGTGCGGGAGTATTTGCAGGGTTGTGTGAAAGCCTAAAAAAGAAATATCGTTGGTTTGATCAGATTTTCAGCTGTGCTGTCGGTAAAATAGCATTATAAAAAGCCCCGTTGATGGTCATTAGGCCGGAAAACGGGGCTTTTTACAGCTGTATCAATTGTGGCGGTGCAGATGTAGGTTTGTCAATGATGTGTTACAGATTGGGAAAAGAGAATAAGACCTGTTTTGGGGAACGCCAGTTGAGGGGAC
>CALWVA010000082.1 GCA_944384875.1 uncultured Clostridia bacterium
TCGGTTTTATACTCGGTTTGTGCCATTGCGGTGACCGGAATCAGAGCCACCGCCAGCGCCATACACAACGCGGTCAGTTTTTTTAAATGCTTCATTGTTTAGAACATCCCCTTCTGCGATTTATTTTTCATGATCAGCCAGCCTTCGGCCGGTGTTTTAACAGGAAGCGGCCAGCTTTTTGTTGTTTTTGTAATAATCCAGTCTTTAAACCCACCGTATTTCCCACCGGCACGGTACCCCGGTGCGCGGCACGCGGCGATCAAAATAGTGGTTTGGCAGTTGTTTTTAAGCCTGCAGCAGCGCGGTCATATCCGCCGCAATCTGCTGGCTGCACTGTTGCGCCTGTTCGTGGCTCTGCCCGACAGCGGTCACATAAACCTTGATTTTTGGTTCTGTGCCGGATGGACGGACAATGGCCGACGCGGCATGTTTCAGCAGATAGCTGATCACATTGGATTTGGGCAGCGTAATCGGTGTTACCGCGCCGGTGGCGGTTTCCCGTTTTTGAGAGCTCTCATAATCGCAGACCGCCTGCACTGTCAAGCCGCCAACACTGGCCGGAACCTGTTCGCGCAGCCGGGTCATAATCTGCTGCATCTTTTCCATGCCGCTGATGCCTTCGAAGGCAAAATTCAGCTGTGTATGTACAAAGTAGCCGTATTGTTGATAAAGCGCATCCATAACCTGTAACAGCGTTTTGCCCTGTTGTTTGTAAAATGCGGCCATCTCGCAGATCAGCAGCGAAGCATCCACTGCGTCCTTATCCCGCACATAGCCGCCGGACAGATACCCATAGCTTTCCTCAAAACCGAAGATATACCGATCGGCCTGGCCGTTTTGTTCCAGCAACCCGATCTGCTCGCCGATGAATTTAAACCCGGTTAATACATTGCGAACTTCACAGCCGTAGCTGTCCGCTATTTTTTGCGCCAGATCGGTGGTCACAATGGTTTTAACCGCCACCGGATGCGCCGGCAGCGTTCCTGCGGCCTTGCGCTCCCGCAGAATATAGTCCAGCAGCAGCGCGCCCACCTCGTTGCCGGACATCAGCACATATTCGTCGCCGCTGCGCACCGCGATTCCCACCCGGTCGCAGTCAGGGTCGGTGGCCAGCAACAAATCGGGCTGTTCGGTTTTTGCCAGCAGCAGCGCCTGTTCGAAGGCCTGGCGGATCTCGGGGTTTGGATAAGGCGCGGTTGGGAAATTACCGTCGGGCAGTTCCTGTGACGGCACCACAATCACCTGTTTGACGCCGGCCTTTTTTAAAATGGCCCGTACCGGCTTGTTGCCGGTGCCGTGCAGCGGAGTATATACCACTCGCAGATCAGTTTGCCGCAGCAGCTCGGGATGCACCGACTGGCTGTAGACCGCGTCCAGATAAGCTTGGATCACATCGTCACCAATATAGCAGATCAACCCCTGTTGCAGCGCGGCGTCAAAGTCCATCTTTTTTACGCCGGAAAACAGATCGGTCTGCTCAATATTTTGCAATACCTGTTCGCTGGCGTCCAGCGTCAACTGACAGCCGTCAGGCCCATAAACCTTATAACCGTTATATTTGGCGGGGTTGTGGCTGGCCGTTACTACCACGCCGGCGTCGCAGTGCAGCGCCCGCACCGCATAAGACAGCATCGGCGTTGGCATCAGTTCTTTATAAAAGTGCACAGTGAGTCCGTTGGCGGCGAATACCTGTGCCGCTGTTTTTGCAAATAAATCAGATTTAATCCGGCTGTCGTGGGCGATTGCCACGCTGCTGCCGCCGGAAGAACGGATATAATCTGCCAGCCCCTGGGTTGCCCGACCAACGGTATAAACGTTCATCCGGTTTGTACCCGCGCCAATCACCCCGCGCAGCCCGCCGGTTCCGAATTCGAGATCTTTATAAAAACGGTCCGCAATGCCGTCTGCATCCGTGCTGATCTGGCGCAGCTCGTCTACCAGATCCGGATCAGCCGTTGCGTTTTGAACCCACAGATCATAAAGGTCCTGATATTGCATCTGTTATCACCCAATCTCAAAAATAACATTCTAATTTATTATATAACATTTCTGCCAAAAAGCAATAAAAAACCGTAAAAAAGCTATTTTTTCCACTGCGCATGATTCATTTGCGGCACGACGCTAAAGTTTGTGTAAACGGGGCTTGTGCTTGTGTAGTATGCGGTCAAAGGGGCTGTGACGAATATATGGCCGTTGTACAGGTGACGCAATATGCGAAAAAAGCGAAAAAATGATCAAAAAGACTTGACTTTTGAAGAAGAAACAGCTATACTAATAACAGTAACAATTACTATTTTTGTTAGGAAGTGACCTTATGGCGGCTCCAAGACGGTTTTCCAGACAGCGGGAAGCGATTATTCACAATCTGCAAAACCGATGTGATCATCCGTCTGCCGACGAGATTTATACGGCCATCCGACAGCAATATCCACACATCAGTTTGGGCACCGTTTACCGTAACCTGCGGGAGCTGGAACAGGAGGGCCAGGCGCTGAAATTCACCTGCGACGGTAAAGAGCGCTTTGATGGCAATACCCAGCCACATTATCATTTTGTCTGCGATATCTGCGGCGAGGTTTACGATGTGTTCGATGCTGTTACCGGCCGAATTGCGGCCCAGACCGCCCAGGCGGTGCAGGGCGAGGTCCACAGTGTGCAGCTGATCGTCCGTGGCAGATGTAAGTCCTGCGCAAAATAAACAAGCTGCTCTGTGAAACGATGGTTTCCGGGGTGCAAAATAGATTCTGCATCAATCTATATTAAAAGCCGGTTATGCAGCGGCGGAAGGAGTAATGAAAATGAAGAAGTTTGTATGTTCAGTCTGCGGTTATGTACATGAGGGTGACAGTGCGCCCGAGAAATGTCCCCAGTGCGGTGCGCCTGCGTCGAAATTTACCGAGTCTGCCGCGGAGGTTTCCTGGGCGGATGAGCATCGTGTTGGCGTAGCCAAAGGGCTGGACGCTGCGGTTGTCGAAGGTTTACAGCAGAATTTCACCGGCGAGTGCACCGAGGTCGGCATGTATCTGGCAATGGCTAGAGTTGCTTATCGCGAGGGCTATCCCGAAGTTGGCCTGTATTATGAAAAAGCGGCGATGGAAGAAGCCGAACATGCGGCGAAATTTGCTGAGCTGCTGGGCGAAGTCGTAACCGATTCTACCAAAAAGAATCTTCAACTGCGCTATATGGCGGAAAACGGCGCCTGCGAAGGCAAGCTGATGCTGGCGAAAAAGGCCAAAGAGCTGGGTTATGACGCGATCCATGATACCGTACATGAGATGGCCAAAGACGAAGCACGCCACGGCTGTGGGTTCAAAGGCCTGTTAGACCGTTATTTTAAATAAACAGTAATCTTTCCTCCTTTATTATCAACGCCCCGGCGTCTTGTGTTTATACAAGACGCCGGGGCGTTGATTTTAATGATTGATCATCTGCCGGCTTATACAATCGGATGCAGACCGTTTCCCCGGCGACACGATCAGTCGTTAAACATATCTTTCAGCTTATCAAAAAAGCCTTTGCTCTTTTTATAGTTGCCGCTGCCGGTTTTTTCACCGAAGGTTTTCAGCAGTTCTTTCTGTTCGCTGGTGAGGTTTTTCGGAACCTCCACCATAACCTTGACATATTGGTTGCCCCGTCCGGTGCCATTCAGGCGCTGAATACCTTTGGAAGCCAGCTTAAACTCATCGCCGGGCTGGGTGCCTTCGTGGATGCGGAATTTCACTTTACCGTCCAGCGTCGGCACGGTGATCTCATCGCCCAGCGCCGCCTGCACAAAGGTGATCGGCACCTCGCAATATACGTCGTAGCCGTCGCGTTCGAAAATCGGATGCGGGCGCACAGAAATGTTGACATGCAGATCGCCCGCCGGCCCGCCGTTGATTCCGGCATCGCCCTGCCCGCGGACATTCAGCACCTGCCCGTCGTCGATGCCCGCCGGAATATGGATATTCTGCTGTTTGGTGACGCGGATCCGACCATTTCCGGAACATCTGGGGCAGGGATTTGCGATGATTTTGCCCTTGCCGCCGCATTTGGTGCAGGGCCGCTGCGTCTGCATTACGCCGAAAGGCGTGCGCTGGGTGGCGGTGACCTGCCCGGTTCCGTGACAGTCCGGACAAACCGAAGCGGAAGTGCCGGATTTCGCGCCGCTGCCGCCACAGTCGGGGCAGCTTTCGATATGGGTGACCTGCACGGTTTTGGAGCAGCCCTTGGCCGCTTCTTCAAAGGATAAAACCAGATTGACCGCCGTATCGCTGCCTCTGCGGGGGGCGTTGGGATTGCTCCGGCGTCCGCCGCCGAACCCGCCGCCGAAGAAACTGCTGAAAATATCGCCCAGATCCACGTCTTCAAAGCCGCCGAACCCGCTGCCGAATCCGCTACCGCCGCTGAAGTTCGGGTCGACGCCCGCATGACCAAACTGATCATATTTCGCCTTTTTCTCCGGGTTTGACAATACCTCATAGGCTTCGTTGACCTCTTTGAATTTGGCTTCAGCCGTCTTATCGCCGGGGTGCAGGTCGGGGTGGTATTTTTTCGCCATCTGCCGGTATGCTTTTTTGATTGTTGCCTCATCCGCGTTTTTATCTACGCCGAGAACTTCGTAGAAGTCGCGTTTTTCTGCCATAAGTACATTCTCTCCCTGATAGACACCGTCAACCTCCCGCACACGGCGGGGGGTTGACAGCAGGTTTATAGATCGGTGTTATTTGTTCTGATCGTCTTTTTTGTCGTCCGCTTCGGTATATTCCGCGTCATAGACATTGCCGTCTTTTGCGCCGGCGTTGTTGCCCTGCGCGGCCTGTTCTGCCGCGGCCTGCTCCTGCGCCGCTTTATATACCTTTTCTGAAACGGCAAAGATGGCTTTTTGCAGCTCTTCCTGTTTGGATTTAATCTCGTCAATATTATCGCCTTTCAGCGCTTCTTTCAGCGCGTCCGCGGCGGTTTTGATCGAATTTTTCTCTTCCTCAGAGAGTTTGTCGCCCAGATCTGCCACCGTCTTTTCCGACTGATAGATCATCTGATCGGCGTTGTTGCGAATATCCACTTCCTCACGACGCTTTTTATCTTCTGCGGCATATTGCTCGGCGTCGCGCACCGCCTTATCAATATCCTCTTTGGACATGGAGGTGTTGGAGGTGATGGTGATCGCCTGTTCCTTGCCGGTACCTTTATCCTTGGCCGAAACATGCACAATGCCGTTGGCGTCGATATCGAAGGTTACCTCAATCTGCGGGATACCGCGGGGCGCCGGAGCGATGCCGTCCAGATGGAACACGCCCAGCGTCTTATTGTCTTTTGCAAACTCCCGTTCGCCCTGCAATACATGCACTTCAACTGAAGTCTGCCCGTCAGCTGCGGTAGAGAAAATCTGGCTCTTTTTCGTCGGGATGGTGGTGTTGCGCTCGATAACCTTGGTGGAGATGCCGCCCATGGTTTCGATACCCAGCGACAGCGGGGTAACGTCCAGCAGCAGCAGCCCTTTGACGTCGCCGCCCAGCACGCCACCCTGGATGGCCGCGCCGATTGCTACGCATTCATCCGGATTAATGCCTTTAAACGGATCTTTGCCGATAAAGTTTTTCACTGCGTCGTTGACAGCCGGAATTCGGCTGGAACCGCCGACCATCAAAACCTTGTTGATATCGTCTTTGGAAAGCCCGGAGTCAGACAGCGCCTGGCGAACCGGCCCCATGGTCGCTTCTACCAGATCTGCGGTCAATTCATTAAATTTCGCCCGGGTCAGCGTGGTTTCATAATGCTTCGGGCCGCTGGCGTCCGCGGATAAGAACGGCAGGTTGATATCTGCCGATGTAACGCCGGACAGATCAATTTTGGCTTTTTCAGCAGCTTCTTTGATTCGCTGCATCGCCATTTTATCGCTGGACAGGTCAATGCCGGTCTGCGATTTAAAATCATTTACGATATAGTCCATAATCCGCTTATCGAAGTCGTCGCCGCCCAGCCGGTTGTTACCTGCCGTGGCCAGTACCTCCTGTACGCCGTCGCCCATTTCGATGATTGATACATCGAAAGTACCGCCGCCCAGGTCATATACCATAACCTTCTGGTCGCTTTCTTTATCGACGCCATAGGCCAGCGCCGCCGCCGTCGGCTCGTTGATAATCCGCAAAACCTCCAGCCCGGCGATTTTGCCGGCGTCTTTGGTCGCCTGCCGCTGGGCGTCGGTGAAATATGCCGGAACGGTGATGACCGCCTGGGTAACCGGCGAACCGATGTAGTTTTCCGCATCGGTCTTCAGTTTCTGCAAAATAATCGCCGAAATCTCCTGTGGCGTATATTTTTTATCGTCAATCTGCACAGTGTAATTGGTGCCCATCTCCCGCTTGATTGAAGAAATGGTGCGGTCGGGGTTGGTAATAGCCTGCCGTTTTGCCACCTGGCCTACCATCCGTTCGCCGTTTTTCGAAAACGCCACTACCGACGGGGTCGTCCGCGAGCCCTCCGCGTTGGCGATTACCACGGGTTCGCCGCCTTCCATTACTGCAACGCAGGAGTTGGTTGTACCCAAGTCAATGCCGATAATTTTTCCCATAATCAATCATCCTTTCAAAAATAAAACAGTATGTCGTTTGTAAATAGTATGTGTAACCATAGATTACATATCGCAGTTTGCGACTTTAACCATTGCATGGCGTAAAATCTGGTCGCCCAGCTTGTAGCCTGGCTGTAACACTTCAGTGATAATGTTGGCGCCGACCGAGTCGTCGTCTACCCGCATCACGGCCTGGTGCAGATTGACGTCAAAAGGCTCGCCTTTTGGATTAATCTGTTCCAGTCCCAGCTTCTCAAGCGCATCCATCAGGCTTTTGACGGTCATTGTAATGCCTTTGGCGTAATCCGCAGACGTATCGTCTGCCGCCATCGCCCGGTTGATGTTATCGATGCAGGGCAGCAGCGCTTTAATGGTTTCGCCCTTTACAAAGGCGGCTGCCGTCGCCCGCGCCGCGGTTTCCCGCTTTTTGAAGTTGTCAAATTCTGCGGCGGTGCGCAGCAGCAGGTCGTTCTTTTCATCCCGCTCTTTTTGCAGCGCTTTAATCTGTTGCTGCAACTGTTCGATTTGCGCATCTTTTTGCGCGGCGTCTTTTTTACACTTTTTTTCTTTTGAAGGCTTTTCCGCTTTTTCATCCGCCTGTTTACAGCAGTCCGCCGGTTGCGCTGTCTGTTCGCAGCAATCTGCCGGCTGTTCGTCGCCTGGGTTACAGCTACAATTCTTTTCGTCGCTCATTGTGTCAGATCCTTTCTAAAAATCATCCGAAAATCGTTCGGTCAACAACCCGCCCAGCTTGTCTTTGAAATATAAAACACTGGGAATAATATGCTCATAATCCATACGGTCCGGCCCTAAAATCCCAATTGCGCCGACGTCGCGGTCACCGATGGAATAATGGGTGACGATCATCCCGGAGCTGTTCAGCGCGTCCTCGCCGGTCTCGTTGCCGAGAATAATTGAAAGCCCGTCTCCGGCGCGGCGCAGAATATGCAGCAGCGCCAGATCGTTTTGCAGATAGTCAAACAACATTTTGGCGCGTTCGGCTGAAAATTCACGATGGGTCAACAAATTGGTCTCACCTTTGAGTTTGACCTGTGATTCGGCGATGTCGTTGGCAGCGTCCATCAATGCGGAAATTGCCGGTGCGGCGGCCAGGGAATCTTCACCCAGCGTCAGCAGCAGGCCTTGCATCATCACGGGATTCAGCTCATCCAGCGGCAGATTGTAAACCTCCTGCTGAAAAACGGCGTCGATTTTTTCCAGCAACGCGCTGCTTACCGGCAACTCAAACCGGAAAATCCGGCTTTTCATCATGCC
>CALWVA010000083.1 GCA_944384875.1 uncultured Clostridia bacterium
TTTGAAAGGAACAGGTTGCGCTTATGGCTTTCAAGCAAACCAAATGTTTTAAATGGCTGGACAATTTCTGGTACCATTATAAAGTACACACATTGGTCGGGCTGTTCCTGGCGTTTGTGGTTATCTTTTCCGCGGTGCAGCTGCTTACCGTCCAATCCTATGATTACTATGTCATTTTGTATTCCACCGACACCACCTCCACCGACCTGTCCCAGGGCATGGCCTACGCGCTGGAGCAATACGGCGAAGATCTGGATAGCGACGGCGAAGTAACCGTACAAATATTAAACATGTCTTATAACCCGTCGTCAGACAGCCAGAGCTTTCAGATTGCGCAGTCGGGCGCGCTGAACGGCGAGCTGCAAAACGACCGATGCTATCTGTTTATTACCGATGATTACCGCTTTGAAGAGCTGGACAAACGGGGTCTGTTCGCCGCGCAGCCGGGGCTTGACGACCACGACGGCAAAGGGCTGCAGCTCAACGATACACAGTTTATGACCGCGCTGTCTGACTATTTGCAAAGCATCGGTCTTTCCGGTCGGAATATCCCGACTTTGTGGATGTCCTGCCGCGTCCCGCCGGAACAAAACACCACCGGCTATACCCATTATCAGCAGGCCGCAAATCTGTTGCAGCAGATCCGGCGACAAGGCTGATCCCGCCAGCGATTCTGTCTCGCGGTGTTTTACCCCGCTTTCGCTGTCGGCTTTGTCCTGCCGGTTTCCACCCTGTCCTCACTACTGACCTTATCTCACGCCGCTTTTTCCCTTTAACCGCTTCTCTTCTTTGATTTTCCGGCAACGCGCGGTTTTTGCTTTTTAAATCTATATTAGCCACATAATACCCTTATAAATTCATTTTAATCCATATAAACCTTTCATGTTCATTTTCCTCTGCGCGGCAAAGCCGCGCTTTAATCTGATTACAGGAGGTCTTGCATGTTCGCACAACTGTCCAGCATGGGCGTCTGGGGCGTCGATGCATATGAAGTCCGGGTAGAAACCAGCATCAGCGCCGGTCTGCCGGGTTTCGACGTGGTGGGCCTGCCGGGTGCGGCGGTGAAAGAATCCCGCGACCGGGTGCGGGCCGCCTGCCGCAACAGCGGGCTGCAGTTTCCCAAAGGACGAATCACTGTGAATTTAGCGCCCGCATCGGTCAAAAAAGAAGGTTCTGTCTACGATCTGCCTATTTTATTGGGGCTGCTGCTGGCCTCCGGCCAATTACAATTTGACCCATCAGACTGTTTTTTCGCCGGCGAATTATCGTTAAACGGCGCGGTGCGCCCGGTTAAAGGGCTGCTGGCAATGGCCGCCGCCGCGCAAACCGCCGGCCTGCACACCGCCTTTGTCCCGGCTGCGATCGCGGCGCAGGCCGCAGTGATCGACGGCCTGCAGGTCTTCCCGGTAGAAACTGTGCCTGCCTTGCTTGCGCATCTGACCGGCAAGCAACCCATACAGCCCATGGCCCCGCCAGCCTATTCGCTGCATAGCGCCGGCCGTTTCCCCGATTTTGCCGACGTGGTGGGGCAACAAAAGGCCAAACAGGCGCTGGAGGTCGCCGCGGCCGGCGGCCACCATACACTGCTGATCGGCCCGCCCGGCTCCGGCAAAAGCATGCTGGCCGCGCGGCTGCCCTCTATTTTGCCAGATATGACGCTGCCAGAGGCTATCCAGACCACCACCCTCTATTCGCTGGCTGGCCAGCTCCCGGCGGATACCCCCATCTTGACCACCCGCCCGTTTCGCGCTCCCCACCATACCATCTCCGCCCCGGCGCTGACCGGCGGCGGCAAAACCCCCACCCCGGGGGAACTTTCTTTAGCGCATAACGGCGTTTTATTTCTCGACGAGCTGCCGGAGTTTCCAAAAAACGCGCTGGAGGCCCTGCGCCAGCCGCTGGAAAACGGCGTTGTGCATGTTTCCCGGGTGGCCGGCGCGCAGTCTTTTCCCTGCAACATTATTTTCATCGCCGCCATGAACCCGTGCCCCTGCGGCTACTTCGGCCACCCCGACCAGACCTGCGTCTGCGACGCCAAAACAGTGCGCCGCTATCTCAACCGCATCTCCGGCCCGATGCTGGACCGGATCGATCTACACGTCGAAGTCGCACCGGTACAGTTTCACGAGCTGCACGGCGCAGTAAAACGCGAATCTTCAGCGCAGATCCGCCAGCGGGTCAACGCCGCCCGCAAGATCCAGCAGCAGCGTTACCGCAACATCGGGATCAGCTGCAATGCCCGGCTGACGCCGGCGCTGGTGCGGCGGTTCTGTGAATTAGAGCCGGCCGCCCGGTCTTTTTTACAAGAGGCCTTCGACCGGCTGGGCCTGTCCGCCCGGGGCCACGACCGGATTCTAAAGGTCGCCCGCACCCTGGCCGACCTGCAGGGGGCGCAAAACATCGGCCGGGTGCATGTGGCCCAGGCGGTACAGCTGCGCAGCCTCGACCGGAAATACTGGCCGTCCTGACCGCTGCACCAGCGCGTATTACAACTACTTTTCACGCGCTACATCTATTCGCTGCGCGCATCCCGTCGTCCCATCATCCGGCGGCGCGCCCCCACGCCGCACCAATCCTTACACCACATACCGCAGCACACCGTTCACCACCCACCCTGCATACCATCCGCACCCCCGCGCTGCACACCCCCCATCGCACCCATCCCCGCATATTACACCCCTGCTGCACACTGTTTGCCGCTTTTTTCACCCAATACAATCACTCCCGGTTATACACCACTAAAAATTCCCGCCCGTTTTGCTCCCCGCTTTTCCACGTTGCCCGGCGAACAAAGCCGTCCCACTGAAAGGATGTTTATGAAAAAAGACTCAATCAAAGCCACAGCGTTCAAAGCCGCTGTTCCCTATACGCTGCCTATTCTGGCGGGGTTCGCCTTTTTAGGGCTGACCTACGGCTTTTATATGCACCAACAGGGCTTCTCATTTCTCTGGCCGATGCTGATGAGCGCCACCATTTTCGCCGGCTCGATGGAGTTTGTCGCCGCCAATCTGCTGCTGCAAAACTTCAATCCGTTTTACGCCTTTGCCCTGACCCTGATGATCAACGCCCGCCACCTGTTTTACGGCATCTCGATGCTTGACAAATTCCGCGGCGCCGGCAAAAAGAAATGGTATCTGATCTTCGGCATGTGCGACGAAACCTTTTCCATCAACGCCGCCGCAACCATCCCCGCGGGCATAGACAAGGGCTGGTTCATGTTTTTCGTCACGCTGCTTAACCAGAGTTACTGGGTAGTTTCAGCGACCCTGGGCGGGCTGCTGGGCGACCTGCTGCAAATACAGATCAAGGGCGTGGAATTTGCGATGTGCGCGCTGTTTGTCGTCATTTTCGTAGACCGCTGGATCTCCGATACCAACCGGATTCCCGGCGTTTTAGGCATTTTATGCAGCACCGTCTGTCTGATCGCCCTGGGCCCGGAGAATTTTATCATTCCCGCGATGCTGCTGATCCTGCTGGTGCTGGCCGTTTTGAAAAACCGGCTGGCGAAAGGAGGGCGGCCGTCATGACTATGCCGCTGTGGCAGGCGCTGCTCACCATCGGCGCAGTCGTTCTGGGCACAATCGTCACCCGGTTTCTGCCGTTTGTGCTGTTTCCCGCCGGCCGGCAGACGCCAAAATTTGTGCAATATCTGGGTCAGGTGCTGCCCTTTGCCGCTTTGGGCTTTCTGGTAGTCTACAGCTTGAAAGACGTCACGCTGTTGCAATACCCCTTCGGGATTCCGACCCTGCTGGCCGTCGCCGTTACCGCGGGTTTGCATCTGTGGCGCAAAAACATGCTGTTATCCGTCGCCGGCGGAACCATTTTATATGTGTTGCTGGTGAATTTTATATTCTGATGCGCCCTTTGCCGAGACAGCGGCACGCCCCTGATATACAAAAAGCCGGGCATGGTTATGGTAACCATGCCCGGCTTTTGCCGTTTTATATTCCGTCGTTGCCGCTAGACCCTGTTTGCGGGCAGCATCCGGTTTTACGCCTGCTCCTGTTCACCCTGCGCCCGCTGCATCAGCTCGTCAATCGCCGCCTGCGCCTGCGGACTGTCTGCGATCTTGCGCCCGGTGTCCGCCCCATCAGAACCGCCCGGCACGCCCGCCGCCGTTTCGTCGCCCGAAACCCGGTCCGTATCAGCCGGCGCGGCATCCGCCGGGCCGCCATTCTGCGGACCATCCGGTTCTTCCGGGTCGCCTTCGTCTTTTTCCGCTCTCGCCAGCGTAATCACCCGCTCGCCGTCGGCGACCCGCA
Organism: uncultured Clostridia bacterium; assembly: GCA_944384875.1. Classification (GTDB taxonomy): domain Bacteria; phylum Bacillota; class Clostridia; order Oscillospirales; family Acutalibacteraceae; genus RUG14109. Next base: position 4,263 of record CALWVA010000083.1, read on the forward strand.
TCACCCGAACGCCCTTGGCCGGCCGCGCCAGAACGCTGACCGAATCCGCCGGGATCCGGATAATCACGCCGTCAGACGAAATCAAAATAATATCTTCATCATCGTTGATCATGGTAATCTGCGCCACGTCGCCATATTTTGCGGTCTTATAGTTGATAACACCCTTGCCCCCGCGGGACTGGCCGCGGTAATCATCGGGATCAGACCGCCGGCCATAGCCGGTCTCTGTTACAGTCAGCAGCGTTTTGCCTTCGCTGACCGCGGCCATACCGATAACCTCGTCGCCTTCGCGCAGCGTAATCGCCCGCACACCGTGGGCAGTACGTCCCAGCGGACGCGCGTCGGTCTCATTGAATCGGATCGCCATACCCTTTTTGGTCGCGACAATCAGGCTGTCGTCGCCGTCTGTCATCTTGACCCAGCGCAGCTCGTCGCCCTCACTCAGATTGATGGCGATCAAACCGCCCTTGCGCGCGGTGTTATACGCCTGCAGCTCGGTACGTTTGATGGTTCCAAGCTTGGTTACCATACACAGATATTTGCCTTCGTCAAAGGACGAAACCTTGATCATTGCGGTAATGCTCTCGCCGCCCTGCAATGGTAGCAGATTGACAATATTCAGCCCCTTAGAGGTTCGGCTGCCCTCCGGCACTTCATAAGCCTTCAGCCTGTATACCCGCCCGAAGTTGGAGAAAAACAGCACATAATCGTGAGACGAACAGATAAACATCTGATCGGCGGAATCCTCCTCCCGGGTGGTCATGCCTTTCAGGCCCTTGCCGCCCCGGTTCTGGGTATGATAGGTCGCCGCCGGCAGCCGTTTGATATACCCCATATTGGTCAGGGTCATCACACAGTCTTCCACCGGAATCAGATCCTCAATATCCACTTCGCCCTCCACCGAGGTAATCTCGGTGCGCCGGTCGTCTGCATAGCGGTCGCGGATCTTCAGCGCTTCCTCTTTCACAATGTTCAGAATCTTCGCTTCATCTGCCAGAATCGACTGGTATTCTGAGATTTTGGCACGCAAGCTGGCCAGCTCATCTTCAATCTTTTGCCGCTCCAGCCCGGTCAGACGGCCCAGCGGCATTTTCACGATGGCGTCGGCCTGCACATCGTCCAGCGGGAAATTTTCACACAGCGCCTCTTTTGCTTCCGGCACAGACTTCGACGCCCGAATGACTTTGATAACCTCATCAATGAAATCCAGCGCAATTTTATAGCCTTCAAACAAATGCGCCCGTTCTTTGGCCTTGCGCAGATCATACTGGGTCCGGCGGGTCACGATCTGTTCCTGATAGGCGATATAATGCTGCAACATCTGCTTCAAATTCAAAATCTGTGGTTTGCCGTCTACCAGCGCCAGCATAATCACGCCAAAGGTGGTCTGCAGCTGGGTAAAGGAATACAGCTGGTTGAGCACCACCTGCGGATTCACATCCTTTTTCAGCTCCACCACGATTTTCATACCCTCGCGGTTGGAATAGTCCACAATATCGTCGATGCCCTCAATCCGCTTGGAATCCACCAGATCCACCATGGATTTAACCAGGTGCTGCTTATTAACCATATATGGAATCTCGGTGATCACAATCTGATATTTATTGGTTTTGACCTCTTCAATTTCCGCCCGGCCCCGCACAATAATCCGCCCGCGCCCGGTGGAATAGGCCGCCCGGATGCCCGACCGCCCCATAATGATGCCGCCTGTGGGAAAATCCGGCCCCGGCAGAATTTCATTCATCTGCGCAATATCCAGATCGGGGTTATCGATCAGCGCCGCCATGCAGTCGATGACCTCCGCCAGATTGTGAGGCGGAATATTGGTCGCCATACCTACCGCAATACCGGTAGAGCCGTTGACCAGCAGCTGCGGAAACCGCGAAGGTAGCGTCACCGGCTCTTTGAGCCGGTCGTCGTAGTTGGGCATATAATCCACGGTATCCTTATCGATGTCCGACAGCATCTCCACCGCCATTTTGCTCATTCTGGCCTCGGTATACCGGTATGCCGCGGCAGGATGCCCGTCTACCGAGCCAAAGTTGCCGTGTCCGTCTACCAACACATAGCGCAGCGAAAAATCCTGCGCCATACGCACCAGCGCGTCATATACAGACGCGTCGCCGTGGGGATGATAAGAGCCCAACACCGCACCCACCGTATCGGCGCACTTCCGATACGGGTTCTCCGGCAGCAGGTTTTTTTCATACATCGTATACAAAATCCGGCGATGCACCGGTTTCAGCCCGTCCCGCACATCCGGCAGCGCACGGCTGACAATCACCGACATGGAATATTGCAGAAAGGATTCCTCCATCTGATCCACAATTTCCACCGGGACTATTTTCTCTTCCAGACTCATAACCTGTGACCATTCCTTTCCTGATTCCCCTGGCGGGCAGGCGTCCTGTCCTGCCGCCGCGGCCTGCCGGTATCCACTGTCTGTCCGGCTTTATCGCAATACCGCCCGGCGCTGTGGCCGGTGCGTACATATTCCATCTTTCCGGCGCTGCCGCCGGCATATCGCAATCTTTCTCTTTTCACAATCTTTTCACAGCGCCCGCCGGTATGCGGCAATCTCTGCTGCCCGGCGCGTTCTACCGCTGGTTTTTCCGGCCGCCGCCGGTGTGCGATATCTGTCTTTTCACAGCGCCGCCGGTATGCTACGAGCGTTGTCTTCGCAATCGCCCACCGGCGCGCATTGTTCGCTCAGTGTTCCGGCTGCCCGCCGTCCTGGCCGCCCTGCGCCGGGCTTTGCACCGCCGCATGACCGCTCTGTTCCGCTGCGTCCTGCGCTGCGCTTTGCTCCTGCGCCGGATCGCCGGTTTGTTCTATATCGCCGGCCTGCGTCAAACCGCCGTTTTCCGCCGGCCCGCCGCTATGCCCCATAGCGTCCGCCGATGTTCCTGCCAGTTGCGGCTGCGGGCCGTTTCCGGCCGCGCCGGGCCGCAACGCCAGCA
>CALWVA010000084.1 GCA_944384875.1 uncultured Clostridia bacterium
GAGGACACGGCATGCAAATTTTAGTGATCGAAAGCAGTCCGCATAAACACGGTTCGTCTAATCTGTTAGCAGAGCACTTTATGCAGGGTGCAAAAGAAGCGGGGCACCGTGTGACCGTCTTCGATGCGGGACATGCAACGATCCATCCATGTCTGGGTTGTGATGCCTGCGGAATGTCCGGCCCTTGTTGTCAACAAGACGATATGCCAGACCTGCAGCAGCAGATTCTGAAATCGGATATGGTTGTATTTGTAACACCACTGTATTACTTTGGCATATCCGCGCAGCTAAAACTGGTGATTGACCGATTTTACAGCTTCAACGGTCGGCTCACTGAAAAAAAGCTGAAAACAGCGCTTCTTGTCGCAGCGTGGGATCGTAACGATTGGACGATGCGCGATATTCAATCCCATTATGAAACGCTTTGCAAATATCTGCATTTTCAGGATCAGGGACAAATTCTCGCAACAGGCTGCGGCACCGTCTCCATGACAAAGAAGACGGCGTTTCCACAGTTGGCTTATGACCTGGGAAAATCGCTGTAAAACAGGAGGCAATAAACATGCAATATACTAAACTGGGAAATTCCGAATTAACTATATCCCGGATCTGCATGGGATGTATGGGATTTGGCGACGCAAACAACGGACAACACAGCTGGACGTTGGACGAAGAACATTCCCGTGAAATTATAAAACGCGGGTTGGAGCTGGGCGTCAATTTTTTTGATACGGCAATCGGCTACCAGAGCGGCACCAGCGAACAGTATCTCGGTCGGGCGCTGCGGGATTATGCCAGACGGGAGCAAGTCGTGGTTGCAACAAAATTTCTGCCCCGCACGCAACAGGAAATTGAAGCCGGTATCTCTGGCCAGCAGCATATTCAACAGATGATCAATACCAGCCTGAGAAACCTTGGCATGGATTACGTAGATTTATATATCTATCATATGTGGGATTATCAAACGCCACTTTATGATATAATGGATGGACTGAACCAGGTGGTGAAACAGGGAAAAGTCCGTTACATCGGAATTTCCAACTGCTTCGCCTGGCAGCTTGCCAAAGCAAACGCTCTGGCGGAAAAAGAAGGGTTCTCCAAATTTGTATCTGTACAAGGGCATTACAATCTGATCTTTCGAGAAGAAGAGCGGGAAATGGCAAAACTGTGTGCCGAAGATCACATTGCCATGACGCCTTACAGTGCGTTAGCCGGCGGGCGTCTTTCCAAACATCCCGGCGAAACCTCCCAACGGTTGGAACAAGACAACTACGCGAAATTTAAATATGACAATACAGCGGCGCAAGACAACGTCATTATCCGCCGGGTAGCAGAACTGGCAGACAAACACGGCGTATCCATGACCGAAATTGCGCTGGCCTGGCTGTTGGCCAAGGTTACGGCTCCGGTGGTCGGCGCGACCAAGCTGCAGCATATCGATGGCGCAGTAAAAGCGGTCGATCTGGTTTTGACGCCAGATGAAATGACCTATCTGGAAGAAAAATATGTTCCACACAAATTGGTGGGCGTGATGGCGCAGAATACACCGTCTGCCACAAAAGAACAGCATGTATGGTCTACCGGCAATCAAAACATCGAAGCGATATAAAGGAGGTTTACAAAATGAATTATCGGGAAACCGACCCGGAATTTGCAGAGCGGTTTGAGCATTTCGCGTTTCAGGAGGTCGTCAACGAACCAGGACAGCAGCTCGACGATGCAACCCGCCATCTGGCAATTATAGCGACTCTGCTGGGCTGTCAGGGCATGGAAGAGTTCAGGCTGGCATTGCCCCGCGCGCTGGATGCCGGTCTTTCACCGGTCATGGTCAAAGAAGTGATTTACCAGGCCGTAGATTATCTGGGCATTGGCAGAGTGCGGCCATTTCTGGATATCACCAACGAAATCTTATCAGAACGAGGCGTTAAGCTGCCATTGGAAAAGCAAGCAACCACCACTATGGAAAACCGCCTGGAACGAGGCGCGCAGACGCAGGTCGACATCTTCGGAGACGGTATGAAAGACGCCTGGAAAAACGGCCATATCAATCGCTGGCTGGCAGCTAACTGTTTCGGCGACTATTATACCAGAACCGGCCTTGATTTGGCCCAAAGAGAAATGATTACATTCTGTTTTCTGGCGGCGCAGGGTGGCTGTGAACCGCAATTGATCGCCCATGCAGGCGGAAATATGAATCTGGGCAATGATCAGGCGTTTCTCATCAAAGTAGTTTCCCAGTGTCTTCCTTATATTGGATACCCTCGAAGTCTGAATGCCATTAACTGCATTCAAAAAGCGGCAGAAACGCGAAAATAATCTGCCGTACACGATATTAAATAGTGTATAGCGAACCCGGTTATATGCGTACAAAAGCACATTGTATTGAAGCAGATGGCGCAGCAATTGCAATATGTTTGTGTACTATGCCAGCCAATGATCGCAGCCGGTGCAGTCAGAATACAATGAAAGCAAACGGATCCTATGCGCAAACCCATTTAATGATGCGCTCGCTTGTCGAACGCAATATATTTACATTTTGGTAAAATGATCTTAAAAGGCCGGGAGGACAATACCCTCCCGGCCTTTTATTGAACATACGCGACGGTAATTGACAACGCTGGTCTACAGCTCATTACATCAAAATAATCGCCAAAACACAACACTGCCTCACGAAAGGTTAAATATGTAATTCTACTAATTACACATTCTAACCGGTATAGCGGGTATCAATCATGCGCCGCAATAAAGGTGATGTTATAAACCTGCTGGCTGTCAAGCAGCCGAACCACGGGCCACCCGTATGAAAACCACCCGGCCGCAGCGGTATCTCTTGCCGGCGTGATACCCGGACAAAAGCGTATCCTTAAACAGGATCCAATACCGGCTGCGACCGGTCGATGCGGATCTCCCCCATCAGATGATTCTCGCCTATACGGAACATCAAACTGATAAATCGCATCTGTATCGTTATAGAAATGGTAATTGCAACAATAATTACGGTTTTGGCTTAAATGAATTTTGGTTTACAATAGTGTTGACTGCCGCCGAAATAAAATAATCTGTTCCGATCTGATCAGCCTTTTATGACCAGCTTTGGTCTCCACCATTTCCCTGTTTTTATAAATATAACATATATTTTCCTTTTTGTAAACAGAAATATCCAATAAAGCTACAATATGTATTTTCATAAATACAACCACCTCTTAATTTATCCCGCTCAATCAAAACAATTTGCAAATCACATCGGTTTTTTATATAATGAACACGTCAGATAGAAAGGATGTACGGTTTATGGTTTTAACAGGTGGAAATATTTTGACACCGGCCGGCGTTTTTGAACATTTGGATATTGCGATAGACGGCAGCAAAATTCTCAAGGTCGGCCAACTGCCGGAGCAAGGTCAAAACCTCACCGGTTATTATATTGTACCGGGGCTGATTGATTTGCATATTCATGGCGCTGCCGGTGACGATTTTTCCAGCGGACAGTTTCAGCAGGCTGCGTCCTATCTTGCCCGCCGGGGCGTCACCAGCTTTTGTGCAACAATAATGAGCCTTAAACCGAAGGCACTGCAAAGCGCTGTGCGCACCGCCTGCCATTTCACCGCCGATCAGCAGATGGCACAGCTTGTCGGAATTTCTCTGGAAGGACCTTTTTTATCACCGGAAAAATGCGGCGCACAACATCCTGATGCACTGCAACTGCCGGAACCGGAATTGATTCAACAGCTTTCACAGATTGCTGGCGGAAAACTGCGCATGATTACTATAGCGCCGGAGCTTCCCGGTGCAATAGACTGCATTCGGCAGGTATCTGCGTTATGCCGCGTGTCTTTAGGCCATACTTACGCAGACTATGCTACAGCCGCTGCGGCTTTTCAAGCCGGTGCCAGTCATCTCACCCACCTGTATAATGCAATGCCGCCGCTGCTGCATCGCGCACCCGGCGTTATCGGCGCCGCAGCAGACTTCGCGCAATCCGCCGAGCTGATCTGCGACGGCATCCATGTGCATCCTGCCGCTGTACGCGCCGCTTTTCGACTGTTCGTTCCCCATACACTGCCCATGGCAAACACAACAGTAGATGGCTTCAGGCCCACTTTGCCGCGTATCTGTCTGATCAGCGACAGCATGGAGGCTGCTGGTTTGCCGGACGGTCGTTATAGTCTCGGCGGCCAGGTTGTCTTTGTACAGCATCAACGGGCAACACTACCGGATGGCACGCTGGCTGGCAGTGTTGCCAGCCTGGCAGACTGTGTGCATAATGCGATCCAATGGGGCATCCCGCCTGAAACTGCATTTGCTGCAGCCACTATGATGCCCGCCCGAATATTGGGTATTGCACATCAAACCGGCAGCATCGCGCCCGGTAAACAGGCAGATCTGCTGGTGTTGGACCAGACCTTCCGCATGCAGCGCGTGTTGCTGCGAGGACGCTGGCTGGATACGATTTGAATTGGTTTTTGGAAATTTTTATTTGACATCGAGCTAGCAGATATCATCATCAATCCCCAGGCATGGTGGGCGCAACCTGTAAAACCATAAGCCGGCTATTCGAGTTTTAACTCCGAATGATCCACATTCGTCCGAACCGATCCACCGGCTGGCAGAACCCCTATCTTTTGTAACCGTAAAACTGCTCAAAAACCGCTCTATATGTATGTGTCATGTTTCTTGCCGGCTATATGGCAATCAAAACGCCACAGCGCAAAATAGTTTTTCAACTATTTTGAAATCTATACAACGATTTTGCAATTTTACCTCTTGACTTTTGCGGCGTCATTCTGTATAATATGTGAAGATTATACACATTTTTATAATTGATTGTGTGATTGTGATTCTGTTTCACTTTTCAATCTTTCTGCACAATCTGAATCATGCGCTGTCTGGTAATGATTTTCCATAATTTTTAAAAAGGAATTATCGTTCCTTGGCAAATTTTATTCCCTATATTACAATAAATATATCATAATTTGGGAGGGATGATTTTGAACATCTCACAAAAAATCGGGAAAAATGTACACAATAGACGAAAAAAGCTTCAAATGTCTCAGGAAGAGTTGGCTTTTCATTGTCAAATCAGCACAAAATATCTGGGACAAATCGAACGAGGCGAAGCAAACCCTTCCATCAAAGTGCTGGATCAGATCAGCAACAGCTTAAATACTTCAATCAGTAATCTAATTAAAAACTAACTTCCCCATCATATAAAGATGTGCATATACGGCACCGACGCATGAATCTGTTTTTTATGTGTCTGTGCTGTTTTGTTGTTTATGCTTTAAAACCAGATCATTACATCCGTTTTGGATGATCGTAACGAGTATAGATAAAACCAAAAACAACGCTAGATTAAACGATCTGCCCACAGACAAACCGCTCCCTAGTGATTTATACAGGGGGGGTGGACAGCACAGATCATTGATTGAAACCATTCAAAAGCTCCTGGCGGACAATTACCGGCAGGAGCTTTTGAATGGTTATATGTCTAATTTATATATGCATTAATTTTTCAACGCCTGCATAGGTGCAGGTAGCTGCCCACCGCGGGCAATAAATTTCGCCGGAGACGCCGTATTAACCCGCATAACCGGGCCGGCCCCTAACAGCCCCCCAAAGTTCAGCTCATCGCCCACCTGCCGGCCGATCGCTGGAATCAAACGCACCGCCGTTGTCTTGAAATTCACCATGCCGATCGCCGCTTCATCCGCAATGATGCCGGAGATCACTTCCGCCGGCGTATCACCGGGAATCACGATCATATCCAACCCCACCGAACAAACCGCAGTCATTGCTTCGAGCTTCTCGATGGTCAGAGTACCGGATTTGGCGGCGTCGATCATGCCCGCGTCTTCAGATACCGGGATAAACGCGCCGGAAAGGCCGCCCACATGAGACGACGCCATCACGCCGCCCTTTTTCACCGCATCATTCAGCAACGCCAGACAGGCGGTAGTTCCACACGCACCGCACTGCTCCAGCCCCATCTCTTCCAGGATATGCGCCACCGAATCACCTACCGCCGGCGTGGGGGCTAGCGACAGATCGACGATGCCAAACGGCACACACAGCCGTTTAGACGCTTCTTTTGCTACCAACTGACCCATTCGCGTGATCTTAAACGCCGTGCGCTTGACCAGATCCGCCACGCCGGTAATGTCCAGCCCCTGGGACTTCGCCAGCGCCGCCCGGACCACACCTGGGCCGGATACCCCCACGTTGATGACACAATCCGGCTCGCCGGGCCCGTGAAACGCGCCGGCCATAAATGGATTATCCTCCGGTGCATTGCAAAACACCACCAACTTGGCCGCACCAATGCAGTTGCGGTCGGCGGTCGCCTCTGCACTGCTGCGAATCACCCGGCCCATCTTGGCCACCGCATCCATATTCAGACCGGTTTTTGTTGAGCCGATGTTCACCGACGAACACACATGCTCTGTTTCGGCCAGCGCCTGGGGAATTGATTCGATCAACGCATAATCTCCCGCTGAAAAGCCTTTATGTACCAGCGCTGAATAGCCGCCGATGAAATTGACGCCTACCGCGTTTGCCGCTTTTTCCAATGTTCTTGCAAATTTTACGGGATTCGCACCCTGACACGCTGCCGCCAGCATCGCCACCGGCGTCACCGAAATTCGTTTGTGAATGATCGGGATGCCGTATTCTTTCTGAATCTGTTCACAGACCGGTACAAGCTCACCGGCATACCGGGTGATTTTGTCATAAATTTTTTCACAGGCTTTGTCCACATCGCTGTCCATACATTCCAATAACGAAATGCCCATTGTGACCGTGCGGATATCAAGATGTTCCTCCTCGATCATCGTGATGGTCTCGAGAATATCGCCTACATTCAGCATAAACTGTTAGATCCTTTCCGATTAGCCGTTTAAATTCTGTGCATGGAGTTAAAAAGATCTTCATGCATCACATGAATAGACAGGCCGTTTTCCCGGCCCAGCTCGCTCAACTGTTCTGCAAACTGCTCAAACGCCACACTGCAGCCCGATACCTCTGCCAGCATAATCATGGCGAACATATCCTGCAGCACCGACTGGGTGACGTCTACAATATTCACATTATATTCGGCGCACATCCCCGACACCTTGGCCAGTATGCCCACCACATCTTTTCCGATCACTGTAATAACCGCTCTCATTGTTTGCTGTTACACCTTTCTGTAATAGGGTTTGTTACTATAGTAACATATTTTCTCT